>JAJZQG010000019.1 GCA_021847645.1 Myxococcales bacterium
GCCGACCAGCTCGTCGCCATTCTGACCGCTTCTGCGAACACAGCTCGGCGTCACGCCGACCACGGCACGTAGCCATTCTCTGTTCGAATTCCGTGTTGCTAGTCGAGTGTTGCTAGTTCTCCGGGCAGGCAGGACCCGGAAAACTGCTAACAGCTATGCCGCGCGCCCTCGCGTAGGCCCACCGCCTACTTGGCGCACCGAACCCCCAGCGTCGCATCCCGGTCTGTCGTCGCTTCGCCCATCCGGAAGAACACCGCGCGATCGCTCGACCAGCTCGTCCCCACTCGCACGCGGTGACCGGTATCCTGCGCAGTGTAGCTGCTCGACGTCCACTCCGAGACATTGCCGGCAAGATCGTTGACGCCCCAGCGGCTGTCTCCGGCTGGGAAGCTGCCCACCTTGCACGTGGTCTCCCGCTTCTGCACGCCGGACCAGCAAAGCTGACCGCTCGGCGCGGCCGGTCCCCACGGGTTCCGACGATTCTCCTCGCCGCCGAGTGCGACCCACATCCACTCTTGCTCGGTCGGCAGTCGCTTGCCCTGGGCCTGGCAGTACGCGTTCGCCTCGGACCAGTCCAGGCAGTTCATCGGATGCTTGCCGCGGTCGGACGCCGCGTAGTTGCACGCGTCGCCGCTCGTGACGTCGGTGGCGGTGCACTTGCCGGACTCGACGCACGCCCGATAGGCGTCGACCGTCACCTCGGTGACATCCAGGCAGAACGCCTGGAAGGAAGCGGAGCCGGGCGCGTCGGGGATTGCAATCTTGCCGCCGGGTATGGAAGCCATGCCTGCGGGGCATGACGTGGCAACGACTGGCTCCAGGCTCTCGCCCAGCTCGGACACGCGCACCGCCCAGCGCCCGCCTCCGCCCACCTGGTCCCGCGCGACCTCGATGCCGCCAACGCTGTAGGCCCGGCCGGCAGCGACATCCAGGGTCGTCTCCTGATCAGCCGTCGAAGCGACCGCCTCGTGCCTGCCGGTGGTGGGGTCGAACTCCGTCGCTTCGTACCGGACCTTGATGACGTGCCTTCCGGGCTCGAGCAGGTACGCGTCGAGGTCGACTTCGTTGTCGTCGGCGAGAAGACCCTCGGCTCTCAGAACGGAAACGACCTTCCGATAGGGAGACGACGCACGCACGCGAAGGCGACTCGCTGGGCGGCCGTCGACGGCGACGATGCCCGAGCCGGTCACCAGCGCGTAGCTGGAAGCGTCCTGCCTGAGAGCGCGCACGGCGTCCTTCTGCGCAGCCGGTCCCGGAAACACGACGCCCGTGGTCTGGTTCTGATGGCAGTTCGACACGAAGACAGCGGTCAAGGCAACGAGCGCAAGGAAGATTCTGTTTCGAGCTGTCATCCACATGGAGCCGTTCTCCTCGGACGCGACGCAGAGTCGCGTGATGCTGACCGCCTTTCGGGGTTGCGGGGTAGGCGGACCCTACGCAGCGCTCGCTCGGCCAGTCAATCCGCGATGTGCAATTGCTGGCGCGCGTGCGCATCTCGGCGTACCGTCACGACATGGCTTTGGGGGCACTTCTCGCTCTGAGCATCTCCGCCGCAGACGCCGCGCCGCCACTCTACCCGCCGCCCCCGCCAGCACCGGCTCGCGTCGATCGAACCGGACCCGACACCTGGTTCGTGCGCTTCGGCATCGGCATCGGCAGTCGCTTGGGCAGCCCGCACAATGACCTCGTCGAGCAGGACGGCTACCACTTGAGCCCGCGTGGCTGGCTGTCCGTCGACGGCGCCTACGTGGTTCGGTACCCGTGGTTCGCCGGGCCCTGGCTGGCGTGTGGATGGTCGTCCGACAGGCCCGATTACGCGCCGCGGCTGCACGAGCGCGACATGCTGTTCGGCGCCCAGGCACCGTTCGTGAGCGACTTCCAGGGAGGCGTGTTCATCCTTTCCCCGCGCGTCGGCGCCGCGGCCACGTGGTTGTGGCTGTCGAGCGTCGATCGTGCTGCGTGGGGCCCCGCGTTCGGCCTCGACGCTTCGATCGTCGGCCCACACCTGGGCGTCGGTGTAGGCGCGTACTGGGCATCGACCTCGGCGCCGTCCAAGCTCGGCGAGCGCTACAACGTCGGCGGGTTCCAGCTGAGCTTCTGGGTCGTGCCCCATGATTGATCGTCGCATGCGTCTGCTCGTGCTGGTGCTCGGTCTCGCCGCTTGCGAGCTCGACTTTCACGCGCCCAAGGGCACTTCGCCCCGCCTGCTCGACCGCGCGTGCAACAGCGCCCAGTGCACGATGAGCGGCGACGTGACCGAAGCCGAGGGCATCACGCCGGACTCGACGGGCTTTCGTCTTGGTCCTGGCGCCGCAAAGCTCACCATCCCGCTCGAATCATCGACCGCGACGTCGGCGGTGTCGTCGTGCAAGGGAGTCGAGCTGCTGGTCGCGGGGCAGGGCGTGCTGCACGCGGGCAGCCAGAGCATCGTGTTGCAAGACACCTATGCGTGGTCGTGTGTCCCATCGATCGACAACAACGCCCTGGTCCTTGCGGTCGACGCGGGATCGACGGTGCGGCTCGTCGACATTCGATCTTCGACGCTCGACTACGTGGGTTCGAGCGCGTGTTCGGTGGCGGCGGTGGGCGCGCGCTGAGCGCGCATCAAGGAATCAGCCCGACGATGTGAGCGCACCACAACAGCTGAAGGAGGCAGAACGTCGCGAGGCTGACGTCGGCGATGAGCTTGCGGGCGCGCCTATGGGATGGCGCGGGACGACGCTCGCGCAGCAGCAGCGAGCCTCGATGCGAGACGCTGTCGAGCAGGCCAGCAGGCGCTGCCAGCTTCGGGATGGGAGGGACCGGAGGAGCGGAGTCGGTCATGGTCGCTCTCCTTTTTCGATGCGTTGAAGTTGATGCGCGAGAGCCTTTCGCGCACGTGAAAGACGCTGGCGCTGCGCCTCGGGCTCGAGGTCGAGGATGGTCGCGATCTCGGCGGCGTCCAGCCCGTCGATCGCGTGCAGCAGCAGGATCTCCCGATCGGCCGGGCGAAGCTCGGCCAGCGCTCGATGCACGCAACCCGCCGTCTGCCCGGCGAGCGCGAGCTCCTCGGGCGACGGTGCGTTCGACGTCACGTCGTCGTCCTGATCGACCACCAGCCACCGGGACACGTCGACCCAGGCCCAGCGCCGGTGGCTGCGGAATGCGTTGCGGGCCACGGTGTAGAGCCACGGTCCGAGTCGCGTGTCGGCCGGCAGCTTGGCGGCGCTGCGTGCGAGTGCGAGCCAGGTCTCCTGGAACAGATCTTCAGCCAGCTCTCGGCGTCCGGTCAGGCGCACCAGGAACGTGTAGAGGGCGTCGCCGTGAAGCTTGAGCGCTTCGCGGTACGCGGCGTCGTCGCCTTGCCGCAGCCGTTGCACCGTCCGCGCGTCATCGTCTCCGCATCGCACTCACCGTTGCGCATCGCCCCGAATCCCGTGACAATCCCTGGTTGGCTGGCGGCCTGCGCCGTCGCCGGCCGAACCAACACCAGCACAGACAAACGAGGCAACACATGATCGGACGCGCTCACGATCGATATCGGCGGCGGGCAGGGTGGGGGATCGCGGCAGCCGCGTGCCTGGTGCTCGTCGGGTGCGGCAGCGACAACACGTCGATCGATCCGGCGCCGCAAGGGCCGCCGCACATCGGTGTGGGCACGGTGGTGCGCTGGAAGGACAAGGGCGTGTTGTCGGAAGTGAATGCGCCCTACGGACGATTGCAGATCGTGCGCCTGCAGGGATCGCACTACGACATGGGCTTCCAGTACGGCTACCTGCTCCACGACGAGATCGACTCGCTGTGGAAAGGCGTGTTCATCCCGTACGTGGCGCAGCAGGTGGGGCTGGGCGAGACCGTGGTCGGCATCGTGATGGGCGGGCTGCTCGACGACGCGTGGGGCCACATGGAGCCCTACACGCCGCCCGAGTTCCTCGATGAGCTTCGCGGTGTGGAAGACGGGGCGGCCGCGGCCGGCGTGGAGGACCCCACGCAGATCTCCAAGGCCGTCAAGTCCGCCATGCTCCTGGCCGAGCTGTCCCAGTCGGCGTCGATGGGCAGCGACATCGGCCCGTTCCAGGACCTGGTGCAGCGCGGATACTCGACAGGCTACGCGAAGTACTTTGGCCTGACCGCGGAGACGAACCTGGATCCGATCCAGCGAACCTGCCGCGTGGCGACCACCAGCAACGAGCTCGACGAAGCGGCCGAGCGCATCGGCAGCCTTCGCAAGCTCATGCTCAGCTGCAGCTTCTTCGCCGTGTGGGGCGATCGCACGGACGGCCGTCAGATCGCCTCGCGGCTGCTCGACTGGGACAAGGACATCGGGCTGCAGGACTACCGTCTGCTGACCGTGTTCGTGCCGGACAACGGCGCGCCGCACGTGACGATCGGTTATGTCGGCTTCCTCGGGGCGCTGGCCGGGATCAGTGTCAAGGGCATCGCGCTGGGCGACGTGGGCGCCACCAGCGTGCACGAGCGCCTCGACGCTGAGCCGGGCACGCTCAAGTCTCGCGAGATCCTCGAGTATGCCGCGAACATCAACGACGCTTTCGGCTACTTCGAGAACAAGGTGGCCGACGGGCGCAACCGTCCGACGACGATCGGGGCGAACGTGATGATGGCGTACGGCGACCCGAGCGGAGGCGGTGCCGCGGCGGAAGGCGTGGCGTCCGAGACGACGGGGATCTTCTCCTCGGCGTTCCGGTACGGGCCAGCGCCGGAGTGTTCCGAGGCAGCGTACCTCGTGGAGCTTGGCCAAGACGGGTCCCAGGCGCATCTGTGGAACAACAAGGACGATCCCAAGGTGGTCAACCTCGAGGGCGACACCTACGAGATCGACGCCGACGGGAACATCCGCACGTTCCAGGTCGATGCGAGCGGCCAGTTCGTGCTGGATGCGAATGGCGCTCTCATCGACGATCCCGCGGGCAAGCCCTACAAGGTGGGGATGCGCTTGCCGTGCGCGCTGTTCCGGGGCGACGATGCGTTCGCGTACGGGGTTCGGAAGTACCAGGTCGCGTCGAACGGGCCGCAAGGTGACTCGGCGACGCACCAGATGCACCTATCGGGGAGCTATCGCGGCCGGTACACGACCCAGCACGACATGATCGACGCGTACTACAACGGGAAGGCCTTCACGTGGAACGGCGCGACGGTCATTCCGGACAACGGGGGCGCGCGCGTGCCGATCGGGCTCGAGCAGGGCGAGAAGATCGCGAAGGTCGCGGGCATGAGCAGCAACGTCTTCGCGGTCATCTACGACACCACGAATCTCGTGATCCACGTGGCCTACGAGAGCGGCACGGGCGACACGTGGACGAGGGCCGTGGACAACGCGTATCTCGAGGTCAAGCTCAGCGATCTGCTGCCGTAGCGCGCAGCCACGGCGTGGGCGCAGATGCTGGTCCGGGTCTTGGTCAGACCGAGAACGAGGAGCCGCACCCGCAGGTGCCGGTGATGTTCGGGTTGTTGAACTTGAACCCCGAGCCCGACAGGGTCTCGACGTAGTCGATCTCCGTGCCTTCCAGGTACTGGACGCTGAGGGGGTCGACGAACAGGTTGACGCCGTTGGATTCGAACGTCTCGTCCATCTCGCCGGGCTTCTCTTCGAAGTACAGGTCGTAGGAGAAGCCCGAGCAACCTCCGCCGATGACGCGAAGCCGTAGGCCCTGTCCCTCGAGGCTCTCGGCCTTGGCGATTTCCCTTACCTTCTCTGCGGCTTTCTCGGTGAGCGTGATCATGAAATCCTCCTTCGGAGTCGCGCCACGCGCACACCGAAGTTCGCTTTGTGTGATGCCGCAAGATGTCCTCCAGTTGCTGGGAGGAGCGGCGCCCTCAGTATAGGAAGCCAGAGGGGACGCTGCCAGGGGGCGCTGGTGCCCTGCCTGCTGAAATCTGCGAAACTCGTGGGCGATCCCCGCCGTGCGCGTGCTCGGCGGGGTGACCGCGGTCCCGACCGACGCGGTCCGGGGCCGGCCGGCTGTGTGTCGGCCCCTCGACGCTATCGGCGTTGGAGCTGATCGACCACCGACCGCGCGATGGCAAAGGCGATCCGATCGGTCTCTCGCTCCCGCTCGTTGGCGTAAGCGTTGCTGCGCAGGCGCCGCGCCAGCACGTCGAGCAGACGGTCGCGCTCCGGATGGCTGAGAATGCTCACGGCCGTTCGGATCGCCAACTCATGCTCGTCGTGTGTCACTCCCATGGATACCGCAGCAGCTTTGCGCGCTCGTTTCGTGCCCTGGCCGCAAACCTCCCACGATGTCCATCGGACAGGGAAATCCCGCGCAGGTCAAGCGTCACCAAGGCCGCGTCGCAGCCCTTGCGTCGTGCGTCCGGCACGAACCGTGTTGCTGTCGGTTCGCGTCGTATTAGCCTGTCGCGTCATGGCGAACTCGGTCGCATGGCACCGGCTGGTGATGGCAACAACGTGCTTGTCCGGTGCCGTTCTGATCATGGCCGCAGCCTGTGGCCCACGTGCGAAAGCTCCGGTGGCACCCGTCGCCTCCGCACCGGCAGCGTCTGCTTCTTCCGCCGCGGCAGCCCCAGCCGTGCCGGCGGACGCGACATCCGTTCACATCGAGTTCGCGAAGGGCGGGTGCAGCGTCGTGGCGGACGACGCGCTCGGTGATTCGTACAAGACTGCCGGAGCGCAGGAAGCGCACGTGGCCGAAGCGCTCACGCCCGCACTCGAGTCGTGCTTCGCGTCGGGCGGGGGGCGGCATGGGCTACTGCATCTTCGGGCTGCCGTGCGTGCGGATGGAAGCATGACCGACGTGATGGTGGCGCCGGGCGGCGCGCTGTCGAACGAGGTGCAGGCCTGCGTGGCGAAGGCGGTGGCGCAAACGAGGTTGCCCGCGCCGGAACACGAGGGCGGGACGCTGCTGCTGATCGTCACCAGCATGTGCTCCCAACGGTGAGCGGGCGGCGTGCCTGGCCGGGCGCAACGCCGGTCAGGCGCGTGACGGGGTGCTGCCGTTCTATCGGTCGCCGCGCGGCCCGTACTTGGAGAGCTGCCGGGCGAAGTCGGCTCGCGTCCGTTCGATCGCGGACGCGATCGGTGCAACGGCGGCGCGCAGGGCTGCAAGCTCGTGCGCGCGTCCGGCTTCCATGGCGTCGGTGGCCGCCTGGGTGATGTCGGGCATGTGAATGGCGCTCCCCCGGATGCGGTGCGCGATCTTCGCGGCCTCTTCCGGCTGGCCGGCATCGACCGCTGCACGCAGCTCGGACAGCCATTCGTCGGCCCGCTCGAGATAGCGCGACACGTGCGTGACCGCGAAGTCCCAGCCCGTGTCGTCGGCCAGCTTCTTCAGGTCCAGCGGCGCGCGGGGCGACGGCTGCTGGCTCGTTGCGGCCTCCGGCGTCTTGCTCGCGTCGAGCGCTGCTTTCGAGCTGTCGGCCAGCTCGCGGGTGCGTGCCTGCGCAGCGGCAGCGAGGCTCTCATGAGCTTGGCGAAGCTGCGCCAGGACCTGACGGTGCAGCAGGACAGCCCCGATCCCCGCGCTTGCTGACACGATGAGGTCCGTCTCGGTCCGGCTGAATGGTTCGGGTCGGGCGCGCCAGACGCGCAGCACGCCCCGCACCGCGCCCTGCTCGCCCAACGGAGCGCACAGTGCCGCGCCGAAGTCGGGGGGGGCGACGCCCGGGCAGGACGCGCTCAGGCTGCAGTTGACACACGCGGGGTCGCTCCCGGCCAGGACCGGACACGCCGGGTGCGGCAACGCGAAATGCTCCCGCACCTCGCCCTGAAGCATCACATCGGCGGACCCCAGCTCGGGATCGTTGTCGACGAACAGCTGGCAGCCATCGGCGCCGCAGGCGTCGACGATCTCCCGGGCGATGGCGAGGATGCTCTGGTTCGAGCCCGTGGGCTCCGAGGCCAGCTCGTTGATGCGAAGCAGGGCTCGGAAGAGCCGATCGAGCGAGGTGCTCATCGTTCCCTCCGCGGGGCCGTTCGCGGGGAACGCCGCTTTCGGGGTGTGCGCCCGCTCGCTGGTCGCGATCCACACGACGAAGCCATCGGCGACCATGATACACTGCGGCCAGGAGGTTCGCCTCGATGCGGATAGGTCCCGGTTCTCATGGTTGGTGGCGAGCGGCGTTGCTCGCGTTGGGGATCTCGATGGCTGCGGTCCCCTGGGCAGGCCCCGTTCAGGCCGAGCCAACCAAGCAAGAGCTCGCCAAGGCGCGTGAGGATTTTCGCAAGGGGTTGGAGCTGGAGGCAGCCAACGACTGGGCCGGCGCGCTCGCCAGCTTCGAGGCCGTCGCGCAAGTCACGATGACGCCCCAGGTGCGTTTCCACATCGCCAGATGCCAACACCGCCTGGGCAACTTGCTCGAGGCCCTGGGCGGCTACAAGTGGGCGTCCCACGAGGCGTCGACCGATCCCAAAGCCGCCACCGATCCCAAGCTGGCCGAGCTGATCCGCGAGGCCGACGCGGGCATCGCGGAGATCGAAGCCAAGATCCCCAAGCTGACCATCGAGCGCGGCAAGGGAGCCGAGGCCGCGTCGATCACGCTCGACGGCGTCGCGCTCGGCGAGACGTCGGTGGGCAAGGCGATGCAGGTCAATCCGGGCGGCCACACCATCGACTACTCGCTGCCCGACGGCAGGTCGGGCCACAAGGTAGTGACGTTGCAGGAGGGCGACACGCAGACGGTCGAGCTGTCGTTCCCAACCGCGGCCAAGCCCGCGCCGACGAGCGCACCGACGACGACCGCGGCTCCGCCTCCGCCTCCACCGGTCGAGAAGAAGTCCAACGTGGTGCCGTGGGTGTTGGTGGGTGCGGGAGGCGCGAGCCTCGTTGCATCCGGCGTGTTCTACCTGATGAGGTCCAGCGCGATATCGGACCTCGACGCGAAGTGTGTCAACAACGTCTGTCCGTCGTCGCTTCGCGACACGGGCGACAAGGGAAAGACGTACACGACGTTGGGCAACGTGACGCTCGGATTGGGTCTGGTGGGGGCTGGTGTTGGCGCCGTCTGGCTGCTCGCGGGCAGCGACACGTCCGCGCCGGCGAACAAACCCGCGGAGGCAAACGACGCGCGCGGACCGCGGATGACGGTGATGGTCGGCGGCGATCACCATGGTGCGGAGGCAAGTCTTGTTGGAACGTTCTGACCTACGCATGAGCTTCGCTTGGTCTTCTCGTCCTCTGCGCATCGGCGGGCTGTTCGCCTTGCTCGCGGCAGTCGGTTGCGGCTTCCCCGACTACACGTACGTCGACAACTTCGGCGATGCGTCGTCGGGTGGAGCAGGCGGCACGGGCGGCAGCGGCGGCACCTCGGGCACAGGCGGTTCAGGCGGCATCGGCGGTTCGTCCGGCATCGGCGGTTCGTCCGGCGAAGACGCGGGGGACGCTCAGCTGGATGCAGCCGATGGCGACGTGTCGGCGGACGTGGCCGACGCCCTCGAGGAAACGGCGGAAGACGTCGTGGAAGCGGCGACCGACGGGGACGCGGCGGAGGCCGACGTGCAGAATGACGTGCCGGACGGCTGCGTTCCGGCTCCGGAGGACTGCACGAACGGCAAGGACGACGACTGCGACGGGCTGGTGGACTGCGCCGACACGGACGATTGCGGGTCGATCGTCAAGTGCGTTCCGCCGACGCCGACCGGTTGGACAGGCACGTTCGCGGTCTACACGGGCGGACCTGCCGGCTTCAACACCTGCCCCACGGCATTCCCGACGCTCGGACTGTTTCTGGGCAGCTCGCCTGCGTATCAGGCCGCGACGTGCACGTCGTGCTCCTGCGGCTCGGCCACGGGCATCTCGTGCTCGCAGCCTGGGATTCGAGTCTTCCAGGACAACGCGTGCTCGTCGACCTACGGCTGGGACGCGGCCGGGCTCGACGTCAACAAGTGCTACGACGTGACGTTGGACGCCACGAGCGGCAACCCTGCGGACTACCCCGAGTCGGTTCGCGTCACACCCGGCACGGACACGTTGGGCACGTGCCCAGCCAGCGGCGGTCAGCCCACGCTCGGCAACGTCACCTGGAACAACGTTTCGGCGCTGTGCGGCGGCTCCACGACGAGCGCCGGCGGATGCACGGGGCAGTTCACCTGCATGCCCAAGCCCCCGACCGGCTACGTCGCCGGCGCCTGCGTCTACCAGCAGGGCGTCATCGCCAACTGTCCGCCGCCGTTCGTCGCCAACCGCATCGTGGCCTACGAGGCGTGGTCCGACTCGCGTGGCTGCGACGGGTGCTCGTGCAGTCCACCGAACGTCAGCTGTCACGCGACCGTGACCGTGGGATCGGGCAATTGCATCGGACAGGGAGGGCTCGCGCAGGCGACCGTGGTGGATCAAGGCTGCCAGTCGTTCGCCGCGCCGCTGACGAACTCGACGCCGTGGCACTACTTCTTCAAGTGGACCGCGCAGGCGCCGACGACGACTGGCTGCACGGCTGCTGGTGGCACGCCGCACGGCTCGGTCGATCCCGACCCGACGACGGCGTACACGATCTGCTGCGCATACTGAGGGAATGCGGGACTGACGCGGAGCGCGCTAGAACCCCGGATCAGCGACGGGTGGCGGCTTCCACGTGGACACGGGCGGAGCCGAGGCGGCTGGTGTTTCGGCTGAGTGAGCCGGTTTCGTTCCCGTGGCAGGCGCGGCGGGCTCGGAGGAGACAGTTGCGGCCGGCGCCGCCTCTTGGTGTTGTTGGTCGACGACTGGCTTGGAGACGCTGTCGATGTCGTAGACCGGGCCGCCCGCTTCCGAGGTGGCGGGCGCAAGCGCGGAAGCGACGGGCGCAGATGCGACGGGTGCGCTGTGCGTGGGTGGGGGTTGCGTGCTGGCGGTAGGCCGGCTGCGCACGAACAAGAACGCTCCCAGACCACCGGCAATCGCGATGACCGCGCCGATGGCGGCGAACAGGAGCCACGAACGGCTCGCCGGCTTGGGAGCGAGGTCTGGATCGAGCGCCATGTCGGTTCGCGACGGCTGGGATGCGGGGGGCGGCGACTCGAACAGAGGGTTGTCTGCAGACGGCGGGGGCGGAAGCGGCAAGGATGGGGCGCTCACTTGCGACGCACGTTGCAGCGAAACTGCCGCGTGGGACGACGAGCGCGCGAGGGCTTCGAGAGCGGGTGAGGAGGCTCGCAGGGCCGGATCGCCGGGAGCCGGAATGGCAACCTTGTCGATTCGCTGGGTGGGCTCGGCCACTGGCCTCGCTGCCATCACGCCCGAGGACAGGTCGGCCGCCAGCTCCGACAGCGGTTGGAGCGTGGCACCGGAGGACTCGACGGGCGCGGTGGGAGACGTCCTGGTGTCGGCACGGCGAATGGCCTCGGCCAGCGCCTTGCGTCGCTTCTCGCCGACCTCGCCCATCAGCTCGCGCAGATACGTTCCCACGTCGGACACTTCGGCCGGACGTTGGGTGGGCGGGAAGACGCGTTGCAGCGCGCTCGCCATCTCGGCCGCGGTCTGGTAGCGACTGTCCGCCTCGCGAGACAGCGCCTTGTTGATGACGGCTTCGAGCGGGCGTGGGAATTTCGGATCGACGAATCGCGGCGACGGAACGTCCTTGTACAGAATGTTGTGCAGGGTCGCGAGGTCACTTTCGCCACGGAAGGGGTGCTTGCCGGTAGCCACTTGGTACAGCACGATGCCCATCGCGAACACGTCGGTGCGACGATCGATGCTCTTGCCCAGGGCCTGCTCCGGGGACATGTACGGCGCCTTGCCCTTGATCTGACCGGCTGTCGTCTCGCTGGCCGTGCGCCCCGCGGCCTTCGCAACGCCGAAGTCCACGATCTTCAGGACGCCGTCATACGTGATCAGGATGTTCTGCGGCGAGATGTCGCGGTGGACAAGGCCCAGGTGCGTGCCGTCGACGGATCGGAGTTCGTGGGCCGCGTGCAGCCCGGAGCACGCATCGCTGATCATCCGCACCGCGACCTCGATGGGGATGCGCTTCTTCTCCCTGGCAGCCACCCGCATGATCTGCCCGAGCGACTCGCCGTCGACGTACTCCATGACCTGGTAGAGCACGTCGTGCTCTTCGCCCAGGTCCATGATCTCGACCACGTTGGGGTGGTGGATCTGCGCGGCCAGCTGCGCCTCGTCGAGGAACATCTGCTCGAAGAGCGGATCGTCGGACAGCGTGGGCAGCATCGTCTTGATGGCCACGGTCTTGGCGAACCCGCGGGTGCCCTTGAGTCTCGCGGCCCAAACCGCGGCCATGCCTCCGCGCGCGATGGGCACGAGAAACTCGTACCGACCGATGGTCTGGCCAGGCTTGATGTCGTCGAGGGTCCTCATGCCCGCAGGTCTTCAGCAGATTCCCAGACGCGGGGCCCAGGGACAAGGGGCTTGCGTCGACACGCCGCGTTGCCTTGACGCGCACACGAGGCCTGGGCAATGGTTTGCATGCGAAATGTCGCCTTCGGAAGAATCCCCTTTGCCCCCGATCCCGCAAGAGATCAAGCACGACGTCGACCAGATCGTGGAGGCCATCCTCTACCTGTACACGGAAAGCCGTCGCCTCACGAAGGGAATGGCCGCACGCTACGGCTTGACCGGCCCCCAGCTGACCGTCGTCAAGATGCTCGAGTCGCTGGGCGACATGTCGCTGTCCGAGCTTTCCGATCGGATCCACGCGCAGAACAGCACGGTCACTGGCATCATCGACCGCATGGAGCGCGAGGGCCTGGTCGCCCGCGCGCGTTCCGCCAAGGACCGTCGTATGGTCATCATCCAGCTCACGGACAAGGGACGCCTGCTGGCGCGCGATGTCCCGCTGCGGCCTGCCGAGATCCTGCGCGCCGCCTTGGGACGCCTGGACGCCGTCGAGGCCCGCGAGCTGTTGCGCATTCTCACCAAGCTGGCTCACGAGGTTCGAAGCATCGTCATTCAATCGCCGCCATCGGAGGGGAGTTGAGCAGATGGACACTACGAGCAACGCGAAGCGCGATCCCGACCTGTGCGTGATCACCTGCGCCCTGACCGGCATCCTGGCCGATCGGCGCCAATGCCCGTCCATACCCTACACGCCCGAGGAGATCGCCGAGGAAGCCCGTCGGGCCTACGAGGCCGGTGCTGCCGTGGTGCACATCCACGCGCGCACCGACGAGGGCCAGCCGACCTTCTCCCCCGCGACGTTCGCCCGCATCCGCGAGGAGGTTCGCAAGCGCTGCCCGGTCATCCTGAACTTCTCGACCGGCACCATGCTCGACGACGTCACCGACCAGTGCACCTACATCCGCGAGAGCCGTCCCGACATCGCCGCGCTCAACATGGGCACGATGAACTACGCGAAGTACAGCGCCAAGCGCAAGGCGTTCGTCTTCGACATCGTGTTCCCGAACACCTACCAGAAGATCATCAAGCTGCTGGAGGCCATGAACGAGGCCGGCGTCAAGCCCGAGCTCGAGTGCTTCGACAGCGGGCACACGGCCGGCATCGCGCCCCTGATCGACATGGGTGTACTTCGCCAGCCCATGCAGTTCTCGTTCATCGTCAACGTGCTCGGGGGCATCCCGCCCCTGGTCGAATCCCTGCAGCTGCAGACCAAGATCATGCCCGCCGGCAGCGAGTGGGAGGTCATCGGCATCAGCTCCTGCCAGTGGAAGATGCTCGCGGCTGCCCTGGTGCTCGGCGGCAACATCCGCTGCGGCCTGGAAGACCACTTCTACCTGCCCAACGGCACGATGGCGAAGTCCAACGCAGAGCTCGTCGAGGTGGCCGCGCGCATGACCCGCGACGTGGGCCGAAAGGTCGCGACGGTCGAGCAGGCGCGCCAAATCCTCGGCCTGGGAGCTCGGTCATGAACGCGCGACAGTACGCCACGCTGCTGCTCGAGGCGCGGCCGCCCGTCGTCACCATCACCTTGAATCGCCCGGAGCGTCGCAACGCCATTGGTCCGACGATGGTCAACGAGCTGTTGTACGCGCTCGACGATGCGTTCGCGGACGGCGAGGTGCGGTGTGTGGTGCTCACGGGCGCGGGAACGACGTTCTGCGCGGGGGGCGACTTCGGGCAGATGAGCGGCGCAGCGGACGCGCCCGCGCTGCCGGCTCGAGGCGATTACGCCGATCTGCTGCGCGTGATGATGCGAGCGCCCAAGCCCGTTGTGGCCAGGGTCAACGGCCATGCGATGGGCGGCGGGCTGGGTCTGGTCGCCGCCTCGACGTTCGCCATCGCGTCGGCGGACGCGAAGCTCGGCACCCCCGAGGTCGACGTGGGGCTGTTCCCGATGATGATCATGGCGGTCCTGTCGCGGCTCATGCCGCGCCGGCGGCTGCTCGAGATGATGCTTCTGGGACAGCGGCTCACGGCGGCGAAAGCGCTGGATGTCGGCCTGTTGAACCGGACGGTGCCGGCCGCGGAATTGGATTCGGCCGTGCTCGAGCTGACCACGTCCATCGCGGGCAAGAGCCCTACGGCGCTGCGGATGGGGCTCGAAGCCTTTGCCGACCAGGACGATCTGGATCTCGCGGCGTCGTTGCCGCTGCTGCGCGATCGGCTCGCGGCGATCCTGACGACGCAAGACGCGGCCGAGGGGCTGTCGGCATTTCTGCAGAAGCGCCCGCCCAAGTGGACTGGACGCTGAGCGCGGGCGGGCCGGGACGAATCATGGCAATCGACTTCGAAGCGGTCATCGGGCTCGAGGTGCACGCCCAGCTGCTGACCCGGACCAAGGCCTTCTGCTCGTGCTCGACCTCGTTTGGTGATCCTCCCAACACGAACGTCTGTCCGGTGTGCTTGGGATTGCCGGGCGCGTTGCCGGTGCTCAACCGCGAGGCGGTGCGCATGGGCATCCGCGCGGCGCACGCGCTCGAGTGCGCGGTGCACGCCCGCAGCGTCTTCGCCCGCAAGAACTACTTCTATCCCGATCTGCCCAAGGGCTATCAGATCAGCCAGTTCGACCAGCCGCTCGCCACCGACGGCCGCCTGCGCGTGCAGGCGTATGACCAGAAGGGCAAGCTGGTCATCGATCGCGAGGTTCGGATCCAGCGCGTTCACATGGAGGAGGACGCGGGCAAGAACGTGCACGGCTTTGGCGGCATGTCCGTGGTGGACCTGAACCGGGCGGGCACGCCCTTGATCGAGATCGTGGGGGAGCCCGATCTGCGTTCGAGCGAGGAGGCAGCCGAGTACCTGCGTCAGCTGCGCACGCTGCTCATGTCCCTGCGGATCTGCGACGGCAACATGGAGCAGGGCAGCTTCCGGTGCGACGTCAACGTTTCGGTGCGCGCGCGTGGCGAGGAGCGTCTGGGCACGCGCACCGAGATCAAGAACGTCAATTCGTTCCGGTTCGTGCAGCGCGCGATCGACTACGAGGTAGCGCGGCAGAAGGCGGTGCTGGCGAGCGGGGGCCAGGTGGTGCAGGAGACGCGCGGCTGGGATGACAAGGAAGGCAAGACGGTCTCGCAGCGGTCCAAGGAGGAGGCGCACGACTACCGGTACTTCCCGGAACCCGATCTGCCGCCGCTGGTGCTCGAGCCCGCGTGGATCGAGCAGGAACGAGGCGCGCTGCCCGAGCTGCCGGCAGCCATGCGAGATCGCTGGATGCGCTCTTGGGGGCTGACGAGCCATGCCGCAGGCGTGCTCACGTCGCATCCGGGCATCGCCGCTTTCTTCGAGCGTGCGGTGGAGCGCGGCGCAGAGCCGCTGAAGGCGGCGAACTTCGTGCTCAGCGAGGTGCTGCGCGACGCGCACACGGATGGTCTGGATGCGCGGCTGCCGATCGGGCCCGAGCAACTGGCGCGGCTGCTGGCGATCGTGGAGGACGGGACGATCAGCGGCAAGCAGGCGAAGGAAGTGTATGCGGCGATGGTGGGAACGAGCCAAACGCCGGACGAGGTGGTGGCGGCGCGTGGGATGAAGCAGCTGAGCGACGCGGGGGCGATCGAGCAGGTGTGCGCCCGCGTGATTGCGGCGAACGCGAGGCAGGCGGCGGCGTACAGGTCTGGCAAGACCGCGCTGTTGGGCTATTTCGTGGGTCTGGTGATGAAGGAGACACGCGGCAGCGCGAGCCCCAAGCTCGTGAACGAGACGCTTGCGCGGCTGCTGGGGCCATGAAGCGAGATGAAAGGCGGCCGGGCCCGGGGCCCGTGCCGGTGGGATGACGATGCGATGGTTGGATGCACTTCCTATCGATGATGCGCTGTCCGGGGCCGACTACTCGGCCGTGGAGCTTTCACACGACAACGACCGGGTGTGGATGCTCGAGCAGCGCGGTCTGCCAAGCGAGGAGCGCTACGCGGAGCTGCTCACGGCGCAGCAGGTCGCCGACGGCATCCGGGACATGGTGGTGCGCGGCGCGCCTGCAATTGGAATCTCGGCCGCCTACGGCATGGTCCTGGCGGCTCACGGCGCCGCGGGCGACACACGGGAGTTCCTCGACTCGACGCAGCGCGCGGCGGACGCGCTGGTGCGCGCGCGGCCTACCGCCGTGAACCTGGCGTGGGCTGTCGACCTGATGCTGGCAAGGTGCCGTTCGATCGCCGAGTTGCCCGCGCCCGAGCGCGTGGAGCGATTGGCCGGGCTGGCGCGACGCATCCATCGCGAGGACGTGGAGGCGTGCCGTCGGATGGGGCGTATCGGAGCGGAGCGCGTTCCCGACGGCGCCGTGATTCTCACGCACTGCAATGCAGGCGCGCTGGCCACCGGCGGCTACGGCACGGCGCTGGGCGTGGTGCGGGCGGCGCGCGACGCGGGCAAGCGCGTGCGCGTGCTGGCGGACGAGACGCGGCCGTACTTGCAGGGTGTGCGTCTGACCGCGTGGGAGCTGCACCGCGACGGCATCGAGGTCGAGGTGATTGCGGACAACATGGCGGCGCAGTGTTTCCAGCGTGGGATGATCGACCTGGTGGTGGTCGGATCGGATCGAATCGCGCGCAGCGGCGACGTGGCGAACAAGATTGGCACCTATGGCGTCGCGTGTCTGGCGCGCATGCACGATAGGCCGTTTTACGTGGCGGCGCCGTGGAGCACGGTGGACATGGCGTGTCCGAGCGGGCAGGCCATTCCCATCGAGGAGCGGCAGTCCAAGGAGCTGACGGTGATTGCCGGACAAGACTTTGCCCCGCAAGGGGTCAAGGCCCGCTATCCGGCGTTCGACGTGACGCCGGCCTCGCTGGTGACCGCGATCTTCACGGAGCGCGGAGAGGTCTCGCCGGTGACCGAGGGCGCGATGGTGGCGATGGACGCGGCGGGCAGCTCCTGAGACGGCTTCTTGTCGGAGCAAGTGGACAGGCCAGCTCTTCGGGGCTAGAGCCTGCGCGTGATGTCGCCTCGAGAACGCAAGCCTCCCTGGTTGAAAGTCGCTGCCCCGGGCGGCGAGGAGTACTCGCGTGTCAAAGGCACGCTAGTGTCGCTTCGTCTGCACACGGTTTGCCAGGAGGCGCACTGTCCCAACGTGGGTGAATGCTGGGGCGAGGGCACGGCCACCGTCATCCTGCTGGGGGACACATGTACGCGCGGTTGCAGGTTCTGCGCGGTCACGTCCGGCCATCCGAGCCCTCCCGATCCGTCGGAGCCCGCGTCGGTCGCCGAAGCGGTGCGTCGGCTGGGCCTGCGGTACGTGGTGCTGACGATGGTGAACCGCGATGATCTGCCGGACGGCGGCGCGGGTCACGTGGCGGAGACGATTCGCAGGCTGCACGAGTCGGGCGACGGGTTGCTGGTGGAGGCGCTGGTGGGGGACTTTGCGGGCCGGCGCGAGGACGTGCATCGTGTTGTCGATGCGCGGCCCGAGGTGTTCGCGCACAACGTGGAAGTGGTGAGGCGTGTGACCCGTGCCGTGCGCGACGCGCGCTGCTCGTACGATCGGTCGCTGCAGGTGCTACGCTGGGCGAAGGAGCGGGCACCCGAGCGTTTCGTCAAGTCGAGCATCATGGTTGGGGCAGGGGAGACGGACGCGGAAGTCACCGAGGCGCTGCGCGACCTCCGATCGGCCGGCGTGGACCTGGTGACGATCGGGCAGTACCTGCGTCCGAGCGACAAGCACCTGCGTGTCGACCGGTACGTGGAGCCGGCGGTCTTTGACGACTACCGCGAGCAGGCGCTGGAGCTGGGATTCGAGTTTGCGGCGAGCGGGCCGCTGGTGCGGTCGAGCTACCGTGCTGCGGAGGTGTTCGTGAGGGCGCGAGCCCGCGCGTGATCAGGAGCCGAGGCAGCCGGTCGCGATATTGACCTTGGCTTGCGGGTCGGCCTTCATGGTTGCGCAGGTCGTCGGGCACAGGCTGATCTTGGTGGGGTTCGCGTTGTTGTCGTAGTACCAACCGTCGCCGCCACCGCAGGCGCTCGAGTCGGGAACGCGCGAGACGGGCACCGGGTTGCCGGCACCGCCGGGCAGGTAGCTGAGCGAAACCTGGTCCGGGTCGACGGTTCCGGTGCTGGGGTGGGGCATGTCGAAGTCGCAGGGGATGGCGGAGCCCTGGATGGCCTTGAGGGCGGCGAGGAACGCCGCCGAGCCGCCCGTGGCGTCGTAGGCCTGGGTGGTGCCGCCCTGCTGCGCGATCGCGGTCATCACGGCGGTAGCGTCGGTTGCCACGTAGATCGCGAAGGTGCGAATGGAGGGTGTTCCGCTGAAGTAGGTTGCCGCGATGGCGCCGATCCCGGCGGCGGTTTCGACCGGACAGCCGTACCCAGAGGCCAAGCAGCAAGGAGTCCCGTCGGAGACGATCACAGCCGAGACGACGTGGCCGGGGAAGGCCTGCTGCCTTGTGAGAGCGCCCTTGAGCACGCCGTTGATTGCCTCCTGGGTGGGAGTGAACAAGCCAGTGGGGCTGGTGCCGTCGATCGCGCTGCCCAGAGCGGCTGCGTGCCCGGGAAGAACGCCCCAGTCGACCAGCGGTGTCGCGTATGCGTTGCCGTTGCACGTCGGGCTCTGCGGAGAGCTGTTGTCATTGAGCGGGAAGAACCGCAGTGCGACGGTGATCCCGGCCGACTGCGGGTCGGTGAAGAAGCTCTTGAGCGCATTGGACTGGTTGGTCCATTTCGAATTCTGTGCCATGCTTCCCGACCGGTCGATCATCATGTACAGGTCGAGCGGCTTGAGGCTGGCCTCGACGGCGGCAGTTGCACACGCCTCGGGAGCGTCGTAGCTCGGCGCGTCGTACGAGAAGTCGACGTCCGGCATGGCGTCTTGCATGGCGCCGCCGCCGCCCGTGTTGCCGGCGTCGGTGCTGCTGCCGCCCGTGCTGCTGCCGCCCGTGTTGCTGCCGCCCGTGTTGCTGCCGCCGTTACCGCCCGTGACCGAGCCGGCCGAGCCCCCGACACTGGCATCGGTATTACTACCCCCGCTGCCGGCAGCGCCGCCGGTGGCCGTGCCGCCGCCGTAGCTCTGCGTGCCGGAGTTGCTGCTGCTGCATCCCACGTAGGAAGCGGCAGCGAGGACAAGGGGAAGCACCAAGGGAAGAACGTGGAAGCGCCTCATGCGCGTAGTTTCGCAGCGACGGCGCGGACACGCAAGGCGGAAGGCGCGCCCAGACGACCGGGCAGGATGTTTGACGGCCGCGGCGCAATGCCGCTGTGCGTCAGTGATGTCGAAGCGCCAGCGTGTGGCGAATCCGCGGGCGAGCGTCGGGGGCCGTTGGAGCCATCGGGCGAGTCGTGCTAGAACCGCAATGTCTTGCTTCGTGTCAGCGCTCCCAGCGCGCAAGCCCGTGCGCGAGGGAGCGCGGCTGATCGTCGTGCAAGGAGGCGTACGAATCATGAAACTTACGAGGAAGCTGGGCGCTGTTGGCGCGCTGCTCGCTGTCTCGGCGGGCGTATTCGTCGCGTGCGGGTCCTCGGACTCGGGTTCCGGCGCGCAAGGTGCGGCAGCTTCCGGGGGCGCGGCCGGCGCGGACGGCGGGGGCGGCATGGTCAACCCCGATTCGGGCAGCGGTGGCTTCTTCGGGGGAGACTCGGGGTTGAGCGGCGACGTGACCAGCGAGGGGTTCGATCCGGACGCGGCGTGTGCGGCCACCACCCTGTCCGCTACGCTGGCGAAGGCCAATATCCTGTTCCTGATCGACCGCACGGGCTCGATGAACTGCAACCCACCGCCCACGCAGACGTCGGCAGAGTGCGCCAACAACCCGGTCAAGAAGGTCGGGACCGAGCCGTCGAAGTGGGAAATCACTCGCGACGCGCTGATCGCCGCTATCCAGGGCCTGGAGGGAACCAACCCCTTGCCGTCGATCGGCATCATGTACTTCAACAGCGACGGCTTCTGCGGCTTCCCGCAGCAACCCAACGTGAACGTCGCAGCCCTGAGCGGTAACCCCAACAACGACCCGCAGCTCAACGCCCTCGTGCTCAGCCTGAACGGAGTCACGCCCAAGGGCGAGACGCCGATCGTGGGCTCCACGATGAGCGCGTATCAGTACCTGAACTCGAATGCCGCGAGCTTCGACGGCAATCGGTTCGTCGTGTTGCTGACGGACGGCGCGGAGACCTGCGATCCGGCCAGCAAGCCGTACCTGATCGAGAAGGCGGGGCAAGCCTCTTCGCTGGTCAACATCCGCACGTTCGTGCTGGGGGCTCCCGGCAGCGAGGACGGTCGCGCGTTCCTGTCGCAGCTGGCGTATGCGGGCGGAACGCCGTCGTCGTCGACGTGCGACCACTCGGGCGCACCGGCCAATGTCGGCGACTGCCACATGGACATGACGCTGCCCGGCTTGGACTTCGCGACGGCGCTGCAGGCCAATCTGCAGGCAATCAGCGGCCAGGCGTTGTCCTGCGAGTTCGACGTCCCGACGCCGGGCCCTGGAGAGCCGCCGGTCGATCCGACCAAGGTCAATGTGAAGTACACGCACGGCGGCACGACCGAGTACATCCTGCAGGACGCGCAGGACCCGTGCGACGATGCCTCGAACGCGGGCTGGCAGTATTTCGACAACAACACGAAGATCGTGCTGTGCGGGGCGGCCTGCGACAAGGTCAAGAACGATCCTCAAGCGTCGATATCGATCGAGCTCGGGTGCGCTACGCAGTCCGTGCCGCCGAAGTAGGCGCACGCAACGACGTGTCCGTCCGACCCCCCGACAGGGAGACCGAAGCTTCATGTCCAAGAACGCCGACTTTCTTTCCAAGGTGGCTCGCAAGCTCAGCATGCCGTCGCGCGACGCCCCGGCCGGTGTCATGGACTCCATTCTGACGGTGGCCGCCGGCTCGTACGGGTTCCGCCCGTCGGGCGAGGAAGCCACCATGCCCACAGGCTTCGACCCGCAGGCTGCGGCCTTGTTCGAGAGTATCGTCGAAGCCTCCTTCCTCGTAGCGCAAGCGGACGGCGTGTTCGACGCTGCCGAGCGGCAAGCCTTCCGGACCGTGGTGGTCGAAGCCTGCCGTGGGGCGGTGGGCGACGATCAGCTCGAGGCGTTGCTGGGCGACCTGGCCGAGATGCTCGCGGAAGACGGCATGGCGAAGCGCATCTCGATGGTCGCTCGGACGATCGGCCGCGCCGACCACCAGCGCGAAGTCTTGCGCATCGCGGCGTTCCTCGCCGTCGTCTCCGAGAGCGCGAACGACGTGGAGCGCGAGGTCCTGGGGCAGATGTCCGACGCGTTCGGGCTGCCGCGCGACACGGTCGATCAGGTGATGGCGGAGGTGCACGACGCGATCGCCGAGGTCGAGGCCCGCTCGGCGCGCTGACGACCTCGTCTCGCCGAATTCTCCCAGCTCATCCGCAACGCCGGCTCGTGCTGCGTCATCCAAGCGCGCAGCGCGTGGCGTGCTGTTCGCCGATGCTCTTCACTCACGCACTCCCGGCCCGGGTGGCTCGAGGCCGTTCGCATCGATCGAGGACCGCATGAATGCAAATCCAGACACCGTCGATTCGGGGAACGAGCTGGCCGCACTGCGCGTCATCCGGGACGACGGCACCCTTGACCCGGCGCAGGATCCGGGCCTGTCCCGCGACGAGGTCGTATCGCTGTACGAAGCGATGCTCAGAACCCGGCTGGTCGACGAGCGTCTGGTGAGCCTCCAGCGGCAGGGCCGAATCGGCTTCCACATCGGCTCGTTGGGTGAGGAGGCGACGATCGTGGGCTCGGCGTTCGCCCTTCGCCCGCAGGACTTCATCTTCCCTGCCTATCGGGAGTTCGGCGCCGCGCTGCTCCGGGGTTTTCGGCTCCAGAGCTACCTCGACAACATGTTCGGCAACCGGCGGGATCCTGCCAAGGGCCGGCAGATGCCCGATCACTACACCAGTGCGAAGACCCGGCTCGCCTCCATCAGCTCGCCGATTGGCACACAGATCATCCACGCCGTGGGATACGCCCTGGCGGCTCGCATCCGGGGTGAGGACGTGGTGACGCTGACGTACTTTGGCGAAGGGGCGACGAGCAGCAACGACTTCCACAACGGCATGAACTTCGCGGGGGTCCTGCGCGCTCCCACCGTGCTTCTTTGCCGCAACAACGGTTGGGCCATCAGCGTGCCTCCGGAGCGGCAGACCGCGAGCCCGACGTTCGCCGAGAAGGGGCGGGCCTACGGCGTCCGGTACGCGCGATGCGATGGCAACGATCTGTTGGCGGTGGTTCGTGCGACGCGGGACGCGGTGGCGCACGCGGCGGCGGGCAAGGGGCCCACGCTGCTCGAGTGCGTCACGTACCGCATGGCCGGGCATTCCACGAGCGACGACCCCACGATCTACCGGGAAGCAGTGGCCGTGGAGTCCTGGCGCCAGCGCGATCCGATCGCGCGCGTGCGTGGCTGGTTGGGCGCGCAGGGATGGTGGGACGACGAGAAGCAGGAACGGCTCGAGAAGTCGACCGATGCCGAGATCAAGGCGGCCGTCGAGCAGGCCGAGTCTGCCGGACCTCCGCCGCTCGAGTCCATGTTCGAAGATGTGTATTCGCAGATGCCTGCCCACCTGGCCGAGCAACGGGCCGAGCTGCTTTCCGGTCCCCGAGCCCCTCAGGGACACCGCTGAAGGAGCGCGAACGATGCCCCAGATGAACATGGTTCAGGCCATCAACGACGCGCTTCGCACGGAGATGCGTCGCGACGGGCGCGTGGTGGTTCTCGGTGAGGACGTGGGCAGGCTCGGAGGCGTATTCCGCGTTACGCAGGGGCTGCAGGCGGAGTTCGGGGACGACCGTGTGATGGACACGCCGCTGTCGGAGAGCGGGATCATCGGGACCGCGGTGGGGATGGCGATGTACGGGCTGGTTCCGGTGCCGGAGATCCAGTTCAGCGACTTCATCTTCCCGGCCTACGACCAGATCGTCTCGGAGGTGGCGAAGCTGCGGTATCGGTCCGGCGGCGACTTCTCGGCCAAGATGGTGATCCGGGCGCCGGTGGGCGGCGGCATTCGTGGCGGGCACTACCACTCCCAATCGCCCGAGTCGCTCTTCATTCACGTAGCGGGCTTGAAGGTGGTTTGCCCCTCGACGCCGCATGACGCGAAGGGCCTGCTGATCGCGGCGATCCGGGATCCCGACCCGGTGCTATTCTTCGAGCCCAAGCGGGTGTACCGGGCGGCGAAGGGCGAGGTGCCCGAGGGCGACTACGAGGTCCCGCTGTCGAGGGCGAAGATCGTGCGGGACGGTAGCCAGGTGACGGTCGTGGCGTGGGGAGCGATGCTCTACGAGGCCTTGGAGGCAGCCAACCAGGCAGCGAAGCTCGGCGTGGCGGCCGAAGTGATCGATCTGCGGACGCTCTGGCCGGTCGATGTGGAGACGATTGTCCAGAGCGTCAAGAAGACGGGCCGGGTGATCGTGGTTCACGAGGCGCCGAAGACGTGCGGGTTCGGCGCGGAGCTGATCGCCCTGATCAACGAGAAGGCGTTCTGGCACCTGGAGGCGCCGCCGGTGCGCGTGACCGGTTTCGACACACCGTTCCCCTACACGCTGGAGATGGAGTACTTGCCGCTCGCGCATCGTATCCTTCCAGCCATCATGGAGACGGTCCGGGTCTGACCCGGCTGCCAGGGAGAAACCACATGTCGCGCTACGAGTTCAAGCTTCCCGATATCGGCGAGGGCGTTGTCGAGGGCGAGATTGTCGCCTGGGCCGAAGGCATTGCCGTGGGCGCTGCGGTTGGTCCGGAGCAACCGTTGGCCGAGGTCATGACCGACAAGGCGACGGTGGTGATTCCGAGTCCGGCAGCGGGGGTCATCGTCGAGCTGGGCGGCAAGGTCGGTGATGTCATTGCGGTTGGCCAGGTGCTGGCGGTCATCGAGACGGAGCCTGGCGCGACTGTGGCGCAGCCCGAGCCAGCCGAGCGAGCGAAGCCGGCGCCTGCTGCTGAACCCGCGCCTGCGCCGACGAACGAAGTTCCCGCGCCGCCGTCGCCCGTGACGACTCCCGCAAAGCCCCCGGTGGCGAAACAGGCCGACGGGCCTACTGCGACTGCGGCGGGTTCGATTCCGGAGGAGCTTCCCGGCACGGCAGCGGCCAGCGCGCTGCCGGTCACACCGGCGAAGACCGACAAGCCGCTCGCCGCGCCGGCGACGCGCAGGCTCGCCCGAGAGCTCGGCGTGGAGCTGTCCCAGGTTCCTCCCACGGGCGAGTACGGACGTGTGACGGCCGATGACGTGAAGAGCTTCGCCTCGAAGGGAGCGGCGACGCAGGTCTCGCGGGCGCCTGCAACGCAGCCCGCGGCGGTGTCGATCGAGGCGTCGGAGCGCGAGGAGCGCATCCCGTTGCGAGGTGTTCGCAAGCGCATCTTCGAGCAGATGGCACGATCGATGCGCACGGCAGCACACTTCACCTTCGTGGAAGAGTGCGACGTCACGGCCCTTTCGGCGATGCGTTCGAGGCTGGCGCCGGTGGCGGAGCAGGCGGACGCGAAGCTGTCGTTCCTGCCGTTCATCATCAAGGCGTGCGTGGCTGCGCTCAAGAAGCACCCGACGCTGAACGCGGCGTTCGACGAGTCGACGCAGGAGATCGTGGTTCGCAAGCACTACGACATCGGCATCGCGGCGGCGACGGACGCCGGCCTGATGGTTCCGGTGGTGCGTGGCGTGGATGGCAAGTCGTTGCTCGAGATCGCGCGAGACGTGCAGCGGTTGTCGGATGACGCGAAGGCGGGAACGATCCGCCGCGAGGATCTGGTGGGCTCGACGTTCACCATCACCTCGTTGGGCAAGCTGGGAGGGCTGTTCGCGACACCGATCTTGAACTTCCCCGAGGTGGCGATTCTCGGCGTGCACCAGATCAAGGAGCGGCCGGTGGTGCGCGACGGGCAGATCGTGATCGGGCAGGTGATGCTCTTGAGCCTGTCGTTCGATCACAGGATCATCGACGGTCACGTGGGCGCGGCGTTCGCGTACGAAGTGATTGGGTACCTGGAGAACCCCGACCGACTGATGCTCGAGATGCGCTAGGGCGTTGGGCTCCTGGTGCCGGCCAGCTCCGAGGAGCGCGACACGGCGCAATCCGCATGGCGCGAACCGGCCTGTTCGAGGGGCAGTCCCGCGAATCGCGGGACATCAAGGTAACGCATGATCGACGCTCGAACCGCGGACCGGAGGCCATCCGGCGCAAGGGGCCGGGGCGCGGCGTGGACGCATGACGATTGACGTATGCCGTCGTGTCGTTCAGCCTTAGGGGAGGGAGGCAAATCCCCCGGTGACCGCACGCCTTCTTGACACGGATGGACCACGCTTCCTCGACCGGTACGAGCTGATCGCAGAGCTCGCGTCGGGCGGGATGGCGACCGTGTATCTCGCGCGGTTGGGGGGCATTGCCGGCTTCCAGCGATTGGTCGCGATCAAGCACCTGCATCCGCATCTCGAGCACGACCAGCAGTTCGTCCAGATGTTTCTCGACGAGGCGCGTCTGGCCGCGGGCATCCATCACCCGTACGTCGTCCCGATCCTGGAGGTGGGTGCAAGCAACGTCGGTCACTACCTGGTGATGGAATACGTGGAGGGCGACACGCTGGCGCGCTTGCTGGCGCGCGCGATGTCGTCGCCCGACGGCAAGTTCCCCGCGAGCGTGGCGCTGCGCGTGATGATTCACACGCTCGAGGGGCTGCACGCAGCCCACGAGCTCACCGACGACTTCGGCCGGCCGCTGGAGCTGGTGCACCGGGACGTGTCGCCGCAGAACATCCTGGTGGGGGTGGACGGTGTCGGGCGCATCACCGACTTCGGGGTGGCGCGGGCGCTGAGCAGGTTGACGTCGACGCAAGCGGGCCAGTTCAAGGGCAAGCTGGCATACATGGCGCCGGAGCAGGCGCAGGGCGGGCAGATGGATCGGCGAACCGACGTGTTTGCCGCCGGCATCGTGGCGTGGGAGGCGCTGTGCATGCGTCGTCTGTTCCGCGGCGAGACCGACGCCGAGACGCTCAACCGCGTGCTGTTCGAGCCCATCCCGACCATTCGGGACCAGGACCCGTCGTTTCCGGCGGCCATTGACGCGGTGATTGGGCGGGCGCTTCAACGCGACCCGGACGCACGGTTCGCGACGTGCCTGGAGTTTGCCGAGGAGCTAGAGCGCGCGGCAATGTCGGAGGGCATCCTATCGAGCGTGCGGGATGTGGCGGCGTACGTTCAACGGCTGATGGGGCAGGACATCGCGGCGCAGCGGGATCGGGTGCGAGCGTGGCTGTCGCGCAGCGAACCGAGCCAGGCGTGGCCGCCGGCGCCTCCGGGAGGGCGCATGTCGCTGCTCGGCGGGGCTCCGTCGCCTCCCACGTCCCTGTCGGTAGCGTCGATGTCCGTGGCTGCCGGTTCTGCCGCTGTCGGTGACGCTCACGCGGGTGCGGCGCCCGCGGCTCCGATCCCGTCGCACGGCTCGAACCGCGCGCTGCTGACCGCGTCCATCGTGATCGCCGTCGCGATCGTGCTCTCTGCCGTTGTCGTGGCGGTCTTGAAGCTCGGCGGCACGACTCCGTCGAGCATGGCGGCTGTCCCACCTGCGCCATCGTCGGTGGCATCGACGACCGTGAGCGGCTCTGCAGCGCCGTCCGCGACTTCCGTGAGCACTGCGTCGCCTGCCACGGAGCCGGCGATCGCGAGCGCTGCGCCATCGGCATCGGCGGTGGCTTCGGCGCCGGCAGCGACGAAGGCCGAGCCTCGCACCAACATTTCCGCGGTTCATGGCGGCGGTGGGAAGACCAGCGTCGACGTGGGGGGCGGGAAGGGCTCCGACGATGATCTCTCCACCAACCCCTACCGCTAGCCTCGGAAGCGACGTAGCCTCCCCTGCCGTGAGTCTTTCTCTCATCGCCCGCAGAATGACCGCGTCTCTGGTCTGGCTGGCCGCCGCCGCGGCGTCGTCCTGCGCGTCGACCACGCCCCGGCCCGATCCGACGGCGCGTTTCTTCGCCGTACACAACGCGCTGCAGAGCAGCGGCATGTCGCAGTTGGGGCCGATCAGCCGCGGCGAGCTGGGGCCGGCCCAGACGTTGAAGCTGCCGCTCGAGCTGGCGGGTCAGTGTGTGACGATCATGGGCCTGGCAGGGGCTGGGGTCGAGGACCTGGGCCTGGTGCTCGCCGACCCGGACGGCAAGCAGGTTGCGAAGGACGAGACGCACGGGCCGGACGCGACGATTCGCTACTGTGCGGACAAGCCCGGCAAGTACCAGCTGACCGTGGCGATGCTGCAAGGCAGCGGCGAGTACGTGGTAGCGGCCTGGACCGGCGGGCAGCCCACACGAGCGTCGGACGTGGCAGCGACGGGTGCTGCTCCGCAGACGGGCGGGGGGACGTGCGATTCTCCTGGCGTGCTGGTTCCTGGGCAGACCTACGTAGGAGACACGCAGGACGGTCGGTCCAACGAGGAAGGTTCGTGTGGCAACACGAACGCGCGGGAGCTGGTCTACAGACTCGACGTTCCCACGCGCCAGCGTGTCACCATCGACGTGCACGCGCAGTACGACTCGGTGTTGTACATCCGCAAGGGCGAGTGCTCGGACTCGGATGCGGAGGTCGACTGCAACGACGACGCTCCCGGGGGCGGTCGGCGCTCGAAGATCGATCGGGTGCTGGAGCCCGGCACCTACTTCGTATTCGTCGACGGCTATGGCGAGGAGGAAGGGGCATTTCGGATGACGGTGCGCGCCGAGCCGGCGGGCACATCGATGAGCGCGTGCGAGGCGGCACCGATGCTGGCCTCGGTGGGATCGGCGCACGGCGCGATAGGCGACTCCACGGACACGGCGAGGGCTTCATGTGGTCGGGACGCCCCTGGACCGGATCGCGTCTACCGGCTCGATGTGCCGGTGCGCTCGCGCGTGCGTCTCACCGAGCAGGCAATCGGGTTTGCGCCCGTCATCCACCTTCGGTCGTCCTGCGACGATCGTTCGACGGAAATCGGCTGCGTCGCAGACGGCATGGCGCCCGGGCGCGTCGCATGGGCTGGTGTGCTCGATCCTGGTGGCTACTGGGTGTATGCGGACTCGGCGCAGGACGGCTCGGCTGGCGACTATACGCTGACCTCGGAGATGACGGCCGACGTGGGGCGTTCCACGGGTGGTGACACGTGCAGCGACGCGGCCTCGATCTCATCGCCCGCTGGAAATCTGTTGGGCGACACGTTCGACGCGCGCGACGACGTGTCCATCGCATGTGGAGGCGTAGGGGGCGCCGACGGGGTCTACCGGCTCGATGTGCTGCGCAAGGCGCAGCTGACCGCCAGACTTGAGGGAGACGAGGGCAAGCATCGCATGGCGCTGCAGAAGACGTGCGGCGCTCCGTCGAGCGAGCTGGCGTGCGGAACATCGATCAACGAGGTGCTCCAGCCGGGCGCGTACTGGCTTGTCGTAGACGCGGCGGATGCGTCGTCCTTCGGTCGTTTCGACATTGCCTATCGCGTGCAGGATCTGACGCAGTCCGAGGCGGCGTGTGCGAGCGCGCCGCGTCTGGCGCTCGGTCAGAGGGTCGCCGGTTCCACGGCCGGTGGAACGAATCGATTCTCGACGACGTGCGCCGGATCGTCGGACTTGCAGGACTCACCGGACAAGGTCTACGCATTCACGCTCGCGCGGCGCACGGCGGTCGTCTTGCGCCTGCGCGCACCGAGCTTCCCTGCGGTGCTGGCCATTCGTCGCACGTGCACCGACGGCTCCTCGGAGGCTGCGTGCCGCACCGGGCACATCGCGGGCTCGGATCTGGTGATCGAGCAGGTGCTCGACGCAGGGACGTACTACGCGATAGTGGACGGGCAGCAGCGGGACAGCAGCGGCGACTTCGTCTTGCAGCTCGAGGCCGAGCAGGCGCACTGACACGAGCGTTGTCGGCGGCGGGGTGATGGAAAAAAAGACGGGACGCGGACGTGGGGGTCGGGGGAGATTCCGCGTCCCGTCTTCAGACGTTGTCGCAGACGGGAGGAACGCCGCGCGTTCGGGGTCGCAACGGGCTGGTTCCTGACAGATCCATGAAACACCGCCGCGTCGCCGTCAATCGACAACTCGGCTGTGCAGGCGCTGCTGCAGACGTTTCTCGCGCGCGTCCCGGGCGTGCAAGTCGATCAGCGTTGTCCGCGCGCGACCTCGCTCGCTCAGGGAGCGTTCAAGACAGGCAATGACCGTCGCGTGCCCGGCGGCCGCTTGCGTGACGTGGCAAGGGGATGGTCACCCACTACCCGCACGACGAGATCATAGTCGGTTGCGCGCGCGACCTGTGCCTCCCACAACTCGCCGGCCTGGACATCGCTATCGGTGAACCAGATCTGCCCGTCGATGTCCGGGGCCTGTCCGGCATGCCGCCCCTCGAGCACGTACTCGTGCTCTTCGCTGGCTCCCTCCACGAGCACCTGCACTCGTGTTCCGACGAGGCGGCGATTGAGCTTGCGCGAGATACGCCGCTGCAACGCCATCAGGTGTCGGGCGCGATCGTACGAGACGCGCCGCGGCACCTTGCCGTCGAACGCGGCGCTCGCCGAGCCTTCCTCGTCCGAATAGCGGAACACGCCGACCCGCTCGAGCTCGAACTCCTGCACGAAGTCGCACAGATCCTGGAAGTGCCGTTCCGTCTCGCCGGGGAAGCCCACGATGAACGCCGTTCGGATCGTCACGGACGGCACCCGATGCCGCAGACGCTCGATCGTCTTGGCGAGACGCGCGCGCGTGTGCCCGCGCCGCATCCTGCGCAGGATTTCATCCGACGCGTGCTGCATCGGCATGTCCACGTACGGAACGACGCGAGGGTGGTTCGCCAGCAGATCGAGCAGGGCGTCATCGAGCGCGTCGGGGTACAGGTACAGAAGCCGGACCCACCGGATGCCGGGCACGTCGGCGACGCGTGAGACCAGGTCTGCAAGGGCTTGCTGCGGGGAGAGGCCGAGGTCCCGGCCGAAGCCGATCGTGTCTTGGGACACGAGGTTCACCTCGAGGATCCCCTGCGCGGCCATAGCCTGAACCTCTGCCACGATGTCGTCGGCCGTTCGCGAGCGGTGTCGTCCTCGAATCTGCGGAATGACACAGAACGCGCAGCGCCGGTCGCAGCCTTCGGCGATCTTGACGTACGCGCTCACGGGTCCCGTGGACAAGACGCGCGGATGGGTGGATTGCAGCAGATACCCTGCGCGATCCCCGACGGCAACGCGTGTGGCGGAGCCATCGAGAGCGCTTCCGATCTGCATGACGTCGCCCGAGCCGAGCAGGTGATCGACCTCGGGCAACTCGGCGGCAAGCTCGTCGGCGTAGCGCTGCACCAGGCAGCCGGTCACCACGAGGCGCTTGCACGTGCCCCGCTGCTTGTGCTTGGCGAGGCCCAGGATCGTGTCGATCGATTCGCGCTTGGCAGCGTCGATGAACCCGCACGTGTTGACCACGATGACCTCGGCGAGGGCGGGATCGTCGACGACCTGGAAGCCGCGTTGAACGGCGAGGCCGAGCATGACCTCGGAATCGACGCGATTCTTGGGGCAGCCGAGGCTGACCATGTGAACGGTGGCTTTTTTCATGGCGGAGACGCGGAAGGGGCCCGGCCGCGGGCCGAAGGCGACGCCGGAGCGTGTAGCACTTGCTGGGGCTGCCCGCATGCTTCCGCCAGGGGGACAGCGGCAGCGAACGAACCGATGGGCTCAGGGCAGCGCGTCGTGGACGATCCTGCCGCGCGCCATGGTCAGCAGGACCGCACCGCGCATCTGCCGCCCGATATAGGGAGAGTTGTTGCTCTTGGACAGGATCATCGACTCCTCGAACACGAACTGGCGCTCCGGGTCGACCAGGCACAGCTCGGCGGAGGCGCCGACGCGGATGCTGGGCGGCTCGATGCCGATGACGCGGGCCGGCGCAGCGGTGAGCGCGTCGATCATCCGGGCCAGCGGCAGGGCGCCGTCGTTCACCAGGCCGAGCATCAAGGGAAGGCAGGTCTGCAGCCCGATCACGCCGCTGGCGGCTTCGGCCAGCTCGCAGTTCTTCTCGAGCTTCGCGTGGGGGGCGTGGTCGGTAGCGATGCAGTCGATGGTGCCGTCGGCCAGCGCCTCGCGAAGCGCGGCCAGGTCTTGCGGCTCGCGAAGGGGAGGATTGACCTTGTAGACCGTGTCGTAGGACTCGAGCAGCGAGTCGTCGAGCAGCAGGTGGTGGGGCGTGACCTCGGCGGTGACGGGCAAGCCGCGCGCCTTGGCGTCGCGAAGCAGGCGGAGCGAGCCGCGCGTGGAGACGTGGGCCATGTGGTAGGGCGCGCGCGTCGTTTCCACCAGGATGATGTCGCGCGCGAGGATGATCTCCTCGGCGCTGCGAGGCCAGCCCTTGAGCCCGAGCCGGGTCGAGTTGGCGCCCTCGTTCATCAGGGCGCCGTTGGTCAGCGTGTGGTCTTCGGCGTGCTGGATGACCACCAGCCCGAAGTTGGCGGCGTACTCCAAAGCGTGGCGCATGACCGCGGACGACATGACGCACTTGCCGTCGTCGCTCACGCCCACGGCGCCGGCGTCCTTCTGGTCGGCCATCTCGACGAGGTCCTTGCCCTCGAGGCCGACGGTGATGGCGGAGATCGGATGCAGCGAGGGGCCGGCAACGGAGGCCGCGCGTGCGAGCATGAACTCGGTGATGGCGCGCGTGTCGTTGACCGGTTTGGTGTTGGGCATGGCGCACACGTGTGCGAAGCCGCCCGCCGCCGCGGCAGCCAGGCCGGACGCGATGTCTTCCTTGTATTCGAAGCCCGGTTCGCGCAGGTGCGCGTGGATCTCCACCAGGCCGGGAAGCAGCCACTGTCCCTGCGCGTCGACTACGCGAGTGCCGACTCCGTCGCGAAGGTCAGCGGCGGCGCCGGCGCCGATCTTCTCGATGCGTCCGCGCGTGACGACCACGTCGACGACCTGGTCGAGCTGGCAGGAGGGGTCGATGGCGCGAACACCGCGGAAGGCCAGGATGTCAGGAGTGGAGAGCGGAGGCATGAACCGGTCGTTAGCACGGTCTTTCGGGGACAGGGAGGGGAACCAAGGGCAGGTCTGTTAAGGTCCTTCTTGACGAACGAAGAGAGGCGCGGTAGGAAGCCGGCTCCGTCGCGAGGATGGCGGAATTGGCAGACGCACTAGATTCAGGTTCTAGCGCCCGAAAGGGTGTGGGGGTTCAAGTCCCCCTCCTCGCACCAGGTTGACGCGGCCCCGGCAGACAGCTCGGGGCCGTCGTGCTTTGTGGGCTGTCGTTGGCCGGTTCGCGGCGAAAAGCGTGCAATGCCGGTGACCGGTCCGGGATTCGCTATGGTTCCATTCCCCGGGACGGTCGGCTAGCGTCCTCGGTCGACCATGCCGCACACGGAGGACGAGCAACCGATTGCGCTCACCATCCTGGTGCCGTGCTTCAATGAAGCGCGACGGCTGCGCGAGACGATCCGGCACATGCTGGGCTATGCCGACGAGCGGCAAGGCAGCGGCACCGAGCTGGTGCTGATCGATGACGGCAGCACGGACGGCACCAGGGCGATCATCCGCGAGCTCGCAGACAGCGACCATCGCGTGCGGGGCGTGACGCTGCCGGCGAACCGCGGCAAGGGGGCTGCGCTGCGTGCGGGAGCGACGGTGGCGCGCGGCAAGGTCGTCGCCTTTCTCGATGCGGACCTGTCCTACCCGCTGGGCAGCCTGGACCGCGCGCAGAGCGAGATCGAAGGCGGGGCCGATGTCGTGATCGGCGGGCGCGATCTCGAAGAAGGCGGGGCGCTGCGAACCTACTCGGTGGCGCGGCGCGCCAGCAGCATGCTCTTCAACACCGTGGTGGACACGGTGCTGGACCTTCGCATCCCCGATACGCAATGCGGCTTCAAGGCATTTCGCGGGGACGTGGCGAAAGCGCTATTTCGCGAGGGGCGCATCGATCGGTTCGGCTTCGACGTGGAGCTGTTGTTCCTTGCCAAGCGATGGGGGCTTCGCATCAAGCGGATTCCGGTGCACATGTCGCACCGCAAAGGCTCGACGGTGCGCATCGTGCGCGACGGGGCGCGCATGGCCTACGACGTTTTGCGCATTCGGCGTTTGGCGGGAGCGGGAGAGTATTCCGCGCACATGGACCGCCGAGCCGATCATGGTGACTGAGCGTCGCCGCTAGCGCTCGGGTATCTTGTCCTCACGTGCGATCGCCTCGCCGGTAGCGAGGAAGCCGCTGTCGACCTCGCCGCACGACACGCCGACCGCGTCGACCAGGACGCCGGAAGCAGCGTGGAACCCCCATGCGCCGCTGCCGGTGCCGCATCCGAACTCGAACGCAGTGCCCTCACGGCCGCCGACCGGCTCCGTCCGCCAAGTCTCGCGCCAATCGAAAGCCAGCGTGTTGCTGGTCGGATCCCGGTGCGAGCCGGCCGTCGCGCACACAAGGCCGAGCGCGTGCACCACTTTCCCTTGCCGGCCGAACAGTCCCACGATGACGCCTGCGGGGCCGCAGTCGAGGTGGAATGCCTTGCTTGCACGCGCGCCGAAGGTCGGGCCTTGGAGCAACGCCTGTGGAGACGCCAGTGCTCCGCGCTCGGTGATCAGGCGGCATGCGGGGCGTATGCTCGCGAGCGAGGCGTCGTTGGTGGCAACGGTGCCCGACATCGCGGTCAGCAGGTAGCCTTCGGGGCAGCTCCACGCTCCGGGAGCGCCGCCCGGTCCTCCAAAGACCTTGCTGGTGAGGATTCGGACGTTGGGGCGGAGCTGTGCCCGGACCAGGTCGGTCTGCGCGTCCGGGATCCAGCGAAGTGGCGGGTGGATGGGATTGACGAGCCAACGCCACCACCAGGCCGGGCGCAGCGTCTGGTGCTGGTAGGCCGCGAAGGTCGGCGTGCCGGAGCTGGCGTCGATGACCAGGAAGCGTCGGTCATAGACGATTGTCGGGTGCGCGGCGAGGGCTGGGACGAGCTTGGAGGGATCCGGGACTGCTTGGAGGTCAATGAGGTAGATCTGGTGCTTGGTACCGCTGACGGGCTGGGTCGGGATGTGGCTTACGGAAGAGAGCGCGGACCAGGGGGCGTCGAGGTACGCGGTCCATTCGATACGCCAGCGCGCCGCGGGAAACAGGTGAAACTCGGCGTTGGCGCGGTTGTATCGGCGCGCGACGTCCTGGACCCAGCGGATGTCGAGGAACTGGTCGTCGTACGGCTCGACGTAGGCTCCGAAGCCCTTGTGGAATCCCCAGGCGAGTTGCTTTCGCACGTACCTCGCTTGGAAGACGAGCAGAGGGCCGAGGACAGCGGCGCACACGGTGATCGTGAGGGCCGTGGCGATTCGGCCGGTCCAAGGGGCGAGCGAGCCGCGCGCGAGGCGGTGCGCGACGAACGCGGACGCGCGGGAGGTGGACTGCACCAGGCCGGCCAAGACCGCGCCTCCGGCGATCGCGATGGCCGGGCCGGCATGGTAGGTCCAATAGGAATGCACGTACCCTGCCTGGCGGAACAGGACGGAGTGAACCACCTGGGCGAGGAGGAAGAAGACGGGGAAGATATCGCGCAGCTGGAGCTTCCTGCGGGGGATTCGCACGAGCAAGGCGAGCAGCCAGAGGGCGAGCAGCGCGATGGGCAGGTAGCCATACATGTCGACGCTGCGCTCCCAGAGCCGGTGCCAGACGCCCTCGGGGGTCGAGGAGCGCGACCGGAAGGCACCCAGCATCTCGTCGAACGAGCCCCTTAGGTGGTAGATGTAGCCGAAGAACAGGGCGGCGTTTGTCAACACGACAAGGGAGAAGATCGGGATGAACGTGTACTCGCGTCTCCACTGTAGCAGGCGGGTCTGGTGGAAAACGCCGTAGAGAAGCGCGTGAATGGCCACGAACAGGGCAATATAGTAGCCGGGCCAATCGAATTGGACGGCCATGCTGACGGCTGCGAAGCACAGCAGGGCGAACCTGACCGCACCGGTTTTCAGCCAGCGGGCGTAGGCAAAGACGAAGAGCAGGCACCAGAAGATGGAGCCCTGCTCGTGGTCAATCATGTTGGCGAAGATGAGATGCAGGGGGACGAGGGCGTAGACGGTGGCGGCGCCGAGCGCTTCGGCCTTGCCCCAATAGCGTCTGACGATGGCGAATAGCAGCAGGAGGCCGGCAAAGGAGTAGCCGGCGGGGACGAGTCTCGCGGCCCACTCGTGATAGCCAAAGAGCTTGAGCATGGCCATCAGGTGCACGTGCAAGGCCATGGGGTGGTGGGTATAGACCTCGGCGGGCGGAGGGGCCGCGACTCCCATGTAGTACTGCGCCTCGCCGAACAAGTGGAAGCGAAGCGAGTTGCGGGCCGCCTGCACGAACGCCGCGCCGTTGTAGCCGTTGTGCCCCCACTGCCAGAAGTTCGCCACACCCAGCAGGCATGCGGCGAAGAACCACGTGAAGACCAGCACGACCGCTGCGCGATACGCAACTGACGGCAGCCGCGCACTCCACCTCCGCCAACGCGGCGACAGTGGACGTGGTTCGGCTGGGCTGGATGGCGCTGTGGATAGGCTCACGATGGGGTCAGCGACGCCCCGTGGCGCGCGTAGGGTGCCTATATCAGCAGCACCGCGCTGGGTCCAGCCGCGCAATCCTTGAGAAGCCGCCCGGCCCAGGAGCCCGACAAAACGATTCTACTCGTCGCTCTCGTCCGCGCCGGGCGCGCGACGCGCGCGCGATTCGCGCTTGGAACCCGAGCCGTTGCGGGAAGGCGCCGACGTCTGGCGCGCGTTCGCTCGCCCGTGCGTCGCCGTGCGGTCGCCCGACGGGCGCGGTGGGTCTCCGCGGGACTTGCCTTGTCCGGTCGGCGGCGAGTCGTGGGATGACGCGGTCTTGGAGGTTGGCTTCTTCGTGCCCGATACGGCCGGGGATTTGTCGGAGCGCTCGGTGCGGCGATGCCCTTCATCGTGCTTGGGGGGCGGGGCGGCTGCCGAGCTTCGGTCCGCGGTGTGGTGGGGAGCGGCGGGCTTGGCCTTGTGCTTGTCGGCGCGCGACGCTCGACGCTCCGCCGCCATTTTCGCGCGGACCTTGGCGCGCAGGCCGCGGGCAGCTTCCCGCAGATGGTCGGCTTCCGCCTTCGAAATCGACCCGTCGGCCGCTGCCTTGTTGAACTCCGCCCACAGCTCCTTTCCGGCGTCGTCGAGCATGGCCCGGATCTGCTTCTTGCGGTCAGCCGACACGCCGTGCGCATCGAGCTTGTGCTCGATGACGGCCCAGATCGCGTCGACTCGCTGCTGCAGCACGGGCCGGTACGCGTTCGGCTGCATGGGAAAAGATGCCCCGGCGGCGCGCGCGGGCAGGCAGACCGACAGACCGAGCAGGATGGCGACGGGTAGGAGACGTGAGAGAAGCTTCATGGCGGACCCGGTGAGGGCAATCAGGGGGCACGAGCAGAGCCGAGGCGTGTGCGTGTGTCAAGGCGCAGACCCGGGGCGCGGCACCCAGGCGCCCCGCTCGGCGTGCGGTGCAGCACGAGCCCGGCTTCATTCGCTTTGGATCGCGCCGAACCGCAGGGCGTCCGGCGCGGCGCCGACGATGGTGCGTTCGGGGTCCCGCAGCCATACGCAGTAGTCGAGATTGATGTCGAACGGCCCGCTGACGCGTTCGAAATGGCCGGGCCGGTTCAGGTGGTGCTGGAGATCTGGATGACGTCCGAGATCTTGAACAGCGCGAGGGAGTAGTTGTAGCGACGCGGCAGCCGCAGCAGACCGGATGGGACAGTCGCCTGCAGCTCGTCAATGACGTAGTCCTCGTCCCAGTGCTCTCCGAAATCGATACGGCGCCAGCCTGCCCCCCGGCCACGACGACGAGCGCGACAACGATGCAGTGGCCAGGAAGGGCCATGACGACGCAGGCGCAATCGCGCTCCGGAGGCGCGCGAGGGGAGCGGCCGGGCGCGGTGCTGCTCCAGCTCCCCGCAGCTCCGCGAAGCCACATCGTCGCTGGCTGACAGTCCTGCGCGATGTGCCTGCATCCGTACGACGTCTTCGACGAAGCCGCACGCCCTCGAGAATGCAGGTTCGCCCGCACGACGGCGAGCGCAAGCATGGTCTCACACCGCTGTCAGTGTGAAGCCGGTGCGGCCGCCGCAGGGCGAAGGCTTCCCCGTCGAACCGTGGCTCGGCCGGGGTTGAGACGTTCGCGGAATACGCACATCTGGGAAGGCCCCGGCGCGAGAGGCGGGCCTCCGCGCGCCAGAGGCGCTGTTGCTCGCCCATCCATGGGATGGACATGGGATGCGGGGGGGCTGGTAGATACTCGACGTCTGTTCCTTGCCGGATCGCGTCGGGCTCGGCGACGCCACTTGCGGCTCGCGGCGCTCGGCCGGCCACTCACCCACGCGGAGGTCGGAGCATCAATGAAGAGCATCAAAGTCTTGGTCGTGATCGCGGCGCTGCTCGGCGCTGGAGCCTGCTCGGCAACTTCAGGCACGAATTCATCGGGCGACGCCGGCGGGCCGAACGCCCAGGTCGATGGCGGGAACTCGGAGGCCCAGGTCGACGGCGGGAACTCGGAGGCCCAGGTCGACGGCGGGAACTCGGAGGCCCAGGTCGACGCGGGCGACTCCGGCAATCCCGAGACGCTGCCCTTCACCGTTCCTGCCGGCGGCGGTAGCGTGACGTTCGGCGAGGGCTCGAGCGCGGTCGACTTCGCCTTCCCGGCCAGCGCGGCGGGGCTGAACGTGACCCTGTCCCAGGCGAGCGCCGCGGACATCGGCTGGCAGGACGGCCAGGTCGAATCGGTCATCAAGCTGGAGCCGAGCGGGACGGTCTTCGCCGACCCCATCGTCGTCAAGCCGGCCAACGGAAACCTGATGGCCTTCGTGACCACCTCCGACGGCACCAAGGGCAAGCCCGAGCCGCTGAACCTGACCGCCGACGGCACCGGCGTGCAACTCAAGCACTTCTCGGCGGTGGTCTTCATCCCCCCGGGCAAGTCCTGCACCTCGTCGAGTGGCTGGGGCGTGCACCCGGAGAGCAACGCCGCCTGCGTCGCCTTCCCGGGCACGGTCTACGACGGCTTCGACTGCAAGGGCTACGACTGGTGCCAGTACATCACCGCCCACTGCTGCCTGACCCAGGCCGACGTGGACGCCCGCGCGGACAAGGAGTGCCGCCTGGGCGATCCGGGGCTGGAGGTGACCTACACCGACAGCGGCAACGCCGACGGCAACCACCCGTACTGCGCCGGGGAGTGCAACGCCGTCGACTTCTCGGCGGCCCCGATGGTCACGCAGCACCAGATCGCCCAGGCGCCCCCAGCCGCTGCCGGCGGCACCATCGCCGACGGCACCTACGTCGCGGTGGCGGACACCGAGTACACCGGAGTCGGCGGCCCGACCGGGGACGGCGCCGTCGTCCAGGGCGTCTATGTCTTCGCCAATGGCAAGGTCGACGCGGTCGAGGTCGGCGGCGGGCAGGTCAACCGCTGGAGCGCGACGTTCACTGTCGGCGCGAACAACACGCTGGACGCCGTCTATACCTGCGGGCGCACCGGCACCGCCTCCGTGCCCTACACCGTCGACGGCAGCACCCTGAAGATCTACGTGGGCGGTGGCAGCGAGGAACTGACGTTCTCCCTGCCCTGCAACGCCATCGATCCCTCGGTCGCGCCGCTGGTTACCCAGCACAAGATCGCCCAGGCGCCCCCGGTTCCCTCCGGAGGGGCCATCGCCGCCGGCACCTACTTCGCGGTGGCGGATACCGAGTACACTGGCGTTGGCGGCCCGACCGGGGACGGCGCCGTAGTTCAGGGCGTTTACGTCTTCGGCGGCGGCACCGTGCAGGCGGTTGAGGTCGGCGGCGGGCAGACCAACCGCTGGAGCGCGACCTTCGCCACCAGCGCCAGCAACACGCTCGACGTTGCCTTCGACTGCGGGCGCAGCGGCACCGACTCCGTTCCGTACAGCTCCGACGGCAGCACCCTGAAGATCTACGTGGGCGGCGGCAGCGAAGAGCTGACGTTTGCCCGCCAGTGAGCCATCCGCCGCAAGTCGGGGCGGAGAGCCTTCGATGGACAGGCACCGTGCGGCGCCCTTCGCGAGCCGCGAGGGGCGCAGCGCGACGTTCACCCCGGTGGGAAGAGCTTGTTGCGCCGGGCGACCGCGGCCGCCTCCGTCTTCGAGGAGACTTCGAGCTTACGGTAGATGGCCTTGACGTGCGTTTGCACCGTGCCGACGCCGATGCCCAGCGCCTGCGCCGCCGAGGCGTAGGTGTAGCCCCGGGCGAGCAGACCCAGCACCTCCAGCTCGCGGTCGGACAATCCGAAGGGCCGGGCGGGCGGCTCGGTGCGCAGCCGCGCCAGGACGTGGCGGGCAACTGCGGGCGAGAGCGGGGCGAGTCCCTGCATCACCTGCTCGATGGCCACCCGCACCTCGCCGGGCGAGGCATCCTTGAGCAGGTAGCCCTGCGCCCCCGCCTCGATGGCCTCGATGATCAGCTCCTCCTGCTCGAAGACGGTCAGCACCAGCACCGCGAGCCCGGGGGCGAGCTTGCGCAACCGGCGGATGAGCTCGACGCCGGGGAGCCTGGGCAACCCGAGATCCACCAGCGCCACGTCGGCGTGCAGCGAAGGCAGCGCCTCGAGCGCCGCCTCGGCCGAGCCGAGGGCGCCCGCGATTACGAGTCCATCGAGCCGCAGCGCGGCGGCCAGCGCCTCGCGGGTGCCGGAGTGGTCTTCGATGAGCAGGACAGAGATCGGCGCTTTCACGACACACCTCGTGGAACGGGAGATGCGGGCCGCACCACGACGCGAGTTCCCCGCTCGGGCCAGGAAATAACCTCCAGTCTGGCCTGGAGCGCCTCGGCGTGCTCCCGCATCGAAGCGAGCCCCCGACCCGGCGGCGCGAGCGCGGGGTCGAAGCCGGCGCCGTCGTCTTCGACCTCGAGATGGAGCTCCGGGGCGAGCTGCAGGTGGACCCTGAGCGAGCTCGGTCGCCCGTGCCACAGCGCGTTCGCCGCCGCCTCATCAACGATCCGGGCGAGCCGGTAGATGTGCACCGGCGAGGGCTCGCGCGGCTCGCCGTGCAGTGCGAGCTCCAGGGTTACCTGCTGCGCCTGGCAGATGCGCTCGAGCCGGCGCCGCAGCAGCGCCTCCAGGCCGAGCGCGCTGCCGGCCTCGCCCTGCAGCGTGCTCACCGTCAGGCGCAGCTCGTCGAGCGCGGCCCGCGCCTCCTCCCGCGCCGCGCGCAGCGCTGCCTCCGCGGCCGGCCCCTCGCCGTCGAGCGCCTCGCGCTGCCTCCGCGCGATCTGCTCCAGCCTTGACCCCAGGGTCTCGAGAAGCCGGCGCGAGATCTCGCCGCGCTCCCGCTCGCTGGAGGCTTGCAGCTCCTGCTCGGCCAGCCGGCGCTGCGCGGCGCCGACCGAAGCCAACAGCTTCGCCAGCAGCAGGTACGCGACGGCTGCGGCGAGCCCCAGGCCGGCCAGCAGCACGAAGCCGTGACCCGGCGGCGCTCGCCCCTCGACGCTCCAGAGAAGGCCCGCCAGGGTGGGCGCGACCACCAGCAGGACGGTGAGGTAGACGGTCGCGCCGAAGGCTCGCGCGGCCACGTACGGATAGACGAAGTAGGTGGCCCACAGCGGGCTCGCCGGGTCGCCACAGAGCATCGCCGCCCCAGCGGTGGCGAAGACGTTTACGGTTGAAACCCAGAGTGAGTAGCCGCTCCGCAGGCCGTCGCTCTCGACGCGCGAACCGAGGAGAAGGCTAGCGCCGTAGCTCAGCAGGTGCACCCCCAGCAGCGCCGACAGCGCTACCGGCTCCACGCCGCTGATCCGTCGGACCGCCGGCACGTAGAACAGCGCCGCGGCCCCGACCACGACCGGCAGGTGGGCCTGCAGGAAGTAGCGCGGGTTCTGCTCCGCCCGCAGGTGCTCGACGCCGATCTTGGGCAGCCACGAGAAACGGCGCGGGGGTACCACCGCCGCGCCGCTCACGGCGCACCGCCGCTGAGCAGCACGGAGGTCCCCTGGCCGGGCGCGGATCGAAGCTCGAGGGAGGCGCCGATCGCCTCCGCGTGCGCCCGCAGCGCGCGCAGCCCGTGGCCGGGCAGGACGGTCCCCGGGTCGAAGCCCAAGCCGTCGTCGCTCACCCGGGCGGTGCCCGAAAGCGCGATCTCCACGCTCAAGCGCCGCGCACGTCCGTGGCGGACGGCGTTGAGCGCGCTCTCCTCGACGACCTTGAGCAGGTGGTAGGCGCGCGGCGCGGCCAGCGGTGCGGCGCCGCCCGCGATCGAGACCTCGAGCTGCACCTGGGCGGCGGCGCACAGGCTCTGCAGCCGCGAGCGGACTGCGTCCTCGAGCGCCGCGGCGCCGACCTCGCCGTCCTGCATCCCGGCCACCGACTGGCTCAGCTCCCCGAGCGCGGCCAGGGCGCGGTCCTCGGCCTTCTGCAGCGCAGTTCGTCGCGCCTCGGCCGGTGAGCGGGCGGCCACGTCCTGCCAGAGGGCGATCTCGGTCAGGCTCGCGCCCAGCGTGGTGGGCAAGTGGCGCGCTATCTGCCGGCGCTCGCGGTCGAGGGAGGCGCGCCGGGCCTGCGCTTCGAGCCCCAGGCGGGCCTCGCGCAGCATCGCGGCGAGCCCGGCGAGAAAGCCGTAGCCGGCGATCGCGCCGAACGAGGCCAGCGCCAGCGGTCCGAGGGTGGCCGACAGAGGTGCGAGCCCGGCGAGCTGCCAGCCCAGGCCGGTGGCGAGCGGCACGGCGGCCAGCGCCGCGAGCAGTAGCCGCGAGCGCCCGTGGCGGATCGCCGCCCACTGTCCGCAGAGCATGAAAAGCAGCCACAGCGGCGAAGAGGCCCGACCGGTGGAGACGGCGGGCGCCGCGCTGAGCGCGAGCCCAAGCAGCGCCTCCCAGCTAGCGTGCATCGCCGGAAAGCGCCGCGCCCCGCCGACCCGCTCGAACGCCTCGGTCGCCACAAGCAACGCGAGCGCGAGCGCCACGACGCCGGAGCGTACGCCGGTCCAGCGCTCCACGGGCGGCAAGAGCAGCAGCAGCCCAGCGCCGACGAGCAAGGCCAGCGGACGGAGCCGACGCGGCGCGAACCCTTCGCTGAGGTCCGTCTCGGACAGGGCGCGCGGGAGCCAGGGCCAAGCCATGATCGGGAGAGTAGCCCCGCGGGCGTGCCGTCGCCCGAGGAATGGCCCACGAGCCCGGCGGCTGGACCTTTCGCTAGCCGATCGACCGGGCGGAGGCTCGGCTACTCCAACCTGACCCGGCCGAAGCGCTCGTTCCTTTGGTAGTTGCGCGGCTGGGACGCGCAGACGGGTCAGCCCTTCGACGCTATCTCGCGGCAAGTCGAAAGAACCCGTCTTGCGCGACGTACCTGCATCGGTACGACGACTTCGACGAACCAACACGCCCTCGAAAATACACGTTCGCCCGCACGACGGCGAGCACAAGTAGGGTCTCACACCGCCGTCAATGGGAGTTTTTGCGGTGGCTCACGTTCATGCGACCGCCGAAATGCCCGCGGCGAACGAGTCCTCGGAGCGGCGCGCCACCCTTTCGAGTTGGACCGCGATGAGCCTCGTGGTCGCGACACTTCATGATCTGGTTGCTTCGAATGAGTTGCTGGTTGGGCTCGAACGTCTCGAACGTCGGAACCCGCCACCCACCCGCGCACCGACCCGTCGTCCAGCACGCGCTCGTCGAGCCTGCTTTGCGCCGCCGCTCCACCAGCGCGGGAGCGGGCCACCGCGGGGAGAAACAGGCAACGAGAACCATGCTCTGCGAAAGGGTAATCGCGGCCCGCGGCGAATCACCGCTGCCGACGCACCCGTCACACTAGCCGAACCATCGAGCCCTGCGCATGCCGGGCTTTCCGGCAAGGCGGCCTGCCGTGGGTCTTCCGCCCCATGGCGGTGGACGAGACAACCCCCGGCAGGCAAGTGACGGGAAGGGGACCTACTCGCTCTTGGGCGGGGCCGCGTCGTACTTGAGCTGCGCGAGCTGCTCGAGGTAGCGCCACTTCTTCTGCGCGTGCTCGGCACCCTTGTGCAGCAGGTCCTTGGCCGCCTCGGGGTTGCTCTTGGTGAGCATCTTGAAGCGCGTCTCGTTGTACGTGTACTGCTCGTAGGGGATCTTGGGCGCCTTGCTGTCGAGCTTCAGCGGGTTCTCGCCCTTCTCGGCCAGCGCCGGGTTGAACCGGTACAGCGGGAAGTGACCGGCCTCCACCGCGCGCTTCTGGTTGTCCATGCCCTTGGCCATGTCGATGCCGTGCGCGATGCAGTGCGAGTACGCGATGATCAGCGACGGCCCGTCCCACGCCTCGGCCTCGATGAAGGCCTTGACCGTCTGGGCGTCGTTGTAGCCCATGGCCACCGTGGCGACATACACGTAGCCGTAGCTCATGGCGATCAGGCCCATGTCCTTCTTGGCGAGCGGCTTGCCGCCGGCGGCGAACTTGGCGACCGCGCCCACGGGCGTGGACTTGGACATCTGGCCGCCCGTGTTCGAGTACACCTCGGTGTCGAGCACCAGCAGGTTGACGTTGCGGCCCGAGGCGATGACGTGGTCCAGGCCGCCGTAGCCGATGTCATAGGCCCAGCCGTCGCCGCCGACGATCCAGACGCTCTTCTTGACGAGATAGTCAGCCAGGCTCAGCAGGCGCGTGGAGAGCGGGTCGCTGGTGCCGGCCAGGAGCCTCTTGAGCTCGTCGATGCGCGCGCGCTGCGCGAAGATGTCCGGCTCGACGGTCTGCTTGGCGGTGAGGATCGCGTCGACCAGGTTCTGGTGGGCCTTGAGGGGCTCGGCGCGGGTGAGAAGCTCTTTTGCCTGCTCGTTGAACTTGTCGACCGCGAGGCGGAAGCCCAGGCCGAACTCGGCGTTGTCCTCGAACAGCGAGTTGGACCAGGTGGGGCCGCGGCCCTGGGCGTTGACGGCATAGGGCGTGGTCGGCAGGTTGCCGCCATAGATCGACGAGCAGCCGGTGGCGTTGGCGACGAGCATGCGGTCGCCGAACAGCTGGGTGGCGAGCTTGACGTAGGGGGTTTCGCCGCAGCCGGGGCAGGCGCCGGAGAACTCGAAGAGCGGCTCGAGCAGCTGGCTGCCCTTGACGGTGTCCTGCTTGACCTTGGTGCGGTCGAGCTCGGGCAGGCCGAGGAAGAACTCGACATTGGCGCGCTCGGTCTCACGCAGCGGGGCTTGCGGGGCCATGTTGATGGACTTGCGGTTCAGGTCCTTCTTGTCCTTGGCGGGGCAGATGAACACGCAGCCCTCGCAACCGGTGCAGTCCTCGACGAACACCTGGATGGAGTACTTCATGCCCTTGAGGTCCTTGTCCTTGAAGTCCATGACCTTGAAGGTGGGCGGGGCGTTCTTCAGGGACTCGGGCGGGAAGACCTTGGTGCGGATCGCGGCGTGCGGGCACACCAGCGCGCACTTGCCGCACTGGATGCACAGGTCGGGCTCCCACACCGGAACGGTCAACGCGATGTTGCGCTTCTCCCACTTGGCCGTGGACAGCGGGTAGGTACCGTCCGCCGGGAACTTGGAGACGGGCAGCGCGTCGCCCAGCCCCGCGATCATCGGGCCGGTCACCTCGCGCACGAACTGCGGAGCGCGCGGGTCGACCGCGGGCGGCATCTCGATCTTGCTGCTGACCTTGGCCGGCACCTTGACCTCGTGCAGGTGCTCGAGCGTCATGTCCACCGACTTCCAGTTCTTCTCGACGATGACGTCGCCCTTGGCGCCGTAGGTCTTCTTGATCGCCTTCTTGATCTGCGCGATGGCCTCGTCGCGGGGCAGGATACCCGAGATCGCGAAGAAGCACGTCTGCATGATGCTGTTGATGCGCGCTCCCATGCCGGTGGCCTTCGCCACGCTGTACGCGTCGATGCAGTAGAACTTGAGCTTCTTGGCGATGATGCGCTCCTGCACCAGGCGCGGCATCTTGTCCCAGACCTCGTCGGGCCCGTAGGGGCTGTTGAGCAGGAACGTCGCGCCGTCGACCGCGTACTGCAGCATGTCGAACTTCTCGAGGAACACGAACTGGTGGCAAGCCACGAAGTTCGCCTTGCTGATGAGGTAGGTCGAGCGGATGGGCTTCTTGCCGAAGCGCAGGTGCGAGACCGTCATCGAGCCGGCCTTCTTCGAGTCGTACACGAAGTAGCCCTGCGCGTAGTTCTCCGTCTCCTCACCGATGATCTTGATCGAGTTCTTGTTGGCACCGACCGTACCGTCCGAGCCCAGCCCGTAGAAGATGCCGCGAACGGTCTCGGGCGCCTCGATGTCAAAGGTCGGATCCCAGTCGAGCGACGAGTTGGTGACGTCCTCCACGATGCCGACGACGAAGTGGTTCTTGGGCTTGTCGCTCCTGAGGTTGTCGAAGACAGCCTTGGCGTGCTGGGGATTGAACTCCTTGGAGCCCATGCCGTAGCGTCCGCCGACCACGCGGGGCATGGTCTTGAACGGCGTGATGCCTTCGGCCCAGCCCTCGGCGAGCGCGGTCTGCACGTCGGTGTACAGAGGCTCGCCGATGGAGCCGGGCTCCTTGGTGCGGTCAAGCACGGCAATCGCCCGCACGCTCGCGGGGATCGCGGCCAGCAAGGCCTTGACGTCGAACGGGCGGTACAGGCGCACCTTGATCAGGCCGACCTTGGCGCCGTGGGCGTTGAGGTACTCGACGGTCTCGTGCACGGTCTCGGCGCCGGAGCCCATGACGATCACGATCCGGTCGGCATCGGGCGCGCCGACGTAGTCGAACAGGTGGTAGTGCCGTCCGGTGAGCTTGGCGAACCGGTCCATCGTGTCCTGCACGTGGCCGGCGCAGCGGACGTAGTAGGGGTTGACGGCCTCGCGGCCCTGGAAGAACACGTCGGGGTTCTGGGCGGTGCCGCGCATGATGGGGTGGTCGGGCGAAAGGGCGCGGGCGCGGTGCTCGGCGACCAGCTCGTCGTCGACCATGTAGCGCAGGTCGTCGAAGCTCAGCTCCTCGATCTTCTGCACCTCGTGGGAGGAGCGGAAGCCGTCGAAGAAGTGCAGGAACGGCACGCGAGCGCGCAGCGTGGTCGCATGCGCGATGCAGGCCATGTCCATGACCTCCTGGATGCTGCCCGAGGCGAGCTCGGCCCAGCCGGTGGTGCGGCACGCCATCACGTCGGAGTGGTCCCCGAAGATCGACAGCGCGTGGGCGGCCACGGCCCTGGCCGACACGTGGAAGACCGTCGAGGTCAGCTCGCCGGCGATCTTGAACATGTTGGGGATCATCAGCAGCAGGCCCTGGGAGGCCGTGAAGGTGGTGCTCAGCGCGCCGCCCTGAAGCGAGCCGTGAACCGCGCCGGACGCGCCGCCTTCCGATTGCATCTCGACGACGGCGGGGACGGTGCCCCAGACGTTCTTCTCGCCGCGCGCGGACTTCTCGTCGGCGATCTCGCCCATGACCGACGACGGCGTAATGGGGTAGATGGCGCAGACTTCGGAGAGCGCGTGGGCAACATGGGCGGCGGCAGTGTTGCCGTCGATGGTGACCAGCCTGGGCTTGCGGCCTGCTGGAACGGGCTTGTCGTGATGAGACATGAATCCTCCAGAGATCAACGGGTCAGACGCTTCAGCGTCGCAAAGTCGTTCAGTCGTGGCCGACCAGGGTCTTGATGTACTGGGCACGCTCGAAGGCGGCCGGGTCCGGGTTCGACTTCTGGCTCAGCAGCCCGCGGAAGTCGGCCACGGAGCCGTAGCCCTTCTCCTTCATCCACCCCTCGAAGTCGCGAAGCATCTGCCCGATGTGTGCGACCTTGTACTTGAAGATCACCGAGGCCACCTGCGTCACGGACGCGCCGGCCAGCACCATCTTGACCGCGCCGCGGCCGTCGTGGATGCCCGAGGTCGCCGCGAAGTCGACCTTCACCCGGCCGTACAGGATCGCGATCCAGCGCAGCGGCAGCAGGGCGTCTTCGGGGCGGGAGAGCTGCAGCGTGTTGACGATCTCGAGCTTCTCGACGTCGAAGTTCGGCTGGTAGAAACGGTTGAAGAGCGTCACGCCGTTGGCGCCCGCTTCAGCGATCTTGCCGACCATGTGCGGGATGGACGTCAGGAACGGGTGGAGCTTGACCGAGATCGGAAGGCGCGTGTGGCTTCGCACGTCGCGCACGACGTCGAGGTAGACCTTCTCGATATCTGCGCCGGTGCGCATGGGATCGGTGGGCACGAAGTACAGGTTGAGCTCGAGGGCGTCGGCGCCCGCGCTCTCGATCTTCTTGGAGTACTCGCTCCAGGCGCCGCGAGAGACGCAGTTGATGCTCGCCACGACCGGGATCTTGAGCGACTTCTTGGCGTCGCTGATGAGCTTCAGATACTCCTCGGGGCCGTAGTCCATGGGGATGTCGGCGAAGAACGAGGTGGTGGCCTCCTGGAAGCCCGCCCCCGCGCTCAAGGTCTCGTCCATCTTCTCGGCTTCGACGAGCAGCTGCTCCTCGAAGATCGACTTCAGAACCACCGCGCCGGCGCCCGCCGCCTCCACTGCCTTTAGCTTGTCCAGACTCCCTGTGAGCGAGGAGCTCGAGACCACCATGGGGTTCCGGAGCTTCAGCCCCAGCCAGGTCGTTGAGAGATCGGTCATGCTTGCTTCCTTTCGTCGATGTCGGCCGTGCGCCGTCGCATCGTGCTCGCGGGCGGGTTCGGTCCCACCCCTTGGTCCTGGTTCGCGGCGCCTGGCGCCGTCCCGCCTACTCGTCCCGTGTACCGGTCGTCAACCTCCACGGCCCCGACGTGGCCGCGCTGCTCCTCCGGCCCGCGCGCGCGGCTCGGCACACGAACGGCGTCGCGCGCGCAGCCGTCGCGGCTTGGACATCGGTCCGAGGATGGAAGAAACGCGCCATGGTATCCTCCCCAGTCGACCCGAGGCTCGGGGCAGGGGGATGAGCCGGCGCATTTACACCCGTCTGGTCCGGGGAAACAACGGTGAAAGACGCTGGTTTCGCGAGAACCGACGGTGGCTGTCGCGGTGGAGGCGGGCGTGACGAACGGCGCGGCAACCGTGCCTGGTCCCGGCGATCGCACAAAAGTCAAACGGGCCACCCTCCGGGGAGGGCAGCCCGCAGGACGCCGATCTCAGACGATCACTTGGTCTCGGGGGCCGCGGGGGCTTCCGGAGCCGCGGGGGTCGCCGGGGCTTCGGGGGCCGCAGGGGCCTCAGGAGCCGCCGCCGAGGGGGCTTCCGGAGCCGTGGGGGCTTCCGGGACCTTGGGGGCACCGCCGCAAGCAGCAGCAAAGAGACCGATCAGCGACAAGAGAGCGAGCTTCTTCATGGTCTTTCCTCCGAAGGCGGCGAGACGGGGCACCGTCACCCCTGTCGTCCCAAGCCTGTTTGTCTCTAGACGCCTAGGCCGGAACAAACGGCTCACGGCAAATGCGTCGGGCCCGCATGACCCGGCCGGGTCGCGGCCCCAACCCTGCCGCGCGCTCGACGGTCACGTCCACTGCGCCCGCTCGACCAGGAACCTCTCGATCCTCGGCAGCACCAAGCCAGGCCGCTCGATCAGCACGAAGTGGCTGCCGTTGCGCACGTGCAGGTACTCGGCGCCCTTGACCCTTCGCGCGATCGCCCGCGACTGGTAGGGCGGCGTCAGGATGTCGAATCTGCCGCTGACCACCAGCGCCGGCAGCCGCAACCGCGGCAAGTGGTGGAACGCCGAGTGCGCGTCGAGCTCTTGGAACAGCCGCAGGTAGTTCGGGAAGTTCTCCGGCTTGAACACGTCGGTTGTGTACTGCTCGAGCATCGAGCGCAGCTCGATCGCCCGGCGGCCGAGCAGCAGCCAGAACAGGCCCAGCGTTGCATAGGTGCCGGCGTTGCTCGTGCGCGCGAGCAGCTGGGCGATGAACGGCCTGGCCCGCACGAACTCGGTGATCTCGTGCATGTACCGCGGCAGCAGCGGGATCCGCGCTCCCGGCTGCATCGCCGAGGAGAACACGTGCCCGTACGTCCCGTTGAGCAGGATCAGCCCGGCGAACCGCTCCTGCGCGATCGACGCGGCCTCCAGCGAGACCTGCACGCCCATGCTCCAGCCCACCCACACCGCCTTGCGCACGCCCTCGGCGTCGAGGATCTCCAGACCGTCCTCCGCATGGTCGCGCACCGAAAGACGGCAGACCGTGTCGCACGGGGACTCGAACAGCCCGCGGTAGTCCCACGTGATGAAGCGGTACTGCTTGTAGAACGCTTCGATCAACGGCCGCCAGGCGTACAGGCGGCCGCCCAGCCCGTTGGCGAGCAGCACCGTGCGCTCTCCCTCGCCGATCACCTCGTAGAACAGCTTCACTCCGTCGCGCGTCACCAACGAGCGCTCTTGCGCCGTCGAGAGCACGGAAGACGATTCGGTCGAGTCCATGACCCGGCATCGTACACCGAAATCGTGCTCGCTCACGTGGGCCGGTCGTCGTCGGCAGCACCCGTCGCGGTACGAAGGTGGTGGGGCGAACGCGCTTCAGGCGAGCCGCGTGGCGATCATCATGCCGTCGCGGATCGGCGCGATGCTCGCCGCCCAGCGCGGGTCCGTGGTGATGCGACGGGTGAACGTGCGGATCCCTTCGGTGGCCGCGCTGCGGTTCGTCGCGTCGAAGATGCGGCCGTGCCACAGCACGTTGTCGGCGATCAGCAGGCCGCCGGGCCGAATCTTGCCCGCAGCCGCATCCAGCGCGGCCGGGTAGCCCTCCTTGTCGATGTCGCAAAAGACGATGTCGAACGGGCCGTCGGTGCCCCGAAGGGTCTCGACCGCCTCGCCGATGTCGAAGCGCACCACCTTCGCCAAGCCCAGGCGGCCCAGGTGATCGCGGGCGCGGCGCGACAGGTCTTCGTCCCAGACCACGTGGTGCACGACGCCTCCGCCGTTCTCGAGGACGGCCCGTGCGAACCAGGCGGTGGAATAGCCGAAGCCCGAGCCGAGCTCGAAGACCCTCCTGGCCCCGACGGTGCGCGCCATCTGGTAGCAGAGCTGTCCGCACACCGGCCCGATGATCGGGAAGTGCTGCTCGTGGGCGATGGCTTCCATGCGCTGGAGCTCGTCTGGACGCTCGGCAATCAGGGTTTCGAGGTAGCTTTGCACGCTGTCCCACTCGAATTCGGCTGCCATGACGATCGCCTCCGTGGAGCCGAACATGCGACGGAGCCAGGCTGGTGTCGAGCCTGGCCGAACCCTCCGGGCAGCCGACGGCTCCAACGGCCGAGCCGCCCAGCCGACGACCTTTGCGCGACCGGTCGAGGCGCTCACTCCTTCGATCATGAGCTGCACGACTTGCCGCAACAAAGCTTGCCGAACCCAGGCGCGGGACTGCTTCGACGTCAAGGCGCCGAGCCTCGAGGCCTATGCCGCGCCGCAAACGCGCCAGATCGCGCTGGCCGCGTCGCGTCTCATCGACAACGGACGCGCCGGCACGCTCGACCGTCTCGAGGAGATCATCGAGTACTGCCGCGACATGGGCTACTCGCGGGTTGGCGTGGCGTACTGCTTCGGCTTCCCCGAGCTGGCCGAGCGTCTGCAGAGCCGCCTCAAGCAGGCCGGCCTCACGCCCATCATGGTGCAGTGCACGGCAGGCGGCGTGCGAGAGCGCGAGATCGACGAGAGCAAGACCAAGGACACGGTCTCGTGCAACCCGGCCGGCCAGGCGCGCGTGCTCGAGAAGCGAGGCGCCCAGTTCGTGATCGAAATGGGCCTGTGCATGGGGCACGACGTAATCCTGCACCAGGAGCTCGAGGTGCCCTTCACGACCTTCCTGGTGAAGGACCGGGTACACGACCACCACCCGGCGAGGACGCTGGGCTCGGTGGCCGATCCCATGGCCCGGTTCCTGGAAGAGATGGACGACTCGTTCCGCATGATTCCGGGCCACAAGCTGCGCGCCTGGCTCGGGGAGGACGAGCCGGATCGGCCGGTGGTGCTGGACCTCAGAGCGGCCGAGGCGTACGCCAACGGGCACATCCCGGGCAGCATTCGCGCCCCGCTGCGCGCGCTGCCCAAGCTGATCAAGGAGATACTCCCGGACAAGAAGCGACGCATCGTGTGCGTGTGCCAGGGGTCGGTGCAATCCGCCTATGCCGTGGCGTTCCTGTACGAGCGCGGGTATCGCAACGCGTACAACCTCTCGGGCGGGTTCTCGCGCTGGCAGAGCGACGGGCATCCGGTGGACAGCACGCGCGTCGCGTCGGGTGCGGCCGCAAGCGCATAGCGGGTTCGACGATCGCACGCCGGCACGGTGACCGCGCTAGCGTCGGGTGCCTGGTCGGGGCTGCACACAGCCGCCCTCGTGGGCCTTGCAGCGACCGAGCTTCGTGCAAGTGTCGGAGCGCGCGCAGTCCGCATCGCTCGCCGCCTGGCAGCTCTTGCGCGTTTGAGTGTCGGTCCTGAGCCTGTCGTCCGAGGGCACGAACACCGTCTCCGAGACCGCGGAGCATCGGCCGTAGTCGCGGCACACGGCCGCCTCGGAGCAATCGCGGTCCGAGGCGACCACGCACTTTCCGCCTTGAAAGGTGCAGCGACCCTCGCTGCTGCACTCCGAGCCGCACACCCAGCGGCAGCCGTTCGCGGCCAGGCTCATGACGCCGGCCAACGCCAGGACGGCGGTTCGCGTCCCCGGACGCCTCGTGAGACCTGCGCGGCTCATCGGCATGATCCTACCACGGCAGGAAGACCTTTTTGCCCGGCCCGGGGCATTCCCGCCGGGCGTACTCGGGCGAACGAATCGTCATCACAACCTTGACAGCGTAAACTGTAACGGTTAAAAGTGGCGCATCACTTGGTGGTGGTGACGACGTTGGAGGTCCCGATGCACACCTACTTCGAACACGGTCCGCGGCGCCGCAACGACAGCGACATCGGCCCGTGGCTCCTCGCGCTGGTCGCGTTCCTCATCTTTTGGGGCAAGATGCTGGTCGTCGCGCAGCAGCTGCACCCCTGAGGCGCGAACCGGGCTCTGGACGGCCATCCGCGTATTTGCCCGCGGTGGCGCAAGGGAGCGATGCTCATCGTGGACGTGGCAACGCCGAATGCACCGAAGAATCCCGAGAACGACCTGACGATCGACGAGCTGTCGGCCAGGTCTCGGATCCCGAGCCGGACGATCCGGTTCTACCAGTCCAAGGGCGTGCTGGGGGCGCCGACGGTTCGCGGGCGCGTGGCGTACTACGGCGTTGCGCACCTCGAGCGGCTCAAGCTCATTGGGCAGCTGCAGGACCGCGGGCTGCGCATCGACACGATCCGTGAGCTGACTACGCGCATCGACCGGGGCGAGCTCGATGTCAACGAATGGCTCGGCCTGGACGCGGAGATCCGCGCGCCGTGGGCGGAGGACCGGCCCCGGACGATGACCGAGGCCGAGATAGCCGAGCTTGCGGGGCCGGCGCGGCGCGACGGGCTTGTCGCGGAGTTGGTGCGCAAGGAGCTGGTGGCCCGGGACGGCGATGTGTTCGTGGTGCCGCGGCCGTCGTCGCTGCGGCTGGCGCTCAAGCTCGAGGCGGCGGGGGTGCCGGTGGCCGCGGCGGTGACGGCGATGAAGATCCTCGAGAAGCACCTGGGGCGGGCGTCGCGGGAGCTGGCGGACTTCTTCCTGGAGAGCGCGCGCCGCGATGAGCTGTTCGGCAGTCCGGCGGCGGTCGAGCAGATGCGTCCGATTGCGTTGGAAGCGGTCCGTCTGGTGTTCGCGCGGGAAATGGAGAAGGTGATGCGCGAGCTGGCGGAGTCGGGCAAGACCGCGCGGCTGGGCCGCAAGAAGAGCCGGTGACGAGCTCGGGCTGGAAAGCGGCACAATCCGTATGAGACCTTCAGCTGCCATGTCGACGACCACGCCGCGGTGCTCATGACGGTGGGGCGCTACCGTCGAGACGGCGCGAGCGGTCCGGAGTACGTGATTACGGCGTCGACCTGGCCGGCGAACTACGTGCTAGACGGCTTCGAGCCGTGTGCCTACGGGTCGGATGAAGTGCCGGGCAACTTGCCGGGTTGACCGTAGGGCGACAGCGTTGTTCGTGCGCGCGGACCTTGATTGCGACGTCGACGTGGACCGCATCTTGACCTGACGCACTGCGTTTGTCTTTGTCATCGCCGGGGTGCACCGCTGCTCTAGGCGCAAGTATGGGCCGCACGTCATGAACTGCTGTGGTATATCTGATGCCACGTGCGTCAGATGTGACATGGTGCAGGGCAGTCATTACCTATGCTGGCCCCGCAAGGGTGGAGATCGACCGTGCAAACAGAGTGTGAGGCGGGTGTGAGTGGACGAGCAGCCCTCGTCGGGCTGTGTGTCGCGATCGGCGGATTCCTGGGCTCCGCCGGGACGGCGCGCGCAGGGGACACCTGCTACCTGGCGTCGTCAGCACACTACTACTCGGACATGTGTGCCACGCAGACCAACGGGCAAGCCTACGAGTCGGCCCGGGCGCTGTCGAGCTTCTTTACGGCGCAAAACGGAGCGTCGTACCTCCTTGCCTGCAGCAACAGCGCCGTCGAAGTCTACGACGCAGCCAATCCAGCGATCATGGCGACTCCCTTGGCGACGCTCCGCATTCCGTGGGATTGGAACGACATCGGCGGCACCGACGACCATTCCTACCAGTACCAGCATATCCTCGACGTGGCGACTGTGGATGACGCTCAGTTCCCGTACGCGGTAGTCTCGTTGGGCAACTATGGCTGGGACTTCTTGAAGCTGAACGGTGCCGGCTCGAAGTTCCTCGGCAACGGCTACGAGCCGGTGTCGGTGTTGGGGGTGCCGCGGCTCTATTCGAAGACGGCGGTGTTCTCAGCCAACGGCGACGTCTACGTTGTGGGTCAGGCGCTCGACGCCGCGAGCATCTCGGTTTCTGACCCGTCCCTTCGCATCTACCACATTGGCGGGAACGGCGTGAGCCCGGATACACTGTCGTGGTCTACCATGGATCAGGGAATCCCCGTGCCGATCGGCCACCCGGGAGACGTTTTCGACGACACGCAGTTCCCACTATCGACGAGTCTCCGCCCCTACGTGCTTGTCGACGACTCGGGTCACCGCGTGCTCCTTGTCGACGGCGGGTCGCAGGCGGCCGTCGTCAACATCGACACGCCGACCGCGCCGTCGCCGCTCGAGGTGAACACGCAGACGGGCATCGCGGGGGGCGCCGCGTGGGCCGTTGATCCCGTCCGTCATGTCTTGTGGGTTGCCAGCAGCAGCCAGACCGTGGTCAACGGGTACCTGGTCGCTACCGACCACGCGCCTGGCCTGAGCTCGCTCGAGCTGCAAGTCCCGTACACCAACGTGAACTACGACGCAGCGGACGCCGCGGCGGCCAACACGACGGGTGGGATGTCGGGGGTGGCCGTCAGCGGTGACCTGCTCACCGCATGGGCCGTTACTTCCGGCGCATCCAGCTACCAGGACAGAAGCAGAATCGGCTATGTGAACCTTGCAGGGCCTGAGCCCGTCCTTTTGGGCGCGGCGGTCCCGTACACAAGCCTCGACTTGACCCGCAGCTGCGCCAATTCGGCGTACTACGAGGCGGTCGAGAACGTGCGGCCATTCCAGGTCAACGGGAGCGACTACGCGTCGCTTTCGCTCGAAGTTGACTTCGAGCTCGTGCAGCTGGACCCGGCGTGCATGGGGAAGACGGGCTCGGACGGCGGTAGCGCAGAGCAAGACGCGAGCATGCAGGACGGCGGCGCCGACGCCGCTGACGAAGCCTTCGACAGCGGCATGCCCGATACCGGCGGGGCGGGTGGCGAGACCGCGCAAGGCGGTAGCGCTGGCCCACAAGCGCAGACCGCGGGGGCATGTGCTTGCGGCTTTGGAGCGCGAGCGACATCCGGTGCCTGGGCGCTTTGCGGGGCTGTTGCGGTGTTGGGCATCGTTCGCCGCAAGCGCCGTCGGAGGTGATGGACGACGCGCGACGTCGGCGCTCTTGCGCGGCTGGCCGCAGCTGGCCGCGGGTTCGGCTGCCCACAAGGCGTTGAACACCAGCTGACTGGTGGCGTCGTCGACCTCGTGCAGCTCGGCCATGCTTCGCAGCGCGTTGACCGCGCGAATCCAAGCGTTGCGAGCACGAATCAAGTCGGCCGAGGTCATGCCCTCGGGCACGCCCTGCTCGGCGGCGCGCGCGTCCTCGAGCTCTACACGCTGGACGCGGACATCGGCTATGGTCGCCCGATCGCGCGGTGTCGCGGCGCGTGCTGGATTCGAGTGCTTTCGGGCCGACAGTGACCGAAGGACCTTCCACGGTGAGTGGCACGCGCCTGCTCGAGCTCGCGCAACCGACGCGGCTGACCATGGACGCCGGGAACGCAAGCCCATGCGGCCCGGGGCATGCTGCTGGGGCTTTCGTGGAGCACGACGTTCTGACGGGCCGGGGACGTGGTCGAGGTCCGGGGACGGGCGCGCGCCGCCTCTGGCGTCGCTACTGGTAGCTCCTGGCCTGCAGCGCATAGAGCCTGGCATAGTTGCCGCCCCGCGCCACCAGCTCGTCGTGCGTGCCTTGCTCCGATATGCCGCCGTTCTCGAGCACGGCAATGCGGTCCGCCATGCGTACGGTGGAGAACCGATGGCTGATGAGCACCGCCGCTCGCCCGCCGAGCTCCTTTCGGAATCCCTCGAAGAACTCGGCTTCGGCCCGCGCGTCCATCGACGCCGTCGGCTCGTCGAGCACGATCAGCTGGGCGTCGCGGAACAGGGCCCGCGCCACGGCCACCTTCTGCCATTGCCCCACGCTCAGCTCGTGACCGCCCTCGAACCACTTGCCCAGCGTGGTGTCGTATCTCCGCGCGAGCCGGGCGATGACCCTGTCCGCGCCCGACAGCCGCGCCGCGGCGGCCACGTTCGCGTCGCCCTGGTCACGGCCCAGGTTGCCGAATCCGATGTTCTCGCGCGCGGTCAGTTGGAATTGCACATAGTCCTGGAACACCACCGAGATGCCGCGACGCAAACCCGCAATGTCGTAGGAAGGCAGAGGGGTGCCGTCGAGCGTGATGACACCCGACGTCGGGTCGTAGAACCGGCAGAGCAGTTTGATGAGCGTCGTCTTGCCCGAGCCGTTCTCCCCCACGATGGCCAGCACCTGTCCCGGGGCGACGGACAGGTTGACGTCGTCGAGCACGTGGTGGTCGCTATCGGGGTATCGGAACGACACGTGCTCGAGGACGAAGCCTTGCGACCAGGTCGGCGGCACGGCCACCGGGCCGTCGGTGACTCGCTCCTCGAGGGCGAGGAACTCGTAGAAGTTGGCGAGGTACAGGTTGCCTTCGTACAGGGTGGCGACGGCCTGGATGGTCTCGGACAGGAAGCCCTGACCCCGTAGGAATGCCTGGTAGTACATGACCAGGCCACCGAGCGTGAGCGCGCCGGCAAGGGTCAGGTGGATGGCATAGCCGAGCGCGGCGAACATGGCCGTCACCGCGAGGATCTGGGTGAGAAAGTCCGAGATCGCGAGCCGCATGCCCAGCGACAGCCGCTCGCTCCGCAAGCGGGCCCGGATCTCGCCGTAGCGGCGGATCATCTCGCCGCCCAGCTCGAACAGGCGGACTTCCCGGGCGTGCTGATCGCTGGTCATGACCACGTGCAGGTACTGCTCCTTGCGCTCGGTCTGCGTCTGCGTGCGCCGCAGCCGGTACAGACGGTTGGCGAAGCCCAGCTTGACGACCAGGCCGGGCAGCGCGGCGACCATCAGCACACCCGCGATGCGCACGTCGAACGCGACGATCAAGGCGAGCACTCCGCCGACGGAGATGGCGCCCTGCAGGAGCTCCACGACGCCACGCGCGATCAGGGTGGGACGCCACGCGCCTTCCTGCTGAGCGCGGTGCAGGGTGTCGTAGTAGCGGGACGTCTCGTAGTACGCGAGGTCGACGCGCACGGACTTGTCGTGGAGCATGCGCTGGACGTGGTCGGTGACCGCCAGCGACTGGCCTTCGGAGACCCAGGAGGCCACGGCCCGGCACAGGGCCGTGAGGGCGGCGAGAGCGGCGAGGGCGCCGACCGCGAGCACCACGGCATGAGCGTCGCGCGGGGCGGGCATGGCCAGCACGCGCTGGATGGTATCGAGCACGACCTTGAGCACATACAGCGACGCGAGCGGCAGCAGGCCTTGCACGGCGAGCAGCGCGAACGAGGCGATGGTCCAGCCTCGTCCGCCCGCCCAGACCACGGCGAGCGCCCTGCGGACCAGGGCGGCGTGCTCGCGTGCGGTGATTCTGGTTCGGCTCGGCGGCATGGCAAGCGCTGCGGGGGTGATGGTGGCGGGCGATGATAGACCGTGAGCCGGCCGGTGCGAGCATGTTTGGGGGGCGAACCCAGGTTCGCTCCATTGTCCCGCGGGCGAGTCCGGCTCTCCGAGTCTGCCGGGCCTTGGTGGCCGCACGGCGGTCGGCGGCGGCGGATTTGCCCGCAATTCACCTAGCCGAGCACG
>JAJZQG010000020.1 GCA_021847645.1 Myxococcales bacterium
GCGACTTCACGCACTGTTGCCAGAGTGATTTCCGTGCTGGATCACCTACGTCAGCCCGCGACCCCGACCGCCGAGCTTCCCGTCAGCCCGCGACCACACCCTGCGCGCATGGCTGCCGAGAAGACACTGATCTTCTTGTTCAAGCCGATCAGCCGCCCGACCTCGCCGAACGGCTTTCGCAGCACGTGCTCGTTGCGAAAGCCGACGTTTTCGGCCGGAAACAGCAGGTCCGATTCCTAGTGCTCGAACGTGTGCAACTGCGCCTCGACGTGCCACTTGAGCACGTCGATCAGCTCCCTCGGCACCGTGATGGGCTGCCGAAGCCCTTCGGCCCCACTTGCGGCCCGCGCTCAGGCCGTCGACGCCTGGCCCGGAACCGGCGATCGCGTGAGGCTCAGCGACCAAAGCGCTAACGCCTGCGCAGCGTCTTGAGCAAGCCACCCGCCTGGCGCGCGCGCTGGATGGATACCGCCGTGTCGCAGGTTGAGGACACCGGTCAGATCCTCACCGGCCTGTCGGAGGCCGGCGTAAACTTCATCGTCGTGGGCTTGACGGCCGGGGTGATGCAAAGCGCGCCCGTCGTCACCTTCGACATCGACATTGTGCACCAGCGCACGCCCCAGAACGTCGCGCAGTTGCTTCAGTGGCTCGATGCCCACCACGCGTACCACCGGTTCGACCTGCAGAACCGCCATCTTCCACCGACCCGCGAGCAGCTCACCGGGACCGAGCATGTGAATCTCCAGACCGACCTGGGCAAGCTCGACGTGCTGTGCGAGCTCTCCGCGGGGGAAGGCTACTGGCGAGGCGATCGCTGGAAGTAGTTCGAGGCACTCAGGTGTTCGCGCCGCATGCAGCTGACCGAAGACATCCGCAACGCGCTGAAGAGCGCGGCGCCGCGCTCAAGGGGCATGCGCGTCGGGTATTCATGGCACAGGTCGTGCGGGACCTGGGGCGAGGCGGGCAAGCCACGCCCAGGCGCAATTGGGCTTGAGTCGGGACACGATACGCAAGAGTGAGCACGAGTTGAGCACGGGCACGGGCACGAGCACGGCCCCGGGCCAGAGGAATATGGGCCAATCCGTCGTTTGGAGGCCCCCAAGTACATCTCCCATACCGGATTGCGCATCGTGGGCGCGGGCGTTTCCACCTGCGCCCCCATCGAGCCGTCAAAGTTCTTTCGCCCGCGTTCCCCGTCCGCTGCACCGCCCCGTGCGCGGTGACGCAATCCGCCGCCGGCTCCCCATGCACCCGCGCGTCGCGCGACGCCCCGATCCCCGCAGCGGCAGCATCGACGGCCGGCCTCACGGACCGGTTGGTTTGCCCGTCGTCTTGGCCTATCTTGGACCTCCGAGGAGCGAGCCATGGCGTGCCTGCGACCATTCCCCCGTAGCCGGTCACGGATCCCGATCATCGCGTTGGGCCTTGCTGCTGCATTCGGTACAGGGCTGGCCGCCGAAGCGGCACGCGCGCAACAACCAGCGCCTCCCTCCACGCTCGCCAGCGATTTGCTCGCTTACAACGTCCGCATGACCGTGCGCGTCGCACGCCTGGACAACAGCGCCCGGCAGGCCGAGGCGATCGCCCGGCACTACGCAGGGCGCATGGTCTCTCGTCGCGACGGCGACGTGACCCTGCGCGTGCCGTCCGCGCAGCTCGAGCCGACGCTCCAGGACCTGGCGGCGTTGGGGGCTGAGCAAGGCCGCAGCGTCGAGGTGACCAACGTGACCGACGAGTGGATCGACGCCCAAGCCCAGCTGCGCAGTGCGGTGCAAGCGCGCGCCCGGCTCGTCGCGATGGGCCGGCTCGCAACCGAGGGGGTCAAGGAGCCCATCGTGCTCCAACGCGAGATCGCTCGGGTGGACGACGAGATGGCGTCGTTGCGCGCCAGGATTGCCGGGCTCGAGGATCAGGGCTCGCACGCGGTGATCGAGGTGGACCTGGAGCCGATCCAAGGGACCGAGGCCGAGCCCATGGTCCCGTTCGAGCTGCCCTTTCCGTGGCTGTCGCGGCTAGGTCTCGAGCACCTGACCAACCTGCAGAATGCTTATGCCCCGCCCCCGCCCGATCAAGCCAGCTACCACCTGAACGACGAAGGCGAGGTATCGCTGGACTTGGCCTTCATGCGCCCTGCCGACACGAACAAGCTCGGCGGCACGTCGATGACCGTCGCGGTAGGGACGCACGTGCGAGGCATGTTCGAGACCGATCCGGTGGGCGGGGCCGTCGGCATGGACGTGAGCCTGGGCGGCGGGGTGGACGGCGGGTTCCTCTACGAGCTGCGCATGCTGGTGGGGCCCGGCGTGTCGATTGGCCCGCACGTGTCGATCGGCGCGGTGACCGGCGCGGGCCTCTCGGGCCTGACCGGAAACCACATCCCGTTCGGGGTCGACCTGCCCGTGGAGCTGTTCGCAACGAGCGATATCACCCGCTACGCGCAAGTCCGGCTGTGGGGGAGATCGAGCTGGGTTGTTGCGTCGGACGCACGCCAGGACGGCGCGAAGCACGCGCCGTTCGGCGACGAGCTGTACGCGGGCGCGTCGTTCATCCTCGGCGAGGACAGCCAGGGCGAGGACCGCGAGCGTGTGGGTCTGGTGCTCGGACTGATGTACGGCGAGATGCTCGGCACGCGAATCGGCCAGCTGACCGTGGGCTACGGCGGCGGGTTCGGGGACCGGCAGATGAGCTATTGAGAGGTCAAGCCACGACACGGCGGCCAAGAGGCTTCCAATCCAAGGAGCTTCCCATTCTGTAGCCACGACGTCGTGGACCCATCCATCGTTGGAAAGCCCCTGACCGCGGCGTACAACAAGCCAGTCGTGGAGTGCAGCCACCCCGGCAGAACTCCGGATCCTCCGCCGGCTAGTCAAGGCGGCATAGGGCGTCGTCGACGCGTCCTCACCTCGACGAAGGACCGGCGGCACACACCTCGTTGTCTGGCTGCCTGGGCCCAAAGGCATCTACACCGTAAGCCTCTGCCTCGTCACAGCTCACTTCCCCGTTGCCGTCCGTGTCCAGGTTCATCGCACCGTGCTTGCCGTCCACCCGCACGAGCGCAAATCTCGCGTCGTCGGGCGGGAACCACGTATCGTAGCTCGTTGCACAGAATCCCCCCGTCGAGGCCAGCACCACTTGCTGGCTGGTGCTGCTGCCCCCGCCCTCGATGCGCGTGGGAGATACGACCTGCCCGTTCCACTTCATCAACCCTCGCTGGACCACGTACATCTGGCAAGTGTTGTCGCCCAGCACCAGGCTCACGCCGGGATGACCGTCCCCATCCTGGTCATACACTCGCGGATCCGAGGGGTCCGTGGGAAGTACCTCGTTTTTCGGGTCGGTCAGGTGCACGCCCCACAGCTCCACGTCGAGCTGCGTCTGGTAGCCCGAGCCCACCGCGAGGCTGTCCACCAATCCAACGTAAGACCGCTCCGGAACCGATTGGGATACCGCATCGGGAATCGTCGTGGCCATACCCAGAATCGGCGTCTGCTGCACATGACACTTGCGAAATGCATGACGCAGCACGCCCCCCGGCTCGTAGGTGAGCTCGACGAGACCCAGCGCCTCGGTCAAGCCCTGAAGCCCCAGGCGGCCGATGCCCACGCAGGACGACGTCTCGGCCCACAGCAGCCAGGTTCCGTCGCCGACAAGCTCCGGCTCCTGCGCATCTGGCGACACCCCGTCGGCACCGGCGTCCGAGGGCGTGGATGCGTCTGCAACGATATCCGGGAACGCACCGGCGGGCGGCGTGCCGGGCCCGCATGCGGTAGCGCCAAGGGCCAACGCCCCAAGCAGCGGCGAGCACGCCACGCCCGTTGCGATCGAAACGCGCCGTCGATACGGGTTCACCCGTCGCGCACAGCCCCCTGGCACACCGGGCATGCCCGGCCGACCGGCAAGCGGGACGACCGATTGCGGCATAGGGCTCATTCGTACCTCCATGTCAGCTGCAGGCCCGCCTCGGCCACCCAGCCACCGGTCGAATAGCCCGGGAAGCCGGGATTGCCCGTCTGCAGCCCCGCGGCCGCGGGAATCGCCGCCCCCGTGCCCGCCTGCGTCGTGTCGTCCGGCACCTCGTCGCACAACGAGGTCACCCCGTCGACGCAGCTCGGATAGGCGCTCAACCGTTGCTTTTGCGCGTTGCGCGGCACCGCCAGCTGCAGTTGGCCGAACAGCCCCACCTCCAGGGTGTGGCTGTTGACGTGAATATCGTAGGCCGACCCCAGCCCCAACAACCACATATCGTTGTCCACGTAGTTGGTGCGCCCCGTCTGAGCCGGCACCGGCGACGGCCGATAGCCCACTCCTGCGCGCAAGCGAGCCCGCTTGGGCTGCACCACGAGCTCGCCCCCGATCGATGCCGACACCGTATCGTGGTATCCCGCACGCTGTCCCACGTCGTCGAGGTAGCGCGACCACTGGTTCCAGGTCGCGTCCGCGGCGACCGAGTACTGGTCCGTGGCGTAGGCCAAGCCCAACGCGGCCTGCCGCGGCAGGAACTCCATCACATACCTGCTCGGCTGCTGCACCGGGAACTGCGCCGTATCCTGGAAGCCTCTGATCTGAATCTCGTTGATGCCCTGAGTGACCGAGGCCAGCTCGTCGCGGAAGGTCGCCGACACGCGCATGCGGTCGTCCAAGGCGCGCACCACGGCGCCGACTGTCGCGCCGGCCTTGGTACCCACCCGAGTGCGCAGATCCACGTACTGCACGGCGGTGTCGGCCTGGTCGGGAACCAGCACGCTGGTGTCCGCGTGCGTACGAAATAGAAAGCGCATGCCGCCGGCCACCGACAGCCAGGACAGGGGCCGAACCGCCGCGGCGAACAGGGTCTGCTGGGTCGACAGCCGGGCCCCGTAGATCGACTGGTGCACCGTGTTGGAGAAATATTGCTCTCGTTCGTCGGGGTAATAGGTGTTTTGGGTGGCCAGGCCCGAGGTGGGCACGAAGGCCAGCACGCCGACTCGCAACCATGGCATCCCCAGCGAGGCCGTGGCCCCCACGGTGAAACCCGATACCCCAGGATCCCGCGACTCTTCGGGACGCGGACGAAGCAGATAGCGGTAGGGAATCACGGGCGAGCTGCTCCCCAAGTCCGACGCGTCATAGCCCACCGGGCGCGGCGACAGGCGCGTGGTCAGCCGATTTACCACGCCGAGAAGACCGAGGGTGACCGACGGCCTCCCAAACGCGATGCCCGCGGGCGAGGTGGCGACCGCCAAGGCATCGTCGTCCAGCGCGGAGCCCGCGCCGGCCATGGCGCTGCCGCGGGCGCCGGCGCCGAAGACGCCCAAGACGTCGGCGAAGGCCGGCTCGCTCCAAAGCGACAGACTCACGCACGCAAAGGCAAGCAACCATCGCCGTGCGGGTCGACGGACGGGACAACGCGGAGATCGCACGGCAGCGACTCATATCTCCTTGAAGGAGCTTTTGCAAATCCTGCCGGTTGCGACAACGCGCGGGTCCCGACGGTGCGACGTCAAAGGTGAACGCCACGCCGGCCGCGTCGACGACAACGACCCGTGTGGCCGGCAGCGGCTCGCTCTGCGAACCGCACGCTTTAGGGGGCCGACGGAGATGTTGCGACAGTTGTAACGCCGATGGTGTACGGCTTGGGTTGGGGATCGCAGACGGTCAGCACGTCACCGATGAGAATGGCCTTGGCCGTCACGCGGTACTGAGCGAAGCGCTGGAGGATCTTCGTGCCCGGGGCGGCCGTGGCCTTGAGCTGGAACTCGATGCTCGGCGGCGTGTAGTCCGAGCCGTCTTCCACATGGGCGGGCAGCACCAGCTTGATCGCGTGGCCCTGGCGCGAGACCGTGGCGCCCGGCCGCACGTTCGGCGACCCCGTGTCCGGCACGATGCGTGCGGAGCCCTCCACGTAGTCCGCACCGCCGGGCAGCAGCAGCCAGGTGGTCATGTCATGGATATAGCGCAGCCCCGCGTGCGAGATCCGCCCCGAGTTTCGGCCATCAATGCGCACCGTGAACGTGCCGCCCTGGGAAACCGACGCGGGCACGGTCACCACCATTTGGCTGCGCTGCCCGTCCGGTCCCCGATCGCACGACAGCGGGACACTCACGGCGGTTCCGGCCTCGGGAACGCTGGCCCAAGCGAGGGCCGCGGCCGTCGCTGCCACGAATAGTGCTGTGCTCGAGGATCGCATGGTCGATGCATGGACTCATAGCACGGCCTCCGGCTCTCGTCAGGGCTCGGCGCGCTCCAAGCGGCCTTGTACGACACTGCTCGGATTCCCCTCACCCTGACCAGTCTCCCACGACAGAGGGGACGAGAGCCGCGTGTTGCAAAGGAAAGAGGCGAGGGGAACTTGATGGTGGTGCAGTTGCCTTGGTATCCACAGCCGACACGATGGGTGCCGCTTCGTCCACACGGCTGCAAGAACGATTGGAGGCGGCCGATGAACGCGACAGCCCAGCGTGACCGGCCGTGCGGGGACATCGGGCGTGCGTTCGTGTTCCTTGCTTCCGACTGCCCGTGCTCGCCGCCGTGACATGGTTGGCCGTCCATCTTGCTGCTTCGTGGCGGTCGCCAAGGGGCTGCTCCCCGGTCGCATCCCCTGGTAATTGGCCGTCGCCGCGCGCGGGGTGCTGCGCGGACCGTTCCTCGCAGACTTTCGATAGGAGGACGTCGTGAGCAGAACAACCCATTGGCTGGCACCATCTTGGGCAGCGTTGATCGTCACCGGCTGCAGCTCCGGCTCGGACCAGCCCGCTGCCGCGCAGTGCGTGAGGGCGTCGCTCTATCAGCTCCAGGCCTCGCAGGACTGCGTCACCCCAGTCGCCTCGGACGGGTGTCCGTGTTCGAGTGCGGGCAGCTCAAGGAGGCATTCGCTCCGGGCGATGGAGCGTCCAGAACGCCGCTGTACGGCGACGGAACTGCGGGTGGGCGGTTGGGACTCTCCCCGGTTCGACCGGCAGAAGGATGCGTTGAGCACCCGATTTCAAGGCACGTTCTGCACCTCGTACCGCCCCGGGAGTGGGCATCTCGAAGGATGAACTGGGCGTGTCTTGTCGGGCCGCGACACGACATTTGGCTGGGCTACATCGCGTCAACGAAGCTATCGTCGTGCGGGAAGAGCTCGTGCGATGTCGGACCTGACCACCACCGAGGCTATCGGCGATCACGATGGCGACTACAACGACGATGGAGACATCGGCACCGCAGGAGCGAATTGCGATGGTCTTTGCCATGGCATGACGCCGACTGGCGACGCGACGCGGGCACGCGGTCTCAGACGAATTGACAGGTAGGTAGCAGACATCAGCTTCGTCGAACCGGAGTGTTCGGGGAGCCCTTCTCGTTCGCTACTCCGAAGGAAGGCTGTCCGGCCGACGGGCCGGGAACGCGAGAACTGGTTGCGTTCCACCCACTTCTGCCCATCGTCGGGTGCGCCACCAACAGCCCTGTAGTTCGAACCCCGCTCGACGGCCGTCCGGTTTCGACCAGGTGAACGCACGGCTGCCGCGCCCGGTCGCTCAGAACTCCGCCGGGTCGGAGTACGTCCCGAAGACCTCCCGCAGCACGTCGCAGATCTCCTGCTCGGTGCAGTAGGCGCTGGCCGCGGCCACCAGCGACGGCATGACGTTGGCCGTGCCTTGGGCGGCCTCGCGCACGGCCCGCAGCGACGCGCTCACGCGCTCCGGATCGCGGCCCTGCTTGACCGTCCGCAGGTTGGAGATCTGCGATCGCTGCACCTGTTCGTCGATGCGAAGCAGCGGGATCTTGGTGTCGTCCGAGGTCTGGTACTTGTTGATACCGACCATCACGCGATCGCCGGACTCCATCTGACGCTGGAACTTGTAGGCCGACGCGGCGATCTCGCGCTGCGGATAGCCCTTCTCGATCGCCTCGACCATGCCGCCCATGTCGTCGATGGTCTTGATGATCTGCAGGGCTTCGGTCTCGAGCCGGGAGGTGAGCCACTCGACGAAGTAGCTGCCTCCCAGCGGGTCGATGGTACCGGCCACGCCGCTTTCCTCGGCGATGATCTGCTGGGTTCGCAGCGCGATCGTGACGGCGGCCTCGGTGGGCAGGGCGTAGGTCTCGTCGAGGGAGTTGGTGTGCAGCGACTGCGTTCCGCCGAGCACCGCGGCCATGCCTTGCAGCGCCACGCGCACCACGTTGTTGTAGGGCTGCTGGGCGGTGAGCGAAACGCCCGCGGTCTGCGCATGCGTGCGCAGCTTCAGGCTGTCGGGCTTCTTGGCGCCGAAGCGTTCCTTCATGAAGCGCGCCCACATGCGACGCGCCGCCCTGAACTTCGCGATCTCCTCGAAGAAGTCGTTGTGCACGTCGAAGAAGAACGACAGCCGCGGCCCGAACGCATCGACATCCAGCCCCCGATCCAGGCACGACTGCACGTAGCCGATGCCGTCGGCCAAGGTAAAGGCGAGCTCCTGCGCCGCGGTCGCCCCGGCCTCGCGAATGTGATAGCCGCTGATCGACACGGTGTTCCACCTGGGTACCTCGGCCGTACAGAACTCGATCGTGTCGGTCACCAGGCGCATCGCGGCGCGCGGCGGCACCAACCACGCATGCTGCGCGATGAACTCCTTGAGGCAGTCGTTCTGCACCGTGCCGCCGATCTTGCTGCGCGCAATCCCCCGCTTGTCCGCCAGCGCGATGTAGAACGCCAGCAGCACCGCCGCCGGCCCGTTGATCGTCATCGACGTGGTCACCTTGTCGAGCGGGATCCCGTCGAACAGCACCTCCATGTCGCGCAGGCTGTCGACCGCCACGCCGCACATGCCCACCTCCCCGAGGGCGCGCGGCGAGTCCGAGTCGTAGCCCATCAGGGTCGGGAAATCGAAGGCGGTCGACAGGCCGGTCTGCCCCTGCTCGAGCAGGTACTTGAAGCGCTGGTTGGTCTGCTCGGGCGTGGCGAACCCGGCGAACATGCGCATCGTCCACAGTCGCCCGCGGTACATCGTGGGCTGCACGCCGCGCGTGTACGGGTACTGGCCCGGCAACCCCAAGTCGCGCTCGTGGCGCACCGAGCCCTCGAGCGGCGTCGCCACATCCGGCAGATCCACATCGCTCCAGGTCGTGAACCGCTCCTTGCGCGCCGGCATGCGCTGCAACGTCTTCGCTACGGTTTGCGCGCGCCATGTCTCGAGCTGCTTGCGCAGGCCCTCGAGCCCGCCGGCATCGAGTCCCAGCGACTCGCCGCCGCTCGCATGATCGCCACTCGTCGCCCCGTCGGCTCTCGTCGTCGTCATCGGGTCCACCTCGGCTTTTCGCAGTTCGTACCGGATCGTGCTCCGGTTCGCCAGAGGGCGTTTGCGCCGCGCGAACCCTTGCCTGCGGGTTTCTGCTAGGCTCCGGTCGTGGATAGGCCTCAAGTCGGAGAAGTCGTCAACGGCAAGTACCGCTTGGTCCGCCTCATCGGCGAGGGCGGCATGGGAAGCGTGTTCGAGGCCTTGCACGAGTACCTGGGAAGCGCGGTCGCCCTCAAGTTCCTCAACCCCGAGCTGGCGCAACGTCCCGGCCTGGTCGCGCGCTTCCTGCAGGAAGCCCGCGTGTCCGCCAGCATCCGCACGCCGTATGTGGTGCAGGTCAGCGACGTGGACCAGACCGCGGACGGGCTGCCGTATCTGGTGATGGAGCTGCTCGAGGGCGAGAGCCTTCAGGCTGTCCTCCACCGATCGGGGAAGCTGCCGCGGCAGACGGCGCTCGACTTCGCCGTCCAGATCCTCAACGGGCTGGAGGTCGCCCATGCCAAGGGCGTGGTGCACCGGGATCTGAAGCCCGACAACGTGTTCGTGGTGTCGACCGCGCAAGGGCCGCTGCTCAAGCTGCTCGACTTCGGGATTGCCAAGCTGCGCACCAGCGAGGAGTTCCAGAAGGGCTTGACCCGCCCCGGCGTGCTGATGGGCACCCCCGAATACATGGCGCCCGAGCAGGCGATCTCCGCGGACACCGCCGACGCACGCGCCGACCTGTTCTCCGTGGGCGTGCTGCTCTTCGAGATGCTCGCCGGTGCGCGTCCCGTCTCGGGCGACGATCCTCGCGTCATTGCCGCCTCGGTGCTGGCCGGCCAGGTCAGGTCCCTGCGCGAGCTCGACCCGGACGCGCCGGAACCGCTGGTGGCGATCGTGCACCGCGCCTTGTCGGGCCGTCCCAACGACCGTTTCCAGCGCGCCGTGGAGATGCGCTCGGCGCTCCTGCCGCTGTTCACGTTGAGCCTGAATGCCTCGGGTGCGGTCGGCTACCCGAGCCACTTGCAGGCCACACCCACGCCCGCGATCGCTTCGGCCCAGTCGCAGGTGCCTGCCCGCTCCGATCGTCCTCCACCGACCCAGCCGGACGCGGAGCTCGCCGCGGCGCGTGCCGTGCCGCCCACCCTTCCGCCATCCGAGCCGCAGGCGCAGCAACCCGCGCCGATGCGTACGGGCACGGTGCTCGGCGGCCCTGTCGAGGGGGGCTTCGGCCCGACCGCCGAGATGTCGCCCATGGCCTTCGATCCCACCTCGCCCGGCGGCTCGGTCCAGCCGCGGCAAGTGCCCCCCTATCCCGTGCCGCCGATGCAACCCGCGCCGCGCAAGAAGAAACGAAGCGCGCTGTCGATCCTGGGCATCATCGCTGCGGTCTGCGGTGCGCTGGCCGCCGTGGGCGTGATCGCGACGCTGATCGCGATCAATCGGTCGGACAGCTCGAGCAACCTTGCCCCGCCCATCGCGATCACCCCTCCGCCACCCGTCACCACCGTCGCGCCCATCGACACGCTGACGACGACGCAGACGACACAACCGCCGGCCGTGCCCGTTCCCACGTCCACGCAGACAGCGACCACGCCGCCCGCGGTCACCACCCATCACCCGCCTCCGGCCGATGCCGGCGTGGGCGACGCGGGCGACGCGGGCGGGTTCGACGCGGGCTTCCCCACCCTGCCGCCGTTCCCGTCGGCGATTCCCTCGGGGCTGATTCCGCCGTTTCCGCCATTGCCGTCAGGTCTGCCGCCGTTGCCGTCGGGCCTGCCGACGTTCCCGATTCCGGGCTGGCCACCGCCTCCTTGATGGCGTCGTGCCCGTTGCTTTTTTCCCGGCCCGGTCGTTCGCTCGGATATTCTCCAGACTCATCGTCATGCTCGCCGCCGCTCAACCCGCCGTGGGTGACGTTGTCGCCGATCGGTACCGCATCGTTCGCCTGATCGGCGTGGGAGGAATGGGTTCGGTCTACGAGGCGCGAGACGCGGTGACCGGCCAGCGCGTCGCGCTCAAGATCCTGCACCCGACCCTGCAACGCCACCCGGTCATCCCGCAGCGCTTCTTGCGGGAAGCCGCCGCGGCGCGCTCCCTGATGACCCCGCACGCCGTCAAGGTCGAGGCCACGGGCAACCTGGCCAACGGGGTCCCCTACATCGTAATGGAGTTCCTCGACGGCGAGGACCTGGGCAAGTTCATCGCGCGCAAGGGCGGACGCCTCCCTGTCGATCAGGCGCTGTACATCGTCGACCAGATCGCCGCGGCGATCCACGAGGCCCACGCGCGCGGCATCCTGCACCGCGATCTGAAGCCCGAGAACATCTTCGTGATCCCCACGGCCCGGGGAGAGGTCGTCAAGGTCGTGGACTTTGGCATCTCCAAGATCTTCACCGAGGAGGGCGTCCGGCTCACGCAGACCGGAGTCACGGTCGGCACGCCGCAGTACATGCCGGTCGAGCAGCTGCGGGGCACCAAGGGGCTCGACGGCCGGGTCGACGTCTACGCGCTGGGCGTGATCCTGTTCGAGATGCTCGCCGGAGCGCGTCCCTTCGATGGCTTCACGTACGAAGAGGTCATCTTGAAGGTCGCGTCCACGACCGCGCCGCCGATCGCGACGTACTGTCCGAACCTTCCGGCAGGCCTGGGTGCTGCGGTCGACAAGGCCATCGCACGCGATCGCGATCTGCGATTCTTGAGCATGGCCGATCTGCGCCAGGCGCTGGCACCGTATTGGAACGGCATGTGTCCCGTATGCCCGCCGGCCGCGCAGACCCCGTACGTGCCCCCGCCCGCCCACCTGTCGTCGTCGCAGTCGGGGTCCGGCGCCCCGCCGCCGAACCCGCCGCAGCAAGCCGCCGCGCAGCACCTCGCGCCCGCCTCCAACCTGGAGTCCTCCGGCGCTTGGGGAACACCCGCACCGCAGCGCGCCTCGCACGAGAGCGCTGCGTCGTCATCCGCGGCACCGCCTGCACATCCCACGCGGGCGCCGAACCGAGGCGGCCCCAAGACACTCACGCTGGTGATCGTGGTGGCCGTGGCGGCGATCGCCGCCCTGCTGGTGGTCGTCTTTGGCGTGGGGCTCTGGTTGTGGTTCGCCAGCCCCTAGTGCGAAGGGTGCCGGCGGGCCGATCGCGCTAGCGCGGCGGCATGGGGGGACGCGCCATGGGCGGGCGCATGCCGCCGGGCTGGATGCCTGCGGGCGCGGCCGGCGGATACTGGCGCTGCGCGGTGAAGCCGTAGGCGCCGCTGGGGGCCGTGCCGGTGGCGCGCACCAGCACCGGCTGGGTGAGTGGGCCCGAGGTCGCCACCACATACTGCCGATACAGCTTGCCCGGCTGAGGCAGGCTCAACGTCTCCTGGGGCAGGCCAGCCACGAGCTGCACGCCCGCAGGCAATAGCACCTGCAAGTTGACCGGAACCCGGATCGGCTCGTTGACCGTAATTTCCAGGTCGAGGGTGACGTTGCCGCCGGCCGGCGCGGGGTCCGGGCCGCGCAGCGTCAAGAACATCGGCGCGCTCATCCCGGAGGACGTCGGACCTGCCATGCCCGGGTCGGGGTTGTTCGGCGGCGGCGCTTGGCCTCCATTGCTGTTTGCGTTGCCCTGCGTGCACCCAGCGATCGCCACCAACGCGCACAGGGCACCCGCGCCCAACATCGTTTTCGTCATGCTCGTCATGTTGTTCATCCTCATCGGTTCAGCGATCACTGACATGGCTTGGTTGCAGGGTCGTACGGATAGCCCGTCGGCTGCGTCACGCTCGTCACGTCCTCTTCGGTTGCATTGCCCGAGCAGATCGCCGAGTCCAGGAAGTCGACGAGGTCGACCTTGTAGTAGCCGCGGTTGAACGTGCCGTCGACCAGCTGCGGATAGGTGAGCGTGCCGAAGATCTTCGGGTCACCCAGGTTGCGCCCGCCCGGATCGAGGCTGGGGTCGACCCAAAGCTTCCAGATCATGCCCGCAACCACGTTCTCGTTGATGGGCTGATCGATCAGGCCCTGCGCGTCGGGCATCGCCAGATCGCCGTCGGACGTGGTGTACTTCGAGATGTCGACCCAGAAGAACGTGCCCTGCTGCTGGTCGACATAGACGGGCGTTTCCACGTTGGTCATGCCGAACGAAGTGGCCCATCCCTCGGAGTACGCGAGGCCGGGCTTGGAGGCTTCGCTGAGGTAGTGCGGGCCGCCTTCGCCCGGGGAGATGGAGTAGTTCATCATCACGTAGTGGCCGAACTCGTGCGAGATGACGGCGCGAGCCCACTCGGTCGAGCCGTCGCTCGGCGGGCCTCCCAGCGCGATCCAGCTGTCGTAGTGGTCCACGTCGGTGTCGGCCGTGCCGTACTTGACCTCGCCGCCGCCGCAGTTGGGCCCGCAGAAGCAAGCGCCGCACGATGGGGTGTCCTTGGTCGGATCCCAATAGACGACCAGCGAGTCCTGCTTGCCCGGCATGGCCGCGGCCGTGCGCACGAGCCCGTAGTCGATCCACCGGTAGATGTGCAGCGCGCCCGAGCCCTCGCTCTCCTTGATGGTCCAGTCACCGACCGTCGTGGTCTGGCCGCTGACGGTCGTGCCCAGGTCACCGACGGTGGTGCCCCACGCCCAGTACTCGGTCGCCTCGGTGGCGTTGGCCTGCACGTCCGGATCGGCGAGCTTGGCGATCGCCATCAGCGGTTGGCCCGTGTCGTAGTTGAAGGCCATGGGCCAGACCCAGATCTGCATGTCGGGCGTGGGCGCCTGGGTCAGGTCGGCCTTGAACGTGCCGTCGGAGGTGAAGGTCCCCGTGTCCGGGTCCCAGCCCGACAGCGCCTTGCCGATCATGTTGTTGTTGCTGTCGAAGATCGCGACGTACACGTCGGTGGCGTCCTGCGTTTCGGTGGGACCCCAGCCGGTCTTGCCGGCGTCGTGGTACTCGAACTTGATCCGTCCCTCGAGGCGCGGGCCGTTGCCGCCCGAGCTCGACGGAACGACCTGGCACTTGGCCGCCTCGCCGGGCTTGGGCACGATGCACACCTCGCTGTTGGCGGTGTCGCACGGCGTGTCGGACCAGGTCGTGTTGGCGCCCGTTCCCTGGCACGTTCGAACCTTCTTGCCGTCGGCCGAGCACGCCACGTCGCCCGCGGCGCATTCACCCAGTAGCTTGCACTGCGCGATGCCGTTGATGACCGTGCACGATCGCCCCGAATCGCAGGTCGTGGTCTGCACGTACTCCGGATTGGCGGTCGGGTTGTTGGTGTCCGGGATGACGCAGGTCTGCAGCGTGTGGTCGTCGGCGCACGCGCCGTTGACCGAGACCGTGCCGCAGGCGCCGGTGTTGGCGGCACCCGCCGAGCCTCCGTCGCCGGAAGAGCCGCCGATGCCTGCCGCGCCACCGGTCCCCGCGTTTCCTGCGTCGCCACCGGTCCCGGCTGCGCCCGCGGCTCCGGCGCTGCCGCCCGCACCTCCTGCGTTGTTGTCGGCGCTCTTGACGGTGCAACCCGCCAAGAGCCCCAGTCCCCCCGCCAGCCCAAGGAACCACCCGACCCAGGTTATTCGCATCAATCTTCTCCCACTGCTGATCAAGATCCCACGCCTCGTCCAACCCGCGTGCGGGAGCCTCGGAAGGCACACCGCCAGACTACCGATTCAACGGTCTTCGGCATGGTACGTCAATGACCTGCCTTGCTTCCCCCCCGCCGTAACGGGCGGGCTGAAGACGATGCGCGGCAGAGCCGGCCACTCGTCCACAACGGATTGCCGCGCCGCACTAGCGAACCGGGGTGCGACGGATCATCGGGCCGGACCGCGTTGGAAAGGCATCGCGCCCCGCACGGCGATTCGAAGGAAAACGGAAGGTGGACCCGGCGCGGGCGACGAGAGTGGCTAGACGACCATGGAGACCGGAAAGAGCAGGTGGGACATCGGATATGTTGACACCCTCGAGCCCATTGCGGGACACGCGGGCGGTGTCCAACGAAGCACGAGCAGTCTGGCGACAGCCCCTGGATTCCGGTACATAGACAGGCGGTCTCCGTCGTCAGACTGCAAGGAGAGACACTCGATGAACCAGCCACCCGGAGGATACTTTCCGCCCGGTGACCCCTACGGTGGGTCCGGGCAGAAGGGTGGAACAATCCCAGGCGGTCCGCCCCCGGAAGTTGCCAACCAGCCGGGCGGAGCGGCCGCTCCGATGCGTACGATGGTCGACCAGCCGGTTGCCCCCCAGGCGGCAGCATTCACCCCGCCGCCCGGCGTTCCCGCGCAGACCGCCCCCATGAGCCCCGCCGCGGTCGCAGGTCCCATCGGCTATGCGCCGTCCTACGCAGCCAGGGCTCGTCCGCGCAAGGGCCCGTGGGGACTGGTTCTCGGCATCGGGCTCCTGGGCGTTCTGTTCATCGGCGGCGCGTCCGCTGCCGTGTTCGTGGTGCGCGCGCGCTCCTCCACGCCCGAAGTGCCGACCGTCATCGATGTGAACACGGCGCCGCCCGTCGTGGTGGCTCCGCTCGGCGGCGATTCGACCGACCCGAACGCGACGGCTGCGGTGGATACCGGCGCTGTCGCGCCTCCGGACACGATGCCTGCGAACACGACGACCTCTCCGCCGGCACCTGCGACGACGACGCCCAAGCCTCCTTCCACGACAACGGTCAAGCCGCCTGCGACGAGCACGACGACCGCGCCGCCCCATCCGACGACGCCGCCGGCCACCACGACCGCGCCTCCGGCTACCACGACCGCGCCTCCAGCCACCACGACCGCGCCGCCCAGATGGCGGCCGCCGATCATCATTCGTCCGCCGGCGACCGGCACGTCGACCACGACGCCGCCTCCGACCGGCACCTCCACCGGAACCAAGCCGCCGCGCTTCAAGCTCCCGCCGATCGCGCCCAGGAAGCCCACCCGCTAGCTTTGGACCACGGACCGGCTGTCCGGACGCCTCACGGTTCGAGGCAGCCGGCCTGATCCGCGGGCACCCTCCGGCACACGGCCGCGCGCGAATGACCGAGCGGCCATGTGCTATGGTCCCCTCACGCGAGCGAGGGGTCGTCGGAAGCTTCGAGAAACTGTTGGAGGTGTGTTCATGGCAAGCAAGCGCGTAGCGGTCGTGCTGGCCGGATGCGGATTCCTGGACGGGGCCGAGATCCACGAGGCGGTCTCGACACTGCTGGCGTTGGACCAGGCAGGGGCGAGCTACCAGGCGTTTGCCCCGGACAAGCCCCAGCTCGACGTGGTCGATCACGCGAAGCAGGCGCCCACGGGTGAGAAGCGCAACGTGCTGACCGAAGCCGCCCGAATCGCGCGCGGCGCGGTCAAGCCTCTGGCGCGGCTCCAGATGGCGGACTTCGATGCCGTGATCCTGCCCGGCGGCTTCGGCGCGGCGAAGAACCTAGTCGACTATGCCGTCAAGGGCGCTGATTGCGGCATCGACGCGGACATCGAGCGCGTGCTGAAAGAAGCGCACGCGGCCAGGAAGCCGATCGGTGCGATCTGCATTGCGCCGGTGGTCGTGGCCAAGGCCCTCGGCGCCGACCATCACCCGCTGCTGACCATCGGCACCGACCCGGCCACGGCCAAGGACCTCGAGAAGCTCGGAGCGCGCCACCAGAACACGCCCGTGCGCGAGATCGTCGTGGATCAGGCCAATCGCATCGTCAGCACGCCCGCGTACATGTGCGCGCAGCGCCTCGACGAGGTCTGGGACGGCGTCTCGAAGCTCGTCAAGAAGGTCATCGAGCTGGCGTAGGGCGCACCCGGCCCGCGGCGAAACACCTGGCAGGCATCACGCGTCCCGCCGCTCGCCGAACGACGCTACGGTGCCGGCCCGAACGTCAGCTGGTACGCCGCGTATCCCGAGAACATCGTCGGGCCGTGGATCGCACGACCGGCGGACAGCAGCACGTGGTGATGGCTCGTCAGGTCGAGCATCACGCCTGCGTTGAAGCCAGTCTCGTGCGGATCGCCGTCCGACTTGGGCGTGCTGTGGAACAGCTCGACGCCGGCCGCCAGGAAGCCGGTCAGCTGGCGCTGCACCAGCCAGCCGAGGTACCACCAGTTCCGATGGTGCTCGCCCGGTTCGCCTGGATTGATCCAGTAGCCTGCTCCGCCATAGGTCGTCCACGGGCCGAAGCTCTTCTGAAGCCAGACCGGCAGGTAGACCTGGGCCTTGCCGTTGCCCAGACCGCGCGCATGTGAGCCGGTCGGGACCTCGACCAAGGGGAACGCTCCCACTTGAGGCATCCAGGCTCCTTCGTGCAGGAACCGGAACTTCGCGCCCAGCTCCGTGTCGCCATAGCCGTACGTGCTCGTGCCGCCCGAAGGTGCAGCGTACGCGAGAGGCGCGACCAGGTGGAGCTGAAGGTCGGGGACGGCGCCGTAGTTCACCTCGACGTGCGGCGCCGTGCCGGTCCAGCCGTCGCGGTCGTGCGCATGCTGCGATGCCAGGTACCATTCCCAGTGCCGGTATTCGACAGGCTCGGGGTCGTCGGTGACAAAGGGCGGGCCCGCGTGGGCAACGCGCGGAGACAGCGCTGCGATCGCGCCGACCACGAAGACGGCCCAGCCGCACGCAGCGCGCCGCCCGTGCCCACGCACATCGGCGGCATCGAGATCGATGCGCAGGGTGTTGCCGGATCCTGTCGCCACGCCCTCCGCAATATCGGGACAAGTCGATCGAAACGCCAGTCCCGACGTCGAGCTGGCGGGGCCGACGTTGGGTCCCCCGCCGCTGCGGTCAGGCGGTGCGGGCTTCCGTCGCCGCCGTCGCGCGCGAAATTGCCCATGCGCACCCGAGCGAGACGACGGCGCCGGCCGCAGCAACCCCGACGGACGCCATGGTCAGGCCCGGCTCCTGGGGCTCGTTGCCTGCGAGATGTTCGGCGACGATGGCGAACAAGTTGAACGAGGCGTGACCGGCCATGGTCACCAGGACGCTGTCGGTTCGCCAGGCGATCCATGCGAGCAGCAACCCGAGGGGCAGCGTGCCGGCGGCGTGGTGGGGATCGACGTGGTAGGCCGCGAACAGCACGCCGGACAGAGCGATGGCGAGCCATGGACGCCGGACAGCGCGAAGCAGCAGGCCGCGGAAGAACGTCTCTTCGGAGATGCCGGGCAACAGGGCGAACACGGGAATGGCGAACCAGATCGGGACCGCGGCGATCTGCTGGTTCATCGCTTCCATGGTGCCGAGGGTCAGGCGCGGGGCCAGCGCCCGGGCGATTCCGACGAACAAGCCGCCGACGGGACTGGCGGCCACGGCGGCGACACAGGCCAGCACGTAGACGATCGGATTGGGTGATCGCAGGCCCAGGGCCGTGCGGACCGGGACGCGGGCGAGCCACGCCGTGCCCGCGGACCCGACAACGAGCACGACGGTCGAGCCCAGGACGGCCAAGGCCATTCCCCACGCGGGAAGCATCGGCGGCGCGGCGGCCAGACCGCCGGCAGTGCGGTGTTGCGCGGCTTGCACCAGCACCGCGAGCACGGCCGCGACCATGGCGGCCAACTGAGCGGCCGTGCCGACGACGACCAACGCGGCCGCCACATGCCACGGCTTGAGTCGCTGGTTGGTCGCCGGTCGGTTCAGGAATCCCATCGAGGTCAGCAGCGAGCGGAGCGATCGAGGCTCATCGGCGTAAGGCCACGGAGCTCATGTCGTCGGGCCGGATGCCCAGCGCCTCGCAGACCTGGTCGAGACGGTTGCGGTGCACCGACACGCGCGTCGGCATGCCGCCGGACAGGCCGAGCAGCTTGAGCAGATCGATGCCGGCGTCGAACCGTGTGGCGAGCGTGATGCTGTCGCCATCGACGACCATGGCGATGCGCTCGCGGTCCTGGCCCATGAGCAGCAGCTGGGTCTTGTCGACCGCACTGGTGCGCCCGGTGATGTCGACGACGGCCACGCCGGGGTCGAGGCGTACGTAGCCGAGGGCGAGGCGGCGGGTGGAGGCCTCCAGGGCGCGCATCTCGTCGGCTGCCAGTTGGATCGTCGCGGTCAGCGCGGCATCGGACAGACCGGTGGCCAGATGACGCACGACCATGCCGGACAGCGATTGATCGCGGGGGCGGGCGCGCAATGCGCGGTCGATCATCTCGGCCACGGGCGAGGGCGTGCCCATGCGCGTGTCGATGGCGCGCGCGTCGAGGTCGCAGCCGGGGTACGGTTCCACGCCGGTGCGAAGCCACTTGGCGGCCGCGGCCAAGCCGTCGAAGTCGGGGTGGCAGACGATGGTCTGGGCGGGGCCGATGCGCTCGACGAGGGCCGGGTCGATCATCTCGGGACAAGCGCCGTGCTGGGCCTTGGTGGCGAGCACGAAGCGCGGGTCGTCGGCGAAACGCTTGTGCTGCGCGTGGTCGTGGTGATCGACCCATGCGGCGAGGCGCGGCCCCAGCGCCTCGATGAACGGCAGCGTGATGCCTTCGAATCCGCCACCCGAGGCTTCCGATGCGAAGGCCAGATCGATGACCACCACCCGTCCCTCGAGCGTCCGCGCTTTCGGGAGCTTGCGGGGTGTGGCAAATACCAGGTGCGTGTCGGGTGACGTCATCGATGCTTGCATCGCGAGCCCGGCCGGATCGTCCAACCGGGAAAGTCTTGGAGGTGTAGCATGACGCGAAGGTCGAGGCGTACGGCTCTGCTGGGGATCCTGGCCGGGCTCTGCGTCGGAGCTGGCGCGGTTCCGGAGGCGTGGGCGCAGGACGCCGGGACGCCAGCAGCGGCAGGGCCTGCGGGCAGCGGTCCGTCGTGCGTTGTGACCGGCACGGCGTACGTGCAGAAGGACGCCGGGATCTACGACGCTGCGACGGGAGGGACGAAGATCGCGGTGTTCAGCGGTGCGCTTGGGCCGCTCAAGGCCACGAACTTTCCAGCCGATCCCTCGACGGGGCGTGCGCAGATCAACACGGGTTCGGGCTTCCGGGTGGAGGGATTCACCGACCCGCGGGCCGTGCTGGTCTTTGCGAGCCGTGACCTGCCCGTGGTCAGCGACCGTCTGTGGATCTCGGCGGGGGTTCCGCTCAAGATCATCGGGGCTGCACCGGGCAAGCTGCAGGTGGAGCTCACGGGGGGCGCGGGGTTGTCGGCGCCGGTGCGCGCCTGGGCGATCTGCGACGCGCTGACCTTCACCAAGGGCACGGTGCCGCTGTACGAGGTGCCCGGCAACGCGCGAGGCTACGTGGCGCGCAGCGGCTCGCTCGACCTGTACGACGCGCCTGGCGGCTCGGTGGTGACGAGCCTGGGCATCTCCGGCGAGGGCAGCGGCCTGCTGCTGTGGGGCACCAGGACCCAGCGAGGCTTCGCCCACGTCACCTCGCGCTCCGACGTGTTCGTCGACGCGTGGGTCAAGCTCAGCGACGTCCGGGCGCTGCCGCGCGGCGAGATGATGGATCAGCTCGCCGCCGTCGACCGTGTGCAGAACCCGCCGCAGCTGGCGCTCAAGGACTACATGAGCGTGATGCGGGCGCCGTCCACCGTAAGCCTGTTTTTCGGGCGCGGCGCCACCTACCCCACGATCGGCGCGCTGGAGTCCGGCGCCGAGATCTACGTGATCGAGACCGTGGTCGGTTGGGCCTCGGTGTTGCCCAAAGGGCTGCAGGTCATGCCCGTGGGCGATCGCTCCTTCTGGGTGCGCGCCTCGGACTTGGGCATGGCCACGCCGGGGGCGCACGATGCCGGTGCTCCCTCCAAGTAGCTCCCCTCAGCCCGTCACGATCGTTCCCGGTGCGTAGCGCCGCCTCGCCCAGTCGCACAGCACCATGCCCACCGTCACGCTCACCGGAAACGAATGGTTGACGCCGTACATCGGGATGCCCAGCACCTGCTCGCACCGACGCACCAGGGGCAGCGGAAGGCCGCCGCGCTCGCTGCCGAACAGCAGCACCACGTCGCGCGGGTAGTCCTTCACGTCGAACAAGCTGAGCGTGGCGTGGTCCTTCTCCACGCCCCACAACGGGCGGCCGGCGATGGCCTCGAGCAGCGCGTCGTCGTCGGGCAGCACCCGGATGGTTTCGTAGCGGTGCATGCCCATGGAGGCCTTGGCGTACCAGGGCTGGTGTCCGATGACGAAGATCTCGCGCACGAGGAAGCTGTGGGCGACGCGGATGATGCCGCCCACGGAGAAGGGATTGGCGTGGCTGTGCAGGGCCACGGACAGATCGTTGCGCAGCGGGGCGAGCAGGCGGCGGACCTCGTCGGGGGGTTGATCGATGGGAACCTCGATGGCCATGGTGCTCCGCGGCGTGGGGGGCAGCGTGCCGCGGCGTGGCGCGAACGCGCAAGGGCCAGATGCGATCGGCGGTAGGCAAGGCGGGCGAAGCAGGCCACAATGGCGCGGTGCGAGGCAGGGATTTCGGACCCGACGATTTCGGAGAAGACGACGACCTGGTGGCGCTGGAGCGCGCAGAGGCGCTCCTGGACCACCGCGACCCGGACCAGGCCGAGGCGCTGGTGGCGGCGCGCCGGGCGGCGGAGGAAGAGAGCAAGCGCCGCGAGGCGCAGATCGAGAAGCTGCAGCTCGCCACCCGGCACAAGCGCAAGGTCTTTCGCCGGCGCCTGCTGGTCGTGGGTGTGACGGTCGCGGTGTTGGGGCTCGCTGCCATCCCCGCGGGCAAGGCGCTGATGCACGAGCTCGCGCGCAACGAGGCAGCGATGCGCGCCGTCGATGCGGTGGCCAGGCCGGCGATGGCACAGGGGTTCAAGGACCGCAAGGACTTCATCAATGTTCCGCAGGCAGGCGTGAAGCTGCAGATCCCACGTGCCACCTGCTCGGCCGTCATCGCCGTGACCGAAGGTCAGCCCGGCGCCGCGCCCGTTCGCATCGAACGCGCCCACGGCAGCCCGTTCGAATCGAAGCAAGGCATCATCTGGTGTTCTTGCGAGGCCGAGGAAGTGCTCGCCCGGGTCAGCGACAACTCCGGGCGGCGCGCGTCGCTGACCTGGATCTCCTCGCCCATGGGCGACGTCGGTGGCGCCGAGGCGCTGACGTTCGCCAAGGTCGCGGGCTTCACAGTGGTCTCGGACGGCACGGGGATGGCGTGTGCCGATCCGGCGTTCGATTTGTGGAGCCGGCGCCCGAGCCACGGCGAGCTCGCGGCCTTGCCCAAGGATCGCAAGGGCATCACGGCCTCGGCCGTGGCCGAGGGCATGGAGGCGGTGGGCATGGTCCCGACCGGCCAGGCGTTCGGCGTGGTCCACAGCGCGCAGGGCTACTGCTACCTCGTGATTCCCGAGGCCCTGGGCTCGACGATGACCGTGCGCGAGCAGGACGGCACGCGCATCGCCACCGAGGCGCCGGGCGCGTTCGGCTGGTGCTCGCACGCCGCGGACCAGATCTACTCGGTATGGCCCACCGGATCGGAGAGCCCTGCCGCACTGGTGTTTCGCGCGCAGGCCGACCGAGTCGGCGGGCTCACGGGAATCCACGAGCTGGCCTTGCGTCGCGGCGCCGTGGCCTTCCGCGGGCACCTGGGCGAAGACGACCTGGAGCCGGACGTCAAGGCCACGCTGATTGCCTCGTCGGTCAACGACGCCACCATCACGGTCGCGGACGCTGCGGGGCTGCCGGAGAAGCAGGGAATGCTGGTCACGGCGTTCTCGCTGCTGCGTGACGGCGCGTACTTGCCCGACGCCGTGCCGCTGGTTCCGTACGCGTGCTTCCCGCGGTACGAACCGAAGGTCGAGGAGCAAGCCTACTCGTGCTGGCAGGCGCGCGTTCAGCGATGGCGAACCGAAGGCAAGCCCAAGCGCCAGGCGGCCGCGCAAGGACCCACGCCGTTCTGGATGTCGGTGCTGGCCGACGTGGGCGACCAGGGTGCGGTCGAGGCGGGCGCCAAGCTGCTGACGTTCGCCCGGCGCATGAGGCTGATGGGCTTCGAGCCCACGACGGTCGAGGGCGTGCGGGACACGGCCACCGGCGCAGTGATTTCGGGCCGGCACGGGCAAGTCGATACGGTGGCGGTCGGCATCACGTCGACCGGGCCGTGGGTTCATCCGTTGACCGATGCCCGGCCGTGGTCGCTCGACGGCGACATCCGCATCGTGCAGATCCCTGAAGGCAAGACGATGACGCTGCACGCATCGGTTCCGCTGGGCGGGAATGCGTCAGCGCGACGGGTGGTCGTCTGGCGACGCTGAGCGCTCGTTAGCCCTTGAACGCGGCTTCGATGCTGTCTTGCACCAGTGAATCGTCGGCGGCTTCGGCCACGGTGACACGCAGGTTGGGAGTCCTTCGCATCGCCTCGCGAATGGCGAATCTCGCACCGTCGTTGCCCGCCCACGCGCGCCTCGCTATCCCGTTGTTGACGTCCCAGAACAGCATGGCCTCGAGACGATCGTCGGCTTCGCGGCTGCCGTCGAGCACCAGGCCGAATCCGCCGTTGATCACCTCGCCCCAGCCCACGCCGCCGCCGTTGTGCAGGCTCACCCAGCTGGCGCCCCGGAACGCGTCCCCCACGAAGTTGTGCACCGCCATGTCCGCGCAGTTGCGCGAGCCGTCGTAGATGTTGGCGGTCTCGCGGAACGGCGAGTCCGTTCCGGAGACGTCGTGGTGATCGCGTCCGAGCACCACGGGCGCGGAGACCCGCCCGCTTCGCACGGCGTTGTTGAACGCCCTGGCGATCAGGATGCGACCCTGCTCGTGGGCATACAGGATTCTGGCTTGCGAGCCGACCACCAGCGCGTTGGCCTCGGCCTCGCGAATCCACTTCGCGTTGTCCAGCAGCTGCTGGCGCACCTCGGTCGGGGCCTGCGCGGCCAGCGTTGCCATCACCTCGGCCGCGATGTGATCGGTCTCGCGCAGGTCGTCGGGCTTGCCGCTGGTGCACACCCAGCGGAACGGCCCGAAGCCGTAGTCGAAGCACATCGGGCCCATGATGTCTTCGACATAGGAGGGATACCGGAACGAGCCGTCGGGCCTCATCACATCCGCGCCGGCGCGGCTCGCCTCGAGCAGGAATGCATTGCCGTAATCCCAGAAGAACATGCCGCGCGAGGCCAGCGTGTTGACCGCCTCGACGTGCCTGCGCAGGCTCGCTCGCACCTGCTCGCGGAAGCCGTCGGGGTTGCGCACCATCATCTCGTTCGACTCGTCGAACGACAGGCCGACCGGGTAGTAGCCGCCGGCCCACGGGTTGTGCAGGGATGTCTGGTCGGAGCCGAGCTCGACGTTGACGCCGGCGGCGACCATGCGCTCCCACAAGTCGACGACATTGCCCTGATAGGCAATCGACAGGGGCTTTTTCTCCCGTCGCGCGCGGTCGATGCGGAGCAGCAGCTTGTCGAGATCGGACTCGACCTCCTGGACCCAACCCTGCTCGTGGCGCTTGCGCACGGCCTTGGGGTTGACCTCGGCGACGAGCCCGATGGCACCGGCGATGACGGCGGCCTTGGCCTGGGCGCCGCTCATGCCGCCGAGCCCGCTGGACACGAACACCTTGCCGTGGATGTCCTCGTCGCTCTGCGTGCCCAGGTACTTTCGCGCGGCGTTGAGGATCGTGATCGCCGTGCCGTGCACGATGCCCTGGGGGCCGATGTACATGAACGAGCCGGCCGTCATCTGCCCGTAGGAGGTGACGCCCAAGGCGGCCATGCGCTCGTAGTCCTCCTGGGAGGAGTAGTTGGGGATCACCATGCCGTTGGTCAGCACCAGACGCGGGGCGCGGGGACTCGACGGGAACAAGCCGAGCGGGTGACCCGAATACAGGACGAGGGTCTGGTCGCGGTCGAGCTCGGACAGGTACTTCATGGTCAGCAGGTACTGCGCCCAGTTCTGGAACACGGTGCCGTTGCCGCCGTAGGTGACGAGCTCGTGGGGGTGCTGGGCCACCGCGGGATCGAGGTTGTTGGTGATCATGAGCATGATCGCGGCCCCCTCGACGCACCGTGCGGGATAGGCGGAGATGGGGCGAGCGTGCATGCGGTAGCGCGGGCGGAAGCGACGCATGTAGATGCGTCCGTCGACGGCGAGTTCGCGCGCGAACTCGGGCGCCAGGGCGCTGTGCAGGGAGGCCGGGAAGTAGCGCAGGGCATTGCGCAGAGCGAGCTGGCGCTCTTGGGGCGTAAGGACCTGGCGACGAGGCGGAGCGTGGTTGATGCCGGGCTCGTCGGGTGGCATGTCAGGGAGCGTGGTGGGGATGCCTGCGGCTACCAGGGAACGGAAATCGTCGGTCATGAGGGCTCTCCCGGGGATGTCGAGTTCGCAGCCGAAGCCAGATGTGCGACGGTGAGGCGCGCGGGTCAACATCGATCGGCCCTGGCCAAACCGCTTGCCGAGGCACGCTCCGGGGCGGAAGATGCGCACCGGAGGATTCGCATGTCGCCACGCAACTGCTCGATGGTCTGGTCGTGCGTGCCGGGGGCTGTCGCGCTGCTGGTGTTGGGCTGCGCGGGTGCCCCTGCTCCTGCTGCTGCTCCGAGCGCTGGGCCGTCCGCGACGGCCCCGTCCGAATCACCTGCTGCGCAGGCCGCTGCGCCAGCCCCTTCCGAGAGTTCGCCGACGGCGTCTGCCGCGTCTGCGCAAGCCTCGCCGCCCGCACCGCACGTGCAGGTCCAGGGCTGTCCGGAGCCCAAGGATCACACGCGCACGCAGCTCGCGGGGCCCGACGTGCAGGCGCTGGTATCGTCCAACAAGAGCAACTTGAACGAGACGTGCTGGAAGCCGGAGATCGACAAGAACCCCAAGGGACCGGACAAGGTGCGCGTGGCCACCGAGCTGCAGGTCGATCCGGACGGGCGGGTGACGGACGTGAAAGTGGTGGGAGGCAAGGACTACCCTGGATTCGCCGCGTGCGTGGAGCGCGCGCTGCGCTCGTGGTGCTTCCCGGGCGCCAAGCAGCCCTCCTCGCTCATGTTCCCGATGGTCTTCGAGAAGGCCGAGGGCCAGATGGTGGCGGTTCCGCGCGGCAGCGCGCACTGACCGGCCATGCGCGACCGGTGCACGAACCCATCGGGTCATCGACGGCTCCAACCTGCACAGCCAGCGACACGACCCGCGCATTCGGGACGGCCTGGGACTTCCGGAGGACACGGACGATGAGAGTTGTGGTGATCGGGGGCGATGCAGCGGGAATGAGTGCAGCCAGCGAGGCCAAACGCAGGGCGCCCGAGGCCGAGGTGGTGGTGCTGGAGGCGACCGGCGACGTGTCCTACGGCGCGTGCGGATTGCCCTACAAGCTGGCCGACGGCGCGCGGGTCGAGGATCTGCAGATTCTCACGGCCGAAAGGTTCCGGGGCGAACGCGGGATCGACGTGCGCCTGGGGCATCTGGTCGAGAAGATAGACGCCGAGCGGCGCATGGTCCGAGGGACATCGGAACAGGGACCGTTCGAGCTGGGTTACGACAAGCTGGTGATCGCGACCGGCGCGCGGGCGATCAAGCCGCCGATCGCGGGAATCGACGAGCTGTGGGGCAAGGGCGTCTACCCGCTCAAGACCCTGCAAGACGGCCGCACCTGGAAGAAGGTGCTGGCCGACAAGCCGTCGTCGGTGGCGATCGTGGGCGGCGGCTACATCGGGCTCGAGGCCACCGAGACGCTCCGCGAGGGAGGTCTGCAGGTGACCGTGCTCGAGGCGCTTCCCACGCTGGTGCCGTTCCTGACCGCGACGGGACAGGAGCGCGTGCTCGCCGAGGCGCACAAGCACGGGGTCGACGTGCGTCTGGGCGCGCTGGTGCAGCGGCTGCAGCGCCGTGCGAATGGCAAGATCGGTATCACCACCAGCGCCGGCGAGCTCGAGGTCGATGTCGTGCTCATGGCGGTCGGGGTGCGTCCGAATACGGACGTTGCGACGGGCGCGGGGATCGAGCTGAGCGTGGCGGGAAGCATTCGGGTCGACGAGCAGCTACGCACGTCGGTGGCCGACATATTCGCGGCGGGCGACGTGACAGACGCATTTCACGCGGTGACGGGTGCGCGGGTGTGGATTCCGCTGGCGCTACGTGCCAATCGCGCGGGCAAGCTGGTGGGCCGGCTGGTGACGGGCGGCAAGGCGAAGGCGCCGCCGGTGCTCGGAACGGCGGCGTTCCGTTTCTTCGGGCTGGAGGTCGCGCGCACGGGCCTGACGCTGGAAGAGGCGAAAGCGGAGGGATTCGACGCCGTGCAATCGGAGATTAAGAGCGGGACGCGAGCCAAGTACTATCCGGGCGGCGGCAAGCTGACCGTATGCCTCATAGGAGATCGGGCGAGCGGCCGGCTGCTGGGCGGCACGATGGTAGGCCCCGAGGGTGCGGCGCACCGGATTGACACCCTCGCAGCGGCGATTCACGCGCAGCGCACGGCCGAGCAGCTCTACGACATGGATCTGGCCTATTCGCCGCCCTTCGGCCCGTCGTGGTCGCCGCTGTTGCTGGCGGCCTCGCAGCTGATGAAGGACATGCGGGCAAAGTAGCTCAGCGCCCGCGACCCGCCGTGCTGCCGGTCAAGTCCGCACCGCCTCGCGCAAGCGGCGGAACAGCCAGCTGTGGCGCTCTTCGCGACGAGTGTCGGCCAGCGCGCAGCGCAGCGCCTTGTCGTCGGTCAGCAGCACCAGCAGGCGCTTGCCCCGGGTCACCGCGGTGTACAGCAGGTTCCTCGAGAGCATCACGAAGTGCGACGAGAGCAGCGTGACCACCACCGCTGGGTATTCGCTGCCCTGGCTCTTGTGCACGCTGCAAGCGTACGCGAGCGTCAGCTCGTCGGCCTGGGACGGCTCGTAGTCCACCGCGCGGCCCTCGATGTCGACCGTCATGCGCCCGGCCTGCGCGTCGATCGATCGGACGAAGCCCACGTCGCCGTTGAACACGTCGCGTCCGTAGTCGTTGCGCAGCTGCATGACCTTGTCGCCGGGCCGAAAGGTGCGCGGACCGAAGGCGATGCCTTGCTGCGCCGGGTTGAGCGCGGCCTGGAGCCGCTCGTTGAGCGTCTCGGAGCCCGCCGGACCGCGGTGCATCGGCGTGAGCACCTGCACGTCGCGCACCGGGTGCATGCCGAACTGCGCGGGAATGCGCTCGCCCACCAGCCGCACGATGCGGTCGGCCGCGTCCTGCGCATCGCGAACGCGAAGCACGTAGAAGTCTCCGTGCTTGTCGCCCGCGGGCGTGGGATCGGGCGCAAGCCCCTCGCGGATGCGGTGCGCGTTGCGCACGATCCGGCTCTCCGCTGCCTGCCGGAACACCTCGGTCAAGCGCACGCACGGCACCACGCCCGACTCGATGACGTCGCGAAGCACCGCGCCCGCACCGATGGACGGCAGCTGGTCGACATCGCCCACCAGGACGAGCCTCGCACCCGTGGGCAGGGCGCGAACCAGCGCGAAAGCGAGCATCTGGTCGAGCATCGAGGCTTCGTCGACCACCAGCGCATCCAGATCCAACGGATGGGCCTCGCCTCGCAGGAAACCTCCGTTGGCCGGATCGAACTCGAGCAGGCGGTGCACGGTCTGAGCCTCACGTCCGGTCGCATCGGCCAGCCTGCGCGCAGCGCGTCCCGTGGGCGCGGCGAGCCGGATCCTCATGCCCGACGCCGCGAACAGTCCGATCATGGCGCGCACCACGGTGGTCTTGCCCACGCCCGGGCCTCCGGTGATCACCAGGACCAACGCGCGGCTCGCCTGCACCACTGCCTCGCGCTGCGCGGGCGCCAGCGTCGTGCCCGTGGCCGCTTCGTAGCCGGCAATCGCCTCGTCGACCCCGCGGAGCGCCGTCGCCGCGCCACGGCACAGCCGCGCGAGCCCATGGGCCAACCCCGCCTCTTCGATGTAGCGGCGCGACGAGTAGACCACCGGCCCCACGTCGTCGAGATTTTCAGCCCGCGCCTCGCGCGTCGAGCACACCTCCTCGATCGCGCGCTCGACCAGCGTCGGGTCAACCCCCGAGATCCGCGTCACCTCGTCGGCAAGCAGGGCGCGCGGGGCGAAGACGTGTCCGCGGTCCGCGACCGATTCCAGCACGTGCAGCACCGCGGCGCGGATGCGCTGCGGCGATTCCTTCTCGATGCCCAGCCGCGAGGCGATCTCGTCGGCCTTGTGGAAGCCGATGCCCCAGACGTCGGACGCGAGCTGGTAGGGATTGTCGCGCACGATCCGGACGGCGTCGCCGCCGTACCTGCGGAAGATGCGCAGCGCCGTGGAGGTACTGATGCCGTGGCCTTGCAGGAAGACCAGCACCTCTCGGGCGACGCGCTGCTCGGACCAGCGCGCGCGCACCGCCTCGACGCGACGGCGGCCAAAGCCGGGGACTTCGGCCAATCGGTCGGGCTCGCGGTCGAGCACGGCCAGGGTCTGATCGCCGAAGCGCTCGACGATGCGCTGCGCGAGCGCCGGTCCGACACCGGGGATGAGGCCGGAGCCCAGGTAGCGGGCCACGCCCTCGAGCGTGTCGGGCTCGACGATCACCACGGTCTCGGCGCGCAGCTGCCGGCCGTAGCGGGGATCGGACTCCCAGGAGCCGGTGACGCGTACGCGGGTGCCCGGGGCGACGCGCTGCATCTTGCCCACGACCGTGACCAGCCCGGCGTCGGCCGCGACCTTGACGATGCGAAAGCCGCTGTCCTCGCGCTCGAAGGTGACGCGCTCGACCTGCCCTTCGATCAGGGAGGCCTCGGGGCTCGAGCCGCTCACCTCGCGATGTCGCACGGCGGGACGCTCGCTGGCGCGCCCCGCGCTGTCAAGTGCGGTCGGTGATGAGGCGCGCACCGGATCGCGACGACGGCGGCTTGCCTCCCTCGACCGAACCGAACGGGTGGATGGCGCAGCCGCGCCGAGACCCGCTGTGCGCCTGGAACGACACGGCACCGCACACGTCGCACACGCACAGGTCCGTCTCGTACTCGGCGGGGTTCATCAACGCATCGGCCGCGAACAGCGCCAACACCTGGTCGCTCAGGGGCATGTCGTCGGCCAGGAACACGTACCAGCTCGACCGACCGTTGGCGCCGCGCTCACGCGAGACGCGGCCTGTGTAGAGCGCCGCGTGGATGTAGCTGGTTTGCCCGGAGTCGACCGACGCGCTCAGCGTCTTGAGCACGCGCTCCCGAGCTGCGGTCAGCAGCGCGGTCACCGGCGCGCCCGCACGGACCGAGCCGCGCGTGGAGCTGCTGGCCGGCTCTCCCAAGGTCACGGAGCCCGCGCCGGGCTCGAACACGCGAAGCGGCTGCCCAGGATCCAGCGCCAGCCGCCTCGTCTCCACCAAGTGGTCCGCGACCCACGCCTGCAGATCCGAGGCGATCCAGCCGCTGCGGACCCCCTCTGTGAAGGCGAGTGCGGAGTCCCTCGGTTCCCGCGCCATCTCCCCCTGCTGTCCGGCCGGCTGCCCGTTCCCGTTCATCCTGACCTCGCTCTCACGCTTCCCCTCTGCTGCTCTCGTCCGCGTCGCGACAACGCACCCGCCATGGTCGTCCTGCCAGGATGGCACCGGTTGGTCCACAATTCAAGCGCGAAAATAGGGAAAGTCTGACCCGCTGACCTTTTCGGCGTGTCCTCACCGCGCTGCGAGTGGCGAACGTGGTGACTTGAAGGCGCACGCAGCCTGTCGCGCAGGCGGGTTCGCGATGGCCGGTGCGCGCCCGGGTGCGGGCAAGCGCGAGCCGACCTGGTCACGGCGTGGGGACGCTGGTAGCAAGGTGGCATGACGGACAACGAGTACACGACCGAGCAGACCGGCGCCGCGGCGGTCTTTACGATCCGTCGCGCATCGCGGGCGAACGCTCTGTCCCGTTCCCTTCTACTTGCGCTGGGGGAGTTCGCGCGGGACATGGCGCGCCAGCCCGACGTGCGGGCGCTGGTGGTGACGGCCGAGGGACGCCGTCACTTCTGTGCGGGGGCGGACCTGTACGAGCGGGCGACGTGGACCGAGCGGGACATCGTGACCCAGCTGGGCCTTTACCGCAGCGAGCTGGGTGCGTTGGATCGGTGCCCCAAGCCCGTGATTGCAGCGATCAACGGCACGGCGCTCGGCGGTGGGCTGGAAATCGCCATGGCCTGTGATCTGAGGGTCGCCGCGACGCATGTCACGCTGGGGCTGCCTGAAGTCGGGCTGGGGATCATTCCGGGTGCGGGAGGAACGCAGCGGCTGCCCAGGCTCATCGGCGAGGCGCGCGCCAAGGAGATGATCCTGCTGGGCCGCCGCGTCGACGCGCAGACCGCGCTGGCCTGGGGGCTAGTCAACCGGGTCGTGGCCGACGGTGTGGATCTGCTCGAGGACGTGCTCGGCTGGATCGAGCCGATCCTGCGAGGGGCTCCGATTGCGCAGGCCTCGGCGCTCGCGGCGGTGGATGCGGCCATGGACGAGCCGTTGACGAACGGCCTCGAGGCCGAGTGGGTGGCCTACGACCGCGTGTTGCACAGCGAGGATCGGCTCGAGGGGCTCAAGGCGTTCACCGAGCGGCGCGCGCCGCGGTTCCAGGGGCGCTAGCGGAGCTGTCGCGCGGCCGGCGGCGGTGCCCCTCGCACTCTCGTTTCCCGTGCTTTCACCTCGGGAAACGGTGCGCTAGCGTGCGCATGTGCCTCGCGCCTCCCGCATCGTGCTCGTCGCGTTCTGCTTGTCGCTGGCGATGTTCGCCGCCGTGTACGTGCCGCGCCTCGCCAATCCCCTGTGGAGCGACGTCGAGTTCACCGGCTGGGTTTCGCCGATCGCGCATCGCATGGTCGAGGGGCAGCGAATCTACCGCGACTTCACCTTGCCGATCCCGCCTGCCAGCTTTGCGCTGCTGGCCGCGGTGCAGATGCTGCTCCACCGCTTCGCGCTGCTCGACGAGCTGTGGGTGTGCGCGATCAGCCAGATGATCATGCTCGCTGCGGCGTGGCTGCTGGTGCGCACGTTCTCCACGGCGCGCAACGCCACGCTCGTCGTGATCGCCACGTCGCCGGTGCTCATCGCGACGCCCAAGGAAATCGCCTACGACCAGACCGCGCTGGCCGTGGCCTGGATCGGCCTGGCGGTGCTTGCCAAGGCCCTGACCGTGCCGGAGCGTCGCAAGCGGCTCGGCTGGCTCGCCTCGGCCGGGCTCGCTGCCGCCGTGGTCGTGGCCTTCAAGTCGAGCACGGGCATCGGCGCGCTCGGGGGCCTCGGTCTGGCGATGATCGCGGTGAGCGCGATCGCGTGGAAGCGGGAAGGTCGCGGTGCCCTGCGCAGGCTGGGGCAGGACTGGGCAGCCGTGGCCGGGGGCGTCGCGGCCGGGCTCGTGCTCACGGTGCTGCTGGTGGCCGCGCTCGGCGGCTCGGTCCCCGAGTTCTACCGAGTCGTGTTCGTGGACGGTCCCGAGCTCAAGGGCGGCCGTTCGCAGGCGATCTTCAACCTGCTTTCGTACACGATCTTGCAGACTCCCACGCACGTGTCGCTGCTGAGCGCGCTGGTGGTGGGCTGGGTGCTGGTGCGTGTGATCCGGCAGCGCGGCGCGCTGGAGGTGCCCACCGAGATCGCGCCGGACCGCGCCGAACGCGGCGTTCCCGGCCTGGTGTTCGCCATCGCAGCGGGCGGCTGGACGGTGATGATATTCGGTCTGGGCGCGTTGCTTCTGCTGGGCAATGCGCCCTCGATTCCTCTCGCGCTGCAGGTGGGAGCTGGCTTCGGCGGTGCCTTGCCCATGCTCGGGCTGATGCTGCTGGTCTTCTACCTGCTCGGCAACCTGCGCGCGGCCCAGCCGGGCGCCGATCGGCGGGGCGCCTTCGCGGCCGTCACTGTCGCTGCCGGCTTCATCTCCCTGGCCCACAACCTGTCCGACCCCACGCACCGTCCCTTCTACGACAACAACCCGATCATCCCCTTGGCGATCTTCAGCTTGCTGCTGGCCTTCGATCAGTCGCGCCTTGCCCTGCTCAAGGCCGCCAGCGTCGGGCTGATGGTCATGGCGCTGTTCGGCGGCAAGTTCCAGCGCTACCTCGACGCGCGCTATCCGGTTGGTCCTTCCGGGTTCTGGCAGGGTCTGAGCGTGAGCGCCAACGGCCAGGTGCTGCTGCGCGCCGCAGCGCACGTGCGGGATCTGGCCGGACCGCACGGCACCGTGCTGATGCTGCCCGAAGACCCGATGTTCGAGGCGCTCGTGGGCCGTCCACGCCCGCGGCTCAAAGGCGCGATCGTGTTCGTCGATCAGTTCCCGCAGCGGCTGCTGGCCTCGGACCTCGCCACGCTCGAGTCCTCGCCTCCCGACGTGGTGATCGAGCACCCGCGCGAAGCAGCGGCGTGGCACACGGTCTATGCGATCTGGAACCTGAACTGCGCCGCCGCCAAGCTCCAGAACGAGTTCACCTCGCGCGTGCTCGAGCCTGGGTATCGCGTCGAGTCGACCTTCGACACGTGGATGTTCCGCGGCCCGGGCCTGATGGACGTGTACGTTCGCAAGAACCAGGCGCCCTGACGGCTCGTCCGGTCTGCTTGACCGATGACGCTGGCGCGAAGATCGGCTAGCGATGGGGGTGGGCAACCATGGCGGTCAAGCGAACCCAGATTGCGCAAGCGGCGTTCGACTTCGCGGGCTACTTCGCGGCGACCTTCGGCGCCTACCGGGTCGGGGGCACGGTCCCCCGGCGCCCGGCGCTGGTCGCGCCCCAGGACATGAGCACCTCGGGCGGCAAGAAGGCCAAGCAGCACATCGTGCTCAAGCCCGAGGCTGCCGGGGCGTCGGTGTTGACGGTGGGCTGGATCGATCTGGCCCACGGCGAGAGCTGCCTGCGGACCTACGGGTGCCTGCGCGAGATGCATGTGCAGCGTTTCGGCAACCAGCCTTTCGATCTCGACCCGCAGGCCTACCAGGGCTTCTACGACATGGCTCACCAGTTCTTCACGCGCCAGGGCATGCGGCTGCAGATCGAGGCCCAGTCCGCCTTGCCCGCGCCCGCGGCGTCGTCCACCAGCAACAGGAACCTGGTTCTGACGGTGGTGGCCGTGCTCGCGCTGTTCGGCATCGTGGCGATCGGCGTGCTGGGCTGGGCCTACATCCACTACTTCCGGTGACCACGGTGGAAGAGACCTACGGACGCTACCGCCTGCTCGAGCCGATCGGCCGGGGAAGCATCTCCGAGTCGTTCAAGGCCAAGAGCTACGGCGTCGAGGGCTTCGAGAAGCTGCTCGTGGTCAAGCGCTTGGCACCCGAGCACGCCTCCGACGCCGAGATCACGGGCGCGTTCGTGCACGATGTCCGGCTGTCCGTGCGCTTGTCGCACACCAACATCGTGCAGGCGCTGGACCTGGGGCGCATCGAGGCCACGGCTTCCTCGCGCGCGCCTTCGTACTACGTGGTGACCGAGTACGTGGCCGGGCTGGCGCTGAACACGGCGCTGGAGCGGGCCAGACGCCACGTGCAGCGTCTGCCCGTGGGCATGTGCTTGTTCCTGGCGGCCGAGCTCGCCAAGGGCCTCGAGCACGCGCACCGTCGTTGTGACGAGCAGCGTGTGCCGTTGAACATCGTGCACCGCTGCCTTTCGCTGCACAACGTCCTGCTGTCCTGGGAGGGCGAGGTCAAGATCGCCGACTTCGGCCTTGGCACGGCGACCGAGATCCTGCGCCGCCGACGTCGTCAGGCGGGCGAGGACGTGCTCGACACGCCGGCGGGCTACCTCAGTCCGGAGCAGGGCGAGGGGCGGCCGGCGGACGCGCGCTCGGACATCTTCTCGCTCGGGGTGATCCTGTACGAGCTGCTGGCGGGCATGAATCCGTTTCGCTCCTCGACGCCCGCCGAGGCTCTTCGCAGGCTGTGCGCCGCGGAGTACTCCCCGCTCGAGCTTCGCCGCTCCGACGTGTCCATCGAAGTCGGGGCGATCGTGCGTCGGGCCATGGCGCGCGATCCGGACGAGCGGTTCGACGGCGCCGGGCGCATGCACGACGAGCTGCTCGCGTGCATGTACGCGTCGGGAACGCGCTTCAACCGGGAGGATCTGACCGACTTCCTCCAGGCGTTCCGCGAGGCCGAGGCGGCCGAGCTGGACATGGCGGCCGTGCTCAACGAGGACACCGGCGTGCGGGAAGTGCCCGATCGGGCCGAGCGTGCCCGCCGCATCCAGGCCATCCGCGAGCAGGCTGCCGCCGACCGCCCGCGTGAGTCCATCTATCCCAAGGCCGACGTCCGCGACGCCGCGGTGCTCGTGTTGACCTTCGGCCAGCCAGGCACGCGTCTGGCCCCGTCGGCGCGCGAGCCCCTGCTCGAGACGATGAGGCGCTACAGCGCCACCTTGGTCGACGATCGCCCGGACCGTCTGGTGGCCCTGTTCGGCCTGGAGGAGCCGGACGTGCGCGACGTGGAGACCGCGGTGCGCTGCGCGCTCGTGGCGTTGCGCCAGCTGGGGCTGCGCAGCCTGCGTCCGGGGGCGGGCGTGCATCTGGCGCCGGTGCTGGTGTTGCCCGACCACACGCCGTCGCGCGACGCGATGTACAGCTCGGCCGTCGAGACGGCGGCGCGCCTTTCGGTCGTGGCCGAGCGGCGCTGTGCGGTTTCCAAGGCTGCCGTGCGGCACGTGCACGACGCGTTCGTGCTCGAGCCGATCCCCGAGTCCTCGAACGGCAAGGGCATGCTCGTGGCGGAGCTGCGCACGTCGGATGACGCGCTGGCGAAGTTCGTTGGCCGGGAGGCGGAGCTGACGGCGGCGGCGAAGGTATTGGCCGCGGCCACGCGCAGGCAGCTGCGGATCGTGACGGTGGTGGGCCAGCAGGGTGTTGGCAAGACGCGGTTCCTGTACGCGCTGGATCGACGGCTGCGCAAGCGGGCCTACAACATCGGCTTCTACCTGGCGAGCTGCCCGCCGAGAGGGCGCGACGTGCCGCTGGCCGGCCTGACAGCGATGCTGCGCGTGCTGTGCGGCGTGCAGGAAGGCGACTCGGCCGAGCAGATCGCCGAGGTCGAGCCGCGCCTGCGCGCCGTGGGGCTCACCGACGAGGAGCGCGGCGCGGTCATCGCGCAGATCGGAGGCGCCAGCACCTCGTCGACCGGACCGATCGTGCCGCCGCTGCGCGCCGCTTTCGCTCGCATGGTGCAGCGCTTGAGCGAGGACCGGCTGCACCTGTTCGTGTGGGACGACGCACAATCGCTCGATCCGGAGACGCTGGACGTGCTGACGACCGCGGCGCAGCGTCTTCTCACGGCGCGGGTGGTGCTCGTGCTCAGCACGCGATCGACCGAGCGGCACGCCCTGTGGACCCACAAGAACCACGAGGTCATCGAGATCGGCGAGCTCGACGAGCCGGACGCGGCCAGGCTCATCGCGGTTCGGGCCGGCCTCACCGAGGCGCCCACGGAGCTGCTCGCGTTCTGCCTTCGTCGTGCGGGCGGCCACGCGCTGTTTCTCGAGGAGCTCGTCAAGGAGCTGCTCGAGACCCAGGCGCTCGTCGTTGGGGACGGGCGGGTCGTGCGCTTCAACCCGGAAGGCGACGTGACGGTCCCGCGGCCCCTTCGATCGCTGCTTGCCTCGCGCGTCGCGCGTCTGGACAACGACGCCCGTGCGGCTGTCCACGCGTGCGCGATCCTGGGCGATCCGGTCGACAGCGCCGTGCTCGCCACCATGCTCGGCACCTCGTTGCGCAACGTCGACGCGCTGGTCGAGAGCCTGGAGGCTCGCGGTCTGGTGCGCCGCCTCGGCCCGTCGTCCTGCGTGCTGTCCTCGCCCATGCTGCGCGAAGCCGTGCTCGAGAGCGTCACGTCGTCGGTTCGGCGGCAGCTCCACGCCGCGGCAGCGTCGGCCTACGAGTCGCTGTTCGGTGCCCGTGTCGAGCAGCACGCCGATCGGATCGGCACGCACCTGGCCGAGTCCGGCGAGCGTGGCCGTGCCGCCCGCTTCTTCGCCTCATCGGGCAAGCGACGGCTCACCAGCGGCCAGCTCGAGGCCGCGGTGCGGGACTTCGCCCAGGCGATTTCCTTGGTAGACCTCAAGCACGTCTCGGCGCCCGAGCTGTGCGATTGGCTAGCGGACATGCGAGCGGCGCTGCAATACGTGCGGTCTGCGCCCGCGCTGCAGGCGCGCTTGCTCAACGCCGTGAGCCGCATCGACGAGGTGGGAACGGTCGAGCACCGCGTGCTGGCGCGCATCCATGCGGCGTCGATGATGAGCGCGGTGCACGTGTTCGAGGCGGCCGACGAGTTCATCGACGAAGCGCAAGGGCTGGCAGGGGACCGCATGGAGCTGCTTCGGGCCGCGCTGCTGGTGGCGGGCGAGATCAACATCCGTCGTGGCATGTTCCGCCAAGCCCTGGAAGCGTTCACGGGGGCGGCCGCGTGCGGCGGCGTGTTCGGCCCGGGCGAGCAGTACCGCCTGGAGATCGGCCTGGCGATGAGCCGTGGCGCCTCGGGCGACAAGGTCCGCGCGCTCGCACACATCGAGCACGCCGCCGGCCTGGTGAGCGCCGGGGACCTGGGAACGGCCGTCGAGCTCGAGAAGCTGCGCGCCCTGGTGCTGCACTTCTCCCGCGACTTTCAAGGATCTTCCGCGGCCTCCCAGCGCGGGGTCGAGGCCGCCCGCGCCGCCGGCCTGTCCTACGAGGTCGCCCTGGGCCTGCACAACATGGGCGACTCGCTCATGTGGATCGGCGACTACGCACGCTCCCATGCCTCCTTCCGCCAATCCCTGTCGGTCGCAGAGGAGTTCGGCTTCACGCGCCTGCGCGACCACGACCGCATGTACCTGGCGTTCCTCGAGGCAGACCAGCTCGGCGCAGACTCGGTCCGGCTGCTTCGCGAGCTCATCCAGGACGCGGATACCAAGGGCTACGCGTGGGACGCCCTCAACGGACGCTACCTGCTCGCGTCGCTGCTGTTCCGGCGCGGCGAGCTGGACCCGGCGCGCACCGAGCTCGATCGCGTTCGCCTGCTGGCCCGCGAGTCCAAGAGCCACCTGCTCGAGGAGAGCGCCGACGAGATGCTCAAGTGGATCGCCGAGGCCTTGCCCGCGTAGAGGTGCGTCTCACATCGTGCTCGTGCTCGAGCCTCGCTCAGCCCGCGGCCGGGTTCGGCAGGTCGCCGGTGTCGACCGACCGGCTGGCAGGGACGGCGAGCTTGCCGGCGGCTTGCCTGCGCTGCTCGAGCCAGAACAGCGACGCGGGAAGCACCAGCACGGCGGCCAGCACGCACGTTATCTCGCCCACCGCGGCCGACAAACCGAAGGAATGAATGCCGTGGTTGATCGAGAGCGTGAGGGCCAGGTAGCCGATGGTCGTCGTCAGCGAGCACAGGATCACGGCACCGCCGGTTTCCACGGCCACGTGGTAGATGCGCGAGGGGCCCTCGATGCGGTAGCGCTGCATCATGTTGTGGGCGTACTCGGCGCCGATGCCGATGGTGATGGGCAGGGTGACGAAGTTCAGGAAGTTGAGCTTGGTGTGTGTGAAGTACAGGTAGCCGAGCAGGCCGGCCACGCCCAGCAGCCAGGGCAGGAACACGCCCCAGGCCTGCTTGTGGAACCGGAAGGCCGCCAGGATCACCAGGATCGAACCCAGCGCCGAGAACAGGATCGCCTTGGGCGCGTCTTGCCCCACGGTCTTGATCATGTCCGCGAAGATCACCGCGCTGCCCGAGCCCTTGATCACCTCGCCGTTCGGTAGCTTGGTGTACCGGTAGCTGTCCGCCCAGCGCATCAGGTAGTGCGCGTCCCACACGCTGAAGCCGCTGCTCGGCACGATGTACACGATCCGGCCGCGGGTGCCGTCGCGCTCGGTGAAGGGACGGGCCACCTGCTCGGGCAGATCGGCGATCGTCACGGGCGACAGCTTGCCCTTGGGAAGCTCGGGCGAGATCCTCGCCCAATCGGCGTCGTTGATGAAGCCGCGGTTGCGCGCCCGGACGATGCGGTCGCGCATCTCGTCGATGAGCTTGATCTTGTCCTGTTGCTGAGCGGGAAGCAGCGAGAAGATGGTCACGACCTTCTGGAAGGGCTGGGCGTCGGCGGGCGCTTCGGCGCGACGCAGCTCCAGCTCCTTTTCCAAGGGCTGCACCTGGTCGACCCGATCGGTCATGATCGCCATGCCGTCCTGGCCCATGCGTCCGACGACCTGGTCGACGCGCGGCACGAGCAAGCTGGCCGGGGTCACGTCCGTGCGCTCGTTGCGCACCTTGGTCATGTCGTACTCCATGGGGTCGGCGCTCAGGTAGCGGGCCGCGGCGTACAGGGACACGACGCCGGCCAGGGCGCCGGTGATGGCGACGGTGCGCGGGGCCAAGCGCGCGAGCTTGGCGAAGCCGACGCCGTACTGGCCGCGGAGCTTGGACCAACGCGACGGGCGCTCGCCGAACGACGGCAGCACGCGCTCGCTGGCAGCCAGGATCGCGGGCAGGAATGCGTAGGTGGCGACCCAGCACAGGATCATGCCGTAGCCGCTGATGATGCCGAAGTGCTTGAAGCCGCGGAAGTTGGTGAGCACCAGCGAGCCGTAGGCGAGCATGGCCGTGGCCGAGCCGGCCAGGGTGGGCAGCCACGAGTCCCGGTGCGCCAGCAGGATCGCCCGCCGCACGTCCGCGGCTTCGTCGCGGCGCGCCTCGACGTAGCGCGCCATGTACATGATGCCGTAGTTGATGCCGTTTCCCGCGATGATGCTCACCAGAAAGCCGGTCGAGCTGTTGAGGTACCCCACCGTCCAGCGCGTCAGGCCGAAGGTCCACAGCAGCGCGATGAGGATCGTGGTGCCCATCGCCAGCAGGGTGCGCGCGCGCATGAAGAACAGCAGCACGCTCGCCAGCACGCCCAGCAGGCCCCAGCCTCCCACGTGCATCAGGTCGCCGATGATCGCGTCGTACTCCTCGGCGCTGGTGATGAGGTTGCCCGTGTAGCCGATCTTCATCGTGGGATCGAGCGAGGTGGGCTGCACCGAGGCCACAACGTTCTCCACATCGTTGCGGAGCTGTGTCCGTGCGGCCTTGCCCGAAACCGGAGTGCGGATGAGCACGGCGATGAGCGTTCCCTCGGGGTTCATGTAGTAGCCGTCCGGGTACATGTCCGAGGCCGGGGCGTCGGAGCTCCCGCCCTGCGCGTTGCGAATGCGCTTCTCCACGCTGTCGGCCGTGATCGGCGGCGGCGGATCGTCGTCGTCCACCAGGTTGCCGCTGGCCTTGGCGACCTCGTAGTCGTAGCGCTCGAGGATGTCGTCGTGGGCCTTTCGCAGATCGTCGAGGTTGGCGAACAGAAGCTTCTTGTCCTCGAAGAACGCGCGGGTGTCCTTCACGCCGTAGTCGACCGCGCCGACCTTGTCGGGACCCAGGGCCTCCAAACGCGGCACCAGCTGGTCGACGAACTTCTCGAGCGCCTTGCGGTGGGAGCCGTCCTGGATCTCGGCCACGACGGTGAGGGTGGCGGCGCCGGGCAGCCGTTCGGAGACGCGGCGGGCTTCGATCACGCTGTCCTTGTTGTCCGGGAGCAGCTCGGCGAAGTCGGGCTTGAAGCCCAGGCCGCCGCCACCGAAGACGCCCCAGAGCGCGGGCAGCAGCGTGAGCACGGCCAGGGCGACGAAATGCCACGGGTAACGCGATTGAAGCTCGCCGAGGCGCGACAAGAGCGGGGGAAAGCGTCGTTCGTTCATCGAGGAGTCCGCCGGCCACGGGGGCAAGACGTGTGCCGCAGCAGTCCGTACTACGAAATACCCAATCCGGCCATTCCCCCGCGCCCGCGCGCCCGGCATGGCCGGACTCGCGTTCGCCGGGGAGAGGACAACCGTCCACGGGTGTGAATCTGCGGCCCACCCGGGTGGTGCGCGCCGCGCCCTGGCACGTGACATCCGGGTGACACCGCCCTGACACCAGAATCGCCCCCACTGCAGGCGAGGCGTTGGCATGCCGGGCCCCCCAATCCCCTTTTCCGGGTACATCATGCCGATTCCACAGGCGGGGATCGCCATTTCCTTGCTGGCAACGACGGATCCCCGCCGAGGATGCGCCAATTCGTTGCTGAGAACGGCGGATCCCCAGCCGGGGATGCGCCATTTCCTTGCTGAGAACGGCGGATCCCCAGCCGAGGATGCGCCATTTCCTTGCTGAGAACGGCGGATCCCCACGCCGCGAGTGCAACGCCTGGATGCGGAACGGTGGTGCGAAGCTCCAGTGGCTGAACGGCGAGCCGGAGCGGACGAGCGGGGCCGTTCGCTACTTGCGCTCGGGTGTGAAGCGCAGCGAGTAACTCACCTTGGTCTTGCCCTTGCGCGGCTTCTGAAAGTCGATCGCCTCGAAGGCCTTGACCATGCAATCGGTGAATCCGTCGCCCTTGAGAGCGGTGCGCGGGTGGCTGACCTCCGCCTTTCCACCGTCGGCCGGGATGAGCAGGTCCACGCCGAAGTCGCCTTCCTTGGTCTTGTCCACGACCGAGCGCCAGCAGGCGCGGAACGCATCGAAGTGCGGCTGAACCGAGGACCGGATCGGGGCTTTGGTCTCGTTGTCGTTGGGGCCGCCGCCGATGTGCATGCCGATGTTGACGACCTTGACCGCGGGCAACGGTTCGGGCGCGGCGGACTCGGCAGGTGCGGCGCCCGACGACGCGGCCGACGCGCTGGGTGCGATCGGTGCTTCGTCGGATGCGGACGCTGGGGGCGCCGAAGCGCTTGCAGGGGCGGGCGCGGGTGTTACCGCGGGCGAGGCGGAAGGAGCGGCGACGGGTTGCGGCGGCGGGGCGTTCGCGGCGGCGCCGGAGGGCGAGCCCGGGTTGGCGCAAGCAGCGGCCGAAAGGAGCGTGGCAGGCGCGAGAACGCGCCAGGCAGCGCGAACCATCCGTGATCGGTGGGCGGGCATGGCGCGGCACCCTAGACCTCGCGCCTCGCGTTGGCAACGGCGCGGCCTGGCCATAGAATCCACGCCATGGTGCACACTCCCAGGCCGCTTTCCACTCGTTTCGCCGCGATGGTCCTCGCAGGCGCACTGCCTTGTTCCTGCGCGCAGGCGTCGTCGGACAACGCCACGCCCGCCGATCAAGGCGACGCCGCAGCAGGACAGGCGGGCAGCGCGGGCAGTGCGGGCGATGGAGGTGCGGCGGGCGCGGCCGGATCGTCGGCGACCGGAGGAACGGGCGGGACCGAGCAGACGGGCGGAGCGGGGGGCAGCGGCACGGGGGGCAGCGGCACGGGCGGCACGGGCGCGACCGGCGGGGCGGGCGGCACGGGCGGCTCGGGCGGCTCGGTGGCGACAGGCGGGTTCGGCGGCACGACCGACGACGCCGGTGCGGACGCGGGCGAGCCCTGCGGCAGCGTGACGTGCGGGGACTGGAAGTGCGTGAACACGAGCGCCGGATTGAGCATGTCGGAGTGGGGTTGCTGCCTGCAGCCAGACGAATGCGGATTGAAGACCACGCAAACGTCGACGGTGTGTCTCCCGGTCGCGTTGATCGAGAGCCAGCTCAACGTGCAGTGCACACCGAAGTAGACGCGCGTGACCCGACACGGCACACACGGGCGTGATGGGGCTGCCGACGCATGAGGCGAGCTGTCGTGTTCGCTGCTGCGTTGGCGGCCATGTGCGCGCGGAGCGCGGGTGCCCGCGCCGAGGAACCTGCGCCCACCCCGCCGGTGCTGCGGGCGCAGCGCGTTCCGGACCATTCCATCGACGTCGACGGGCGAGGGGACGACGCGGCGTGGCGCTCGGTTCCCCACTATGACGGATTCGTCCAGCAGCGGCCCTTGGAGGGCAAACCCGCCAGCGAGCCGACCACGGTGGCGATCGCGTACGACGATGATGCGCTCTACGTGCTCGTGCAAGCGAAGGACTCGCGGCCCAAGGAGATCAGCGCGCTGCTGACCCGTCGCGACGAAGCGAGCTCGTCGGATTGGATCAACCTGTGGCTCGACACGTTCGACGACGGGCTGAACGCGTATCGGTTTTCGGTGAATCCGAGAGGCGTGAAGCAGGACGCGCGGGTCTACGAGGGAGGAGAGCAGGAAGACGTCAATTGGGACGCGGTGTGGCAGGCAGCCACGACGGTCGGCGCGCACGGCTGGACGGCAGAGTACCGGATTCCGTTCTCGCAGCTGCGCTACGATCCGGAGCGGACGCGATGGCGCGTGCAGGTAGGCCGCGTGGTGCAGCGGGCGGCGGAGCAGAGCTACCTGAGCCCCGAGCCCCAATCCACCACGCGGTTCGTGCACTACTTCGCAGCTCTCTCCCACCTGGATCATCTGCCGCACCCGCTGCGTCTGGAGCTCAATCCCTACTTGCGCGGCGGCGCGACGTGGAACGACGGCAGCCGCAAGTGGGACGGTAGCGCGGGTGGCGACGGGCGCGTGGGGATCGGGCCGTCGCTGACGCTCGACTTCACGATCAATCCCGACTTCGGCCAGGTGGAGGCCGACCCTAGCGTGACCCCATCCGAAAAGCCTTCCGGAAAACTAGCAGCTAGGAACAAGCAACAGGAACGCGAACACGGAACGCCAGCGAAGCTCGGCGGGGAAACGAAGGGCACCAGAGGTCGCGTGCGGCCGATTTTCGATCGATTCTCTGTTCGAATTCCCGTGTTCCTGTTCCTAGTTCCTAGTTGTTTTCTGCGCGATGGGCTTTTCGGATGAGCTCTAGCGTGTTGAACCTGTCCGCCTACGAGACGTTCTTCCCGGAGAAGCGACCGTTCTTCCTGCAGGGCGGCGAGATCTTCCGCTACCCGCTCGGCTGGGGCAGCGGAATCGCGAGCACGGAGACGCTGTTCTACTCCCGCAGGATAGGGCGAGCGCCGTCCATCTCGCTCGACCTGGACGCGAGCCAGATTCTGGACATGCCCGCGCAGACGACGATTCTGGGCGCGGCCAAGCTCACGGGAAGGACCACCGACGGCTGGTCGGTGGGCATGCTGAACGCGATGACCCTGCGCGAGCGCGCCCTGGTGCAGGTCAATGGCGTGCGGTCACGCCCGGAGGTCGAGCCGCCGGCAGACGCGTCGGTCGCCCGGATCAGCAAGTCGTTCCACGCGGGCCAGACCGTGGTCGGCGGCATGGTTACGCACTTGCAGCGGTATCTGGACAGCGAGACACGGGCTCTGCTGCCCTCCGAGGCGACCACGGGCGGCTTCGACGCGCAGCACCGCATGGGTGATATGACGCTGTTGGGCAGCGTATTCGGGAGCTACGTTCAAGGCAGCGCACCGGCCATGGCAGAGCTGCAAAAGTCCACGGTCCATGCGTTCCAGCGTCCCGACGCCAAGCACCTGTCGTTCGATCCGACGCGCACGTCGATGTCGGGCTGGGGGCTGACCTATGTAGCTGGCAAGCTCTCCGGCGAGCCCTGGCGAGGCGCGGCGGGCGTCTACATGCGGAGCCCGGGCTTCGAGCCCAACGATCTGGGATACCTGCGCAGGGCGGACACCCAGTCGACGTTCGGGTGGCTGGAGTTCCGGCGCGATCGGCCCAATGCCATCTACGAGCAGTTCCAGGTGGATGCCAATGCGTGGGGCACCAAGACGTTCGGCTGGGAGATGACCGAAGCGGCCGCGAACCTGAGCGCCTCCGTCAAGCTTCGCAGCTACTGGTCTCTCTATGCCGGAGTCGAGCGCTACGCCCAGGCTCTCGACGTCACGGTGCTGCGGGGTGGACCGGCCCTGCTGGTGCCGGCCCTGACCGACGGTTGGTGGGGAATTGCCACCGACGACCGCAAGCCCTGGGTGATCCAGCTCGACGGTTGGGGAGCCAAGGGCGAGGAGCAGAGCTCCCGGGACTTCGGGACCGATCTGATCTTGAGCGTCCGGCCGGTGCCGTCGGTGCAATTGTCGCTCGGCCCCTCCTGGGAGATCAGCGGCACGGGACACCAGTACGTCGATACGCTGGATACGGGCGAGGTGGTCGTGGGCCGGCTGCTGCGCCGGACAGCGAGCCTGACACTCCGGGCGAGCTGGGCGATTACGCCGTCGCTTACGGTGCAGCTCTACGCCATGCCGTACCTGTCGGCCGGCACGTACGCGAGCTTCTATCGCGTAGCGGATCCGCGGGCCGCGTCGTACCGGGAGCGGTTCACGCCCTATGCCTACGACGGAGACAGCCTGTTTCTGTTCGAGCAGGTGCGCTCGAACCTGGTGCTTCGCTGGGAGTACCTGGACGGCTCCACGCTGTACGTGGTATGGGCGCACGACCAGGGGCAGGACCGCAACGACACCGGAACGCTGGCGCCGCGGGACCTGAGCTCACTGCTCGGGGCGCCGTCGAAGGACGTGGTGACAATGAAGCTGTCGTACTGGTTCGGGATGTAGGTCTGCGGTCTGCTCGGCCGGCGTCGCCGGAGTCGTGCGCAAGCGCCTCGGGCGCTCGACGGGTCCGATGGCGCGACGCGACACGGCGCGGACATGATTTTTTCTTCATTCGCTCCGGCAACGACTCGACGAAAGCATGCCTTTCGCACAGGTCGAATGGGAAGTCCGGCAACGCGCACGGCTCGTCCTGGCAGCGTCGGACATCGGCCGGATCGACCCGATTCTCTTGTGTGGAGCATGACATGCGTGAACGTCGAAGATTCCTCCAGCTCGTGGGCGCAGGCGCGGTGACCCTGGGCGCGCTGCCCATCCTGCAGGCATGCGGCGGTGGCCAAGAAGGCCAATCTCCGGCCTCCGGTCCGATCGCCGCCGGCAATGTCTCATCCGTAGCGGTTGGCACCCTGCAGTTCGTCGCCAATCAGCCCGTGATTCTCGGCCGCGACGCGGGCGGGCTGTACGCGATGTCAGCCATCTGCACGCACGCCGGCTGCAACATGATGAACGACGGAAGCCTGGACAGCACGGGGCCATTCTGCTCGTGTCACGACTCGCAATTCGACGTCAACGGCAACCCGGTCAGCGGCCCGGCCAGCTCGCCGCTCGCGCACTACCAGGTCGACCTGGCCGCGGACGGCACGATCACCGTGCAGGCGGGCGTCACCGTGTCGTCCTCGACGCGCACGCCCGTACCGGCATGAGCGCGGAGGGCGAGCCGGTCATCGGTCGAGCGGAACGACGGTGATGGGCCGCGGGTGCTGGCGGGCCCGGCGAGGGTCGTTGGGAGCCAGGGGCGCGATGGCGGTGCCGATCGCGCTGAACTCGACGAGGGGCGGCCCCTGGTAGGTGCGCGACATGCCGCGACCGCCGTAAGCATTCTCCTCGACCGTCATGCCCACGATGCCTATGGGGCAATCCGGGTGTCCCGGCGGCCACTCCTGGAACAGGTCGTGCTGCAGCCGTTCCATGGCGAGCTCCCTGGCATCGAGAAAGGCCTGCGTGTAGGAGGTCATCTCGGCGTTGTAGCCGGAGAAGGCGGCGGCCTCGCGAACGTCGAGCTGATAGACGCAGGTGCCCGTGGTGACCGTCACGGGACGATATCCGGCGCGCAGCAGGGCCACGAAGTCCTGGCCGCTCAGGTCGCTGGTAAAGGGCCGTCCGCTGGCCTGGCGCAGGCTGGGGGCGCCGCGGAACTCGGCAGGAGCGTGGTCGGGGTCGAAGCCGACGGCCGTTCCCAGGGCGAAGAACTTGGCGACCTGGTTACCGCCGCGCCACTGATGGTGCTCGACCTTGAGGCGCACGCCGACGACGCCCTCGGCGCCGAGCTGTTCGGCCTGTGCGCGCAGGTCGTCGATGGCGAGGGCGCGTGCCGCGCGCATGGCGTGGCTGAGCTGCACCGCCTCGCCGGTCGTGTAGGTGGGAGCCGCGCCCGAGAACGCGGCAGCGATCGCGTCGAAGAAGCCCTTGGCCTCGGTCTGCAGCGCGCCTGCGTTGTAGACGCTCGAGCCGATGACCAGGCCGTAGGGCAGGAAGCCGGCGCGCGAGAGCGTGAGGAACTCGGTCACCGACAGGTCGCTGAGCGCGGGAACGGGACGCAAGCTCATTCTCCCTCCCCGCCCGGCTTGGGCAGCGGGTCATTGGCCGTCATCACGAGCCGGGGGCGCGGCGCGGCGCCCGCGCCGGCCATGGGAACCACCGCCGTGCCTATCACGAACAGCTCGATGATCTCTCCCACGCTCAAGGCGGCATTGCCGACGTTCCAAGGCATCGGCCGGAACGAGTGCTGCCTCTCGGCCACGGTGACTCCGACGATTCCGGTGGCGCCGAGGGCTTCGGCCTCGTCCTGCAGCCGTTCGATGGCGAGCTCGCGCGCGTCGTACAGCGCGTGGGTGTAGGGGCCCAGCTCGACGGACTGGAAGGTTGGGGCGGCCAGGAGGCTGGGCGGGATGTAGTAGACGCAATTGCCCATCACGAAGCCCACGGGGCGGTAGCCCGATTGCAGCAGGGTCCAGAACTCCTGGCCGGTGAGATCGGACTGGAAGGGCTTGCCGCGCAGGTTCTTGAAGGACTCGCCGCGGCTATGGCGCACGGCGGTGCCCACGGCGATGAACTCGGCGACATTCTGGCCCAGGGCGTACATGGGAGAATCCCCGGGGCGCGGCAGCGACCAGGGCGGCGCCTGCAGCGCCCAGCCCATCGACTGGCACCATCCCGCCCATTGCTGCCATGCAATCTGCTCCCACATGGAGGCCCAGTTGGCCCCGAGTACCGTCGAGGTCACCGTGTACCCCACGCCGCGGGCCCAGTCCTGCCAGCGACGGTATCGGCTCCACTGTTGCCGGGTCGGGTCCGTGGTGAGATTGACCTCGAGCCTCACGCCGACAATCCCGTCGGCCCCGAGCTCGTCGGCCTCCTCCTCCATGCGATTCATGGCGAGCTCGCGCGCGTGGTACAGCGCCCGGGTCATGTCCGTCATCTCGCAGCCCGGCTGGCCGTGCTCGAGCGCGGGCGGGGTGGCGGCGATCTGGTAGATCGACGTGCCCATGACCAGGCCCAGGGGCTCGAAGCCGACCTCGCGCACGAGCAGGAACTCGTTGACGCTCAGGTCGCTGGTGAAGAGCTTGCGCTCGCGCATGGCGGCGATGCGCTCGCGGGCGTGGGCGGGCAGGTCCGACGCTGCTCCGCGGGGAGGCCCTCCGGCGGTCATTGCGCCTCCTCGGCCTCGAGCGCCATCTCTACGGCCTCTTCGGCCGCTCGCTCGATATCGTCCGAATCCTCCTCGGCGTCGATGCGGATATCCTGGGCCTTGCCCAAGGGCATCATCGACAGGATCAGCGGGGGAATGTCGGCCTGCAGCCGCTGGGCGGCCTGGGGAATACGCCGGATGGCCGTACCGAACCAGCTGACCTTCACGTCGAGATCGTTGAGCTCGCAGCCCTCGAAGCCGCAAGGCACCTCGCGAACATCGAAGCTGATGTCGCTGCCCACCACGAACTCCGCCTGGAAGTACTGCGCCTGCCTGTGAATCTTCTGCGCAACGATGGTGCGAGCGGTGTCGATGGCGTGATGAGGCTTGCTCAGCTCGCCGATACCCGAGTATTGGCCGCCGACCACGTGGTGCGCATGATACTGGCAGAACTCGTAGAGGAAGCCGCAGGGCTCGTAGCCGTCCTGCGCCAGGGCCCACAGGTCCTGTCCCGACAGGTCGGTCACGATGGGCTGGCCCGGCGCGTGGGTGATCCACGGGGCGCGAACCGCCGTGCCCACGACAGTGAACTCCAGGACCTCGCCGCCGTCGTCGCCGCCCTTTCCCCGGGCGCCCATGGTGATCATGCGCTCCTCGAGCCGGGCGCCCACCACCGCGTCCGCTCCCACGCAGATCGCCTCCTGGAACAGGCGGGACAGGGCGCGCTGACGCACCTGCCGGTGCGCGTCGCTCAAGACGGTAATCTCCCCGGTCGATCCCTTGTAGTCGTCGATTTGGCCCACGTGGAAGATCGAGCTGCCCATCACCTGCGAGATGGGCTCGCAACGCACGTCGCGCGCGAGGAGGAATTCGGCCACGGACAGGTCGCTGGTGAACAGACGCCGGTTGGGACCTGCTTCCTCGGCGAGGCGTTCGCGGGCGCGCAGGGGAATTCCGCCTTGCTCGACGTGGGCGAGGCTGGCGCGCAGATCGATTCGGGGACGCTGTCCGGGGCCCATCACTCGTTCACCGACAGCACGAGAGTCGGCTGGGGAATGTGGTGGTCGTCGCGGATGGCGATGACCGCCGTGCCCACGGCGCTGAACTCCAGGATCGTCGGCCCCCAGGTGTGGTTGGACTCCTCCACGGTCACGCCCACGATGCCGTGGGCGTGGAGCGCTTCGGCCTCGGCCTGCATGCGCTCCATCGCGAGCTCCCGGGCGTCGTACAAGGCTTGTGTGGGCGCGGTCAGCTCCATGTTCTGCATGGGCGCCTGCTGTGGATAGCCCTGCACCGGCTGCCCGTAATAGCCTTGCACCGGCTGCCCGTAGGCCTGCATCTGCTGTGGATAGCCCTGCATCGCAGCCTGTTGCGGATATCCCTGCGCCGGCTGCCCATAGCCCGGCATCGGCATGGGCTGTCCAATGTAGTACACACAATTGCCCATGACGAAGCCGAGGGGACGATAGCCCGCGTGCAGCAGGGTCCAGAAGTCCTGCCCCGACAGGTCGCTGGTGAACGGCTTGTCGTCGGGCGCGCGCCAGGCGCCGGCCACCTCGGCCTTCACCGCCGTACCAATCGCCATGAACTCGATGACGTTCGCACCCCAGGCGTGCAGGTTCACCGTCAGCCGCACGGCCACGATGCCGTCGGCCCCCAGCTCGTCGGCCTCTTCCTCCATGCGGACCATCGCCAACTCTCGCGCGTGGTACAGCGCCTGGGTCATGGTGGTGAGCTCCTCGCTGACGCCGGGCCGGATGGTCTGATAGCCGATGTGGAAGATGCTGCTGCCCATCACCAGGCCCAGCGGATGGAAGCCCACCTCCTTGATGAGCAGGAACTCGTTGACCGACAGGTCGCTCGTGAAGAAATGGTGCTGCCGCATCGCCAGCAGGCGTTCATGGGCGTGTTGCGGCAGGTCTTGGGCAAAGCGGTAGTGGGCGGGGGGTTGAACCACGGATTCGACGCTATCCTACGGATTGATGGAGGCGCAAGGGAGGCGGGAGGATGCGCCGGAAACCAACCCCGATTGACCACTACGACGGCGTGATCCGCAGCATGCTAGCGCGGCGCGGCGAAGTCGGAGCGGTCCTGGCTCTGTGCGTCAATCGGGTGACGGCGTGCAACAGCGGTGCGGACGCTTTTCGGACGGGAGGTGTTGCGCTACGAATCATGGAACGATGACCCAGCCTCCGCAGCCCCAACCGTGCTCCAATTGCGGCGCCCCGATGGACCCGCAGTCCGACGGCCGCACGTATCTGTGTGTCTACTGCGGCACGCGCATCCAGGTCGCGATCGATGCCTCGCAACTGGCGGCCGGAATGGGCTTCGACGCGCGCAACGTGGAAGCGTCGCTGGCGCGCGTGGCGCAGGCGCTGGCCTGGGGGATGCCCGATCGGGCGCGCGCGCAGTTCCAGGGTGCCTGGCTCATGCAGCTGGAGGTGGAGCTGGGCAACGACAAGTTCATCGTCGTGCGGGAAGGGCGGCAGCTGGTGACTCGCTATCAGAAGATCGTGCGGGGCGTTGCCTTGAAGAATGCAACGCTCGCGCCCGACGAGTGGTTCGAGAACCTCACGCGCGCCGTGGCCCGGGAGGCCAACCAGAACGCCAGGGCTGCCGCGGTGCTGGGGCAGATCGGCGGGCGGTAGGCCTACTCGATCGAGAAGGACTTGTGGACGGTGACCGGACTGCCGCTGAAGGGCGGAACGGATGCGCGACGGAACGCGGCGGCGACACAGCCACCGACGCTGGTGCCGGCGAAGGGAGGGCCGTTGACCACGGCGGAGCTCACCTTGCCGGAGGGCGCGAAAGTCACGGACACGCGGCCGCGTCCGGTGGGGCCATCGGCCTTCTTGCATCCGGACGCAGCCCCCGCCGCGGCGTTGAGAGCGGAGACCGCGGCACCACGGCTGAAGGGCGCGGCGGCCGCCGGTGCGGCCGCGGCCGTATCCGCGGCGGCCGGCTCGTCCTTCTTGGCCTCTTCCTTCTTCGGCTCGTCCTTCTTGGCCGTGTCGGCTTTTGCTTCCTTGGCCGTGTCGGCTTTCGCTTCCTTGGCCGACCCGCTCTTGGCCGTCTCCCCCGCCTTGGCGGCCGACTCGACTGCCGCCTCGCCGGTCTTGGCTTCCTCGGGCGCAGCGCTGGCCGACGCAGCCGCGGCGGTTTCGGTCGTGGCCGCGGCGGGTGCGCTGGCAGCCGGCTCCGCGGTTACCGCCGCGGAAGCCGACGGTGCCGCGGCGGCCTCCTCGGCAGGCTTGTTGTGGGAGAACAACACGTAGCCGCCGAACGCCAGGGCGACGGCGGCGAGCAGGACGACCGCGGCGGCCAGGCCGATCACCAGGCCCTTGTTGCTCTTGGCCGGCATGCCTGACTCCGCGGCGCCAACCACCGACGGCTCCGGGGGAGGCGGCTCCGGCTCGATGGAGGTGGGCAGCATGGGCGCCGCGAGCATCGGCCCGCCGAAGTTGGGGAAGCTGGGCGGACTCTCGGGCACCTGATCGAACCCCGCGACCGGCGCATCCATGGGAGGCGGGATGTTGGACGCCAGCGCGGTGAAGTCGATCTTGTCACCCCCTGCGGACGGGGCCTTCGACGTGGATGCGGGCTTGGCCGTGGCGCGGATCGCATCGACGCTGAACAGGATCGAGTTCTCGCCGCGTTCGGCCGTGAAGGTGTGCTTGGGCGCCGCAGCGGCGGCAGGAGCGGCGGCTGCGCGCGCGGCCACGTCTTCGTCGCTGCCGGCCTGACGGGCTCCGCCGAACAAGTCCTGATCGCGTGCGCGCTCCTGGCGCCGGGCTGCGACACGGGCTTGTCCGCCCGCATCGCCGCCGATGCCGGCCAGACGAGGATCGGCCGACGGCGCCCCGGAGGGCCTCGGAGCCGGAGCCGCTTGTCCCGCGAGCGCCGGAGCCAGCTCGACGATCTGGTTGAGCGGAAGCCAGTCCGCCATGCCGTCGCGCCACGCGTAGGTCTCCGCGTTGATCGCTCCACTGGCGAACAGCTGGGCGATCTCCTCGACCGACACCGCGCGCTGCTCGCCGTCCGGCATGTTCAACGTCCAGTCCATCGCGCTCGTGACCGCGCTGGCCTGCGCACCCGCGTGGGGATACACGCGCGTCGCGTCGTCTTCTTCCTCTTCGTTGCCTTGGTCGGGGGGCAGGTCCGTTCCCTTGACGACGATGGCTGCGCCGCACTTCTTGCAACGTATCTTGACGGTCTTGCCGCGGACCTTGTCGTCCGCGATCGTGTACTTGGCTTCGCACGACTGGCAGTTGATCTTCATCGATACGTTACCTTGGTCGAAGTGCCGGCGAACCTGGCCGGGGGTAGAAGCCCAACTCGGCTCAGCAAGCGGATGCTAGCCGAACATGGAGTCGTCCGCGTGGCCGGATGGCCACGGGACGAAAAGTGTATCCTCTGGCCGACGAGCGGATCAAGTTGGCCGCCTGTCGGCTTCGGTGAGACGCGGACACCAGGGGCTGGCTTGGGTCATGGGGCAAACGAAGGTCGCCGGGGATCGGGTGGCACGATCAGCCGGCCTTGTCCAGGGGGATCGCGATCAGGCGCACCTCGACGCCGACAGGGGAAGTGTCGATGAGCACGGCGTGCGCGATGGGACCGGAGGGGGACTCGCCCACCGATCCCACGCCCACGATGCGCGAGGGCCCCAGCACACGATCGAACGGGGTATGGCTCGCGCCGCAGACGATCAGGTCCGCACTCTCGTCTTCCAGCAGGGCGCCGATCTCGGCGTCGTCCATGTCGGGCGTGATGGCCGTGGTGGGATCGGCCGGCGATCCATGCACCAGCAACAGCTCGCCGCCGTCTTCGAGGGTCATGCGGAAGCTGGTCGGCAGGCGCGCCAGGCGGGACAAGATCACGTCGCCCAACGCGGTGCGGCACGCGCGCAGCAACTCCACCCGCGCGGCTTCGGCGTCGTTGGACGGCGTGAGGTCGTCCGGGTCGAGGGTCGCCAGGGCCAGGTCCGACACGCCGCGCACGCAGGTGGCGCGGGCCGCCATCAGCAGCTTCCACGTTTCGAGGGGCTTGGGTCCGGGGAAACAGAGATCGCCAGCGACCAGCACGTTGGTGCACTGCTGCGACTCGCCAAACACCAGCACCCGCTCCAGGGCCTCGGCGTGCCCGTGAATATCAGCCATGCACAGGATGCGCATGGCGCGAACCTAGCGCACTCCGTGTCGAACGCCACGCCCCAGTGCTTGCGCGCGTCCTGGGGACTCGGTTACACCGGGCTGGACCATGGTGGTCCCCGGGTGGCCAGGATCGTGAGCACGCGCGCCGATGCCCTGCTGGAGCTTGCGGAAGCCATCGATCCGGAGATGGCCGGCGAGATGTCCAGCCGTTTCACCCGCGAGGCCGGGGATGAGACGAGCCGGGCCCTGACCGTGCTCGCGGCCACCGCGTATCCCTCGATGCTCTCGCACCTGCCGACGGACGCGGCGATCGTCGCGCGGTGGCTGCAGCCCACGGCGAACCCGGCCTGGACCGCGGAGCGATTTCTGGCGGAGCTTCGCGCGAGCGGCACGACCGGCGACGACGACGCTGCCGGCCGGGAATTGCGCCAGTTCGCGCGGCGACAGCGGCTGCTCATCGCGCTGCGCGAGATCCTGCCCGCACAGCAGGGCGGACAGGACTTCGAGACGACCGCGCGGGCGCTGTCCGATCTGGCGTCTGCCACCATCGAGCTCGCCCTCGAGGTCGCACACCACACCGTCCGCCGGCGCTTCGGCGAGGCGCTGCGCAGCGACGGCGCCCCATCGACGTTCGTGGTGCTGGGCATGGGCAAGCTGGGCGGCGGCGAGCTCAACGCCGGATCGGACATCGACCTGGTGTTCGCCTACGACACCGATGAGGGCTCGAGCACGGGCGCCGGAGCTTCGGAGGGCATCGCGCTGCATGACTACTGGTCGCGCGTCGCCCGGCGGTTGGCCTCGCTGCTCGACGAGGTCACGGCCGACGGGTTCGTGTGGCGCGTGGATCTGCGTCTTCGCCCCGAAGGAGCGCGCGGTCCGATCGCGAACTCGGTGGCCGCGATGCTGCGCTACTACGAGACGTGGGGACGCACCTGGGAGCGTGCGGTGTTGCTGCGCGCGCTGCCCGTGGCCGGCGACATCGCGCTGGGCCACACGCTGCTCCAGGAGCTCGGCTCGTTCGTGTACCGGCGAGGCGTCGATCCGAGCGTGGCCACGCAGCTGATGGATCTGGTAGTGCGCGCGCGCGTGGAGCTGTCGGCCGATCCGGAGCGGGACCTGAAGCACGGGCCCGGCGGCATCCGCGATCTGGAGATGTTCGTGCAAGCCCTGCAGCTGATCTGGGGCGGCCAGGACCGATCGCTGCGCGTGCGCAACACGCTCGACGCGCTGAGGCGTTTGCGCGCCGGAGGCTTCGTGACCGATCGGGAGGCCGAGACCCTCGATCGCTCGTACGTGCTGCTGCGACGGGCGGAGCACTTCGTGCAAAACGCCACGGGCGTTCAGACGCACACGCTGCCCGCGGCGGAGCGCGAGCGAAGGCGGGTTGCCCGCGCGCTCGGCTTCGACACGCTCGAGGCGTTCGATACGCAAGTGCAAGAGCTTCGCGTGCGGGTGGCGGCCTGTGTCGAGGCGCTGTCGCCAACGAGAACGCGGCCGTCGCGGTGGACTGGCTTGCTCGCGGCGTTCGACGCGGACGACGCCGCGCAAGCGCACAGCGCGCTGGAGGCTGTCGAAGGGATCTCGTCGAGCCCGGAGCTCGTGCACGAGCTGATGCAGCTGGCGCGCAGGCCCGACGGCCTGCTGGGCGAGCAGCTGCGCGCGCGGCATCCCGACCGCGTGGAGGCGGTGCTCGACGCGCTGTTCGAGAGCGCGGACCCGGAGCAGGCGGCACAGTACCTGCGCGCGTTCTTCGCGAGGCGCCGATCGCCGGCCGTGTACGCGTCGCTGCTCGACAGCCACCCGCGAGCCGCGCGACGTTTCATCACGGCGATTGGAGCGTCGCGCTTCCTGGGCGAGGTGATCTCGTCGCGCACCGATCTGGCGGACCAAGTGCTGTTCTCCAAGGGCATGCCCAGCGTGGAAGCGGCGCGCGACGCCGTGCAGGCTGAGCTCGACGCCGCGGGCGAGACCCCGGTCTACGATCTGGACGCCGTGGCAGGCGCGGTGCGCAGGGCGCGCTACCGCGTGATGACCGAGACGGCGCTGGCGGATCTGGCGGGCGAGGTCGACGTGCGCGACGTGACGCGCGTGCTGTCGGCCGCGGCCGAAGGCGCGCTGGAGCTGGCGCTGCGAAGCGCGTGCGCGTCCGAGGGTCCGGTGCGCGGGCTGTGCGTGCTGGCGGTCGGCAAGCTGGGCGGCCAGGAGATGGGCTACGGCTCGGACCTCGACGTGCTGTTCGTGTTCGATCCGGAGGCGAGCGACGATCCGCACGACGCGATCAAGCAGCGGGCGCGCCAGGCGCAGCGTACGATCCGCGCGCTGTCCGCGCCGCACGAGGCAGGAGCAGGCTACGAGCTGGACACGCGCCTGCGCCCGTCCGGATCCCAGGGCGTGCTGGTGACCTCGATCGGCGCGTTCGCCAAGTACCACGGGCTCGGCGACAACGGCGCGACCAGCTCGCCTCGTGCGATGGCCGCGCCGTGGGAGCGGCAGACCCTGGTGCGCGCCCGCGCGTGCGCCGGCGACGTGGACCTGGCCGACCGGGTGCTGCGGATCTCGCGCCACGCGGCCTACGAGATGGGCGCGCCCGATCCGCAGGAGACGCACCGTCTGCGATTGCGCATGGAGCGGGAGCTGGGCGGCGAGCGCGGCGACCGCTACGATCTGAAGCTGGGCAGCGGCGGCCTGCTCGACATCGAGTTCGCCGTGCAGGTGCTGCAGATGCGTCATGGGGCCGACGAGCGCGTGCGCGTGACCCACACGGCCGAGGCCATCGACGCGCTGCAAGCCACGGGGAATCTGGCCGAGGGGCCTGCGAGCGTGCTTCGGAGCGGCTACGAGTTCCTGCGCAAGCTCGAGCAGCGGCTGCACGTCGTGCACGGCACCTCCATTCACCTCATCGAGCGCAACGCGCCTGGGCTGGTACCGCTGGCGCGCCGCATGGGTTTACGGGACACGCCGCGGCGATCGGCGGCCGAGCTGCTGCTCGAGCGCTACCGTGCGGTCACCTCCGAGGTGCGCGCGACGTATCTGGCGGTGCTGGGCGTGACGGAGTAAGGGCGGCGATTCCTCGCGGTTGAACTTCTCAAACAGCGCTTCCAACGCCCCAGTCAACTCGTCCGGGAAGGACCGTCTTTTCGGGACCTCCGCGCCGGAATGCCAGCTTCTCCCGCACCGGCAGCCCTCAGCTTCCTTGGGTCACCGCGAACGGAGCGCGCGCGAGCTCCGTACCATCCGACGTGCGCACTACTGCCACCCAATCGCCCGCGTCCTTGATGCCGCGTGTCATCCCCCAGGTCCGCCATCTGGCCTGGTTCGCCGGCACGCCCAGCTCGATATGCCCCACCGCCTCACCGGGCTTCTCGAACGTGATCACGATGTGCGCGTCGTCTAGCGTGCGATTCTCCATTTCCACAAACGCTACGAGCGGGGTGCCGTCAAGGGCGAAGCTGCTGGCCGGGTCGACCGGCTCATGCGCCGCCACCTTGCGCGCCACCACCAGTCGCTTCACGCGCAGCGTTCCGCTGTTCACCTCGCGCTTCGCGGCAGGACTGTCCTGCCGCGCGCCCG
>JAJZQG010000241.1 GCA_021847645.1 Myxococcales bacterium
AATCCGGTCCCCCCCGAGGCGGCTGCCGCACTTCCGGCCGGCTCCCTCGCTACGCGAGTGAGCCCATGGCCGGGACGCTGGGCTGGGCAACTGGATCATGGAGCGAACCTGCTGTCCGAAGCTCGTCGTGGACACGCCGTGGATGCTGTGATATCCAATTTAGATCTGCATCACAGCGTCCCGTCTCTCCCGCGACTGCTCGGGTAGGGCCATGGAACGAGGTACCGCAAGACGCCAGATACTGGCCTCCATTGTGCTGGCGATGGCGGGGATGTCGTCGCGCGCGCTGGCGCTGACGCGCTGCGAGGTGCTCGACGACGCCCAGTCCTGGGTGGACGCCCAGGTGCCGTACTGCCAGGGACCGTATGGCTCGTATTGCACTTCAACGGTGATCGAAAGCCCGACCTGCTCTTGCTCAACACCGACGGTGCACGCCTCGAGCTGTTGCTCAATCAGGGCAAGCGCGCCTTCCAGCCGTCCGCTTCGCTCCCCCTGGCCACGCCCGTGCCCGCGGTCGCGGGCGTGGTGGCGGACATCGACTTGGACGGCGATTCCGATGTCGTGATGACGGTTGCGGCGACGACGGCGGCCGACGGGACGTCGGTGGCCGCGCGCGCCGTGGTGCTGGTCAACGACGGCAAGGGCACGTTCGCGGACGAGACGGCCAAGCGTTTATCGGCGCCGTCCCTGGAGCCGTTCGCGGTGGCGGCCGGCGACATCGACGGCGACGGCTCTCCGGACCTGTTCTTCACGGGCGACCAGACCGCGAATCGTCTTTTGCTAAACGACGGTCATGGGACATTTCGGGATGCGGCGGCAGACGCGCTGCCGGAGACGGCCCAGCCCCGGGGCCGGATTCCGGTGGTCGGAGACTTCAACGCAGATGGTGCGCCGGACGTGTTCGTGCCCTCGAGCGTGGCGAACACGATGCTCATCAACGACGGTCATGGGCGGCTTTCGGACGAGACGCCGTTCGTGCTCGGGGCGCAGCCCGGCAAGGGGTACAGCGCCGTGGCGGCCGACCTGGATCAGGACGCGAACACAGATCTGGTGGTCGCCAGCCCGGACGGCTCGCTGTTTCTGGGGCGCAACGACGGCACCGGGCGGCTGTTCGACTACGCGGGCGACATTGTCCCGACCCTTCCCGCGCATTCCGACAGCTTCTCGGTCGCCGCGGGCGACGTCGACGAGGATGGGGACCTGGACTTGTTCGTGAGTCGCGGCCCGCTCGCGGTTCCGTGGCTATTGGTCAATCGTCAATCCGACGGCTTGCCGGACGGCGATGACGACGGGGTGCCGGACGAGATGGACAACTGCCCAACAGTGGCGAATGCGGACCAGGCCAATCACGACGCCCACCACTTCAACTGCGCCGGCGCGACCGAGTGCAAGGCGAGGACGGGATGCGCGCTTGCGCTCTACGGCGGCGAAAAGGCGTATCTCGTCTGTGACATATCCAAGACGTGGGCGGACGCCCGGTCGTTCTGCCAGGCACTCGGCGGCGACCTGGCCGTGGTGGGCAGCAAGGACGAGAACGACTGGCTGGCCTCCCAACCCCTCAGCTCCGCGTGGATCGGCCTGAGCGACACGGCCGTCGAAGGCACGTTCGTCTGGGTGGATGGCTCGTCGCTCACCACTGCCTACTGGAAGGACGGCGAGCCCAACGACTACAACGGTAACGAGGACTGCGGCGGCATGTACCTGTCCGGAGACTCCGCCGGCCTGTGGAACGACTTCGACTGCACGACCTCCCGCCCCTTCTTCTGCCAGGACATCTCGGTGCGCGCTCCGGCGGACCCGGGCGACGCGTGCGATGTGTGCCCGATGGTCTACGATCCGGACCAGAAGGACACGGACGGCGACGGGGTCGGGGATGCGTGCCAGGCGTCGTCATGAGCGCGCGTGACGGAGGGTGAAGAAACGATGCGTGGGGCGACGAGCACCGGAGTCTTGCTTGCCGTGGGGTTGGGGCTGACATGGCTGTCGAGGCGCCGTGTTTTTCCGCCGTGCCGGACCGTCGCGCCCGCACGCGGCAGACCAGGGAGCTTTCAGCCATGCGCCGACGATTGACCCTCGCGCTCGCCTCGCTGCTGCTCGCGTCCTGCAGCGCAAAGGCGGACAAGATCAGCATCGCATCGGTATCGCCCCGCACCGGTTCGGCCAGGGGTGGTGAATCGGTCACGGTCGACGGCAGCGGCTTCGAGCCCGGCGCCGTGGTCCGGTTCGGCCAGACACCCGCGCCCTCGGTCGTCGTCCAATCATCCGGCTCGCTGCTGGTGACCACGCCGATGAGCTATGCCGGCGATGCCGACATTACGGTCGAGTCCGGCGGCAAGGAGGCGACCGCGCCATCGGCCTTCAGGTTCCTGCCGCTCGATCTGCAGTTCATCGACGCGCCGGACTGGTATCTTCCCGACCTGTCCTCGCTCGACGTGACGGACGCGGTCGCCGCGGACTTCGACGGCGACGGCGACACGGACCTGCTGGTTGCCGTGCGCAACGGCCGCGCGCGGCTATTGCGCAATAACGGTTCTGGGGTGTTCGACGACGGCGACGGTGCGGCAGGGAGCGGCGGTAGCGGGGCGGCCGACGGTGGCTGGCCGAGCCTTCCCGAAGGCGGGCTGGACGCGGCAGCGGGCGGCGCGACGGGGCCCGCACGAACCTGGACGGGCGACACGCGCCGAATCCTGGCGGCGGACCTCGATGCGGACGGCGACGTGGACGTGTTCCTGTGCAACGGCTCGGGGCAGTCCGGCCGCATCCTGCTCAACGACGGAACGGGTTCTTTCGTCGACGCGGGGGATGGCGCGTTTCCGCAGACGTCGGACGAGTGTGTGAACGCGCTGCTCGCGGACGTGGACGGCGACGGGCGCCAGGACATCGTGCTCGCGGGAAAGGGCAACGCGGGATTCGGCAACGGTTACGTGCGAGTCTACCAACGCACCGGCGGCGAGCATGAACCGCAGTTCGCGCCCCTTGCCCAACTCGAGCCCGCCGCGGACATCAAGGGCCGCGCGTGCGGTAGCATCACCACGTCGGCACCCGAGCTCGTCGCCCATGCGACGCTTACGACGCAGACCGCGGCGTCGGGGAGCATGTCCTGCGCGGTCGACTTCGATGCATCCGTGGCCAGCGGGACCGTGGACGTGTCGTTCGCGCTCCCCGCGCTGGCGGCCGTGCCGGACGACCTCGAGCTCGACCTGCAGGATGACGCCGCGGGCACGTCGGTCCAGATCTCGCTGGTGGACGCCAACGGCGAGACATTCAGCTCCAGCGTGGGCCAGGTGCCGGACTCCGGCTGGAAGCATGTGAAGGTGCAATCTCCGGCGTTGTGGACCAGCTCCGGCGGTGATGCCAATGCGCTGCTCGATCTGCCGTTGAAGTCGGTCACCCTCTCGTTCGGCCTCGCCTCCGGCGTGGCGAGCGGCACGCTGCGGGTCGACGGGCTGCGTCTGCACGTGCCCGACGTTGGCTTGGTGGTGGTCGACGACTTCGAGCGCGTCGCGTTTCCCGCTGCCTGGGACCACGAGGTATCGTGGATTGCCGCCGGGGATCTGGACCAGGACGGCGACGACGACTTGGTGGTTGCGACCGAGGCGCAGGGAGCGTCTTCGCCGTTGTCGCTGGTGCGAAACGACACGACGAAGACAGCGGTCCGGCTCGGCATCGACGCTTCGGCGGCATTCGGTGCGTTGCCCGATCCGGTGTCGTGCGCGGTGGTCGTCGATACGGACAGCGACGGGGCTCTCGACGTGCTGGCGATATCGCCGACCGGGCAGGACCGGCTGCTGGTCAATGATGGGCGTGGGCGATTCTTCGACGACACCACGGCGCGCATGCCCGTGGACAAGTCGCCGGGACGTTTCGCGGAGGCGGTGGACCTGGACCGGGACCGATTGCCGGACCTGGTCATCGCCAACGACGGCGCCGTCGATCGGCTCTACCTGCAGCGTCCGAGCGGTGGATTCGTGGATGACACGCCGTCGATTCCGCTTCGAACGGCTCACACGCTTCGGCTCGTTCCGCTCGACGTCGAGGGCGACGGCGACACGGATCTGTTCGTGCTCAACCGCAGCGGGGAGCGGTCGCGTCTGTACGTATCGTCGGTGCCGGCCAAGCAAGAGAACGGCGGGCGCGATTGACCCGCGGCGAGGCGCTCACCGCGCCGCAGGAGCTTGCGGGGCCTTGCGGCGCGCGTAGCGGTGTCCCAGGTAGGCCAGGAGCATGATCCCCAGGCCTGCAACCGGATAGCGGGCCCCCGGCGTGCCGGCGACGGCTTGGCCGAGCATCGTCGCAATCACGATGACGCTCGAAAGCACATACAGGGCAGGGAGCCACGGGTAGCCCGTAGTGCGGTAGGGCCTGGGGTGGTCGGGTCGTGCGCGACGCAGCAGGTAGACCGACAGCACCGTAAGCGTGCCGGCAAACACCATGGCGAGGCTGGTGAGCCGATAGATGTCCTCGAAGGTGCCAGTGAGGATATAGGCGCACGTCCAACCTGCTTGCAGCAGGAGGGCTCGCCGGGGAACACCATGCCGCGGGTCGAGCTGGGCAGCCCAGGACCAGAACGCCTTGCGGTTCGCCATGGCGTAGGCCACGCGCGCGCCACCCAGGATCGTGGCGTTGATGCTCGACAGGATCGCGGCGGCGATGAGGGACGTCATGATGAGCCGTGCCACGGGACCGCCCAGGGTCCCGGCCAAGGCGGAGCCCGCTTCTCCGACCCTTGCCAGGCCGCTGGTTCCAAACACGTGCAGGAACGAGCCGCACAGCAGCAGGTACAGCGCGGTGACGCTCAGCGTGCCCCCCAGCAGCGCGCGCGGGATTGTCTTGCCCGGGTTGCGGACCTCGCCGGCTACGTAGATGACCGCGTTCCAGCCGGCGTAGGCGAAGTAGACTGCCATATAGGCCGCCACGAAGGCCTCGAGCCACGGCAGCCATCCGCGCGGAGCCACCAGGGCGGCCGTGGTGTCCGGCGCGGGAAGCGCATGGGTCGTGGCGAGGGCCCACACGCCCAGAATCGTCATCAGAGCCAAGGGGACGAGCGTGGTCAGCGACTGCACCCATGCGGCCACACGAGCGCCGGCGGCATTCAGCCACGTTACGCCCAGCACCACGGCGACGGCCACCAAGCGGACACCATTGACGGACCCGCCGAACGGGGCGACGACGAGAGGAGAGTGGAAGTCGAGGTGGGCGCAGCCGGGCAGCGCGTGGACCAGCGTGGGGATCTGGTATTGGCTCATGGCGACGGCCATGGTGGCGATGGAGCCGGTGAAGGCGGCGCCGAAGATGAGCCATCCGGCCGCGAAGGAGACGGACGGGCCGAAGCCCTCGCGCAGGAACTCGTAGTCGCCGCCGGCGCGGGGGAACATGGCGCCGAGCTCGGCGTAGGCGACCGCGCCCGCCAAAGCGGCCAGGCCTCCCATGGCCCACACGAGCAGGAACGGGCCGGCGCTGCCCAACAGCTTGGCGACCTCCGGGGGATAGATGAAGATGCCGATGCCGAGCATCGAGCCCGAGACCAGCGTGAAGGACGCGACGCTGCCGAGCACGCGTCGCGGAGCGGACGGCGGCACGGAAGGGGAGTCGGAGTGTGGATGGGTCATGCGTGCGGCAGGGCTCCCGGCTACAACCACTTTCGTCGCTTGAACAGCCAGACCATGGCCGCCGCGATGGCGATCATGATCACCCAGATCAGCGGATAGCCGAACGTCCATCCGAGCTCCGGCATGTTGTAGGGGCTCGTGCGATCGAAGTTCATGCCGTACAGCCCGACGACGAACGTGAGGGGAATGAAGATGGTCGCGATCAACGTCAAGGTGCGCATCACCTCGTTGAGGCGATTGGAGACGCTGGACAGGTAGACGTCGAGCATGCTGGTGGTCATCTCGCGATACAGCTCGAGAAGGTCGAGGATCTGCACGGCGTGGTCCTGGATGTCGCGCAGGTAGACGCGCGTGCTGTCCTGGAACAGCTTGTGCTCGTCGCGCAGCAGGGCGGCCGCGACCTCGCGGTGAGGCCAGAGCATCTTGCGCAGCAGAAGCAGCTCACGCTTGTGGGCGTGGATGTGGTTGAGGGTCCGGCGGGTCGGCGCGGTCAGCAGCTCGTGCTCCAGATCTTCGAGCTGGGCGCCGAACTCCTCCAGGAGCGGGAAGCCCTGGTCGATGACCACGTCGAGCAGGGCGTGGAACAGGTAGTCCGTGCCGGACCCGAGGATTCGCCCGCTGCGCGCACGCAGCCGCCGACGCACGGGGTCGAACGGGTCAAAGGCTCCGGTGCAGAAGCTCACCACGTAGTTGGACCCGAGAAAGATGCTCACCTGGCGAATGACGAAGTGGTCGTCGTCGCGCAAGGGCAGCGCCGCGATCACGAACAGCTGGTGGCCGTAGACCTCGGCCTTGGGGCGCTGGCCGCTGTTGGCCACGTCCTCCAGGGCGAGCGGGTGCAGATCGAACTTGGCGCCCATCTCGCGCAAGGTGTCCGGGTCGGGCTCCCCCTGAACGTGAATCCACGTGATGCGTGGGTCCTCCAGGTAGCGCACGCACTCTTCCGGCGCCGGGTCGTCCTTCTCGACCAGCGAGTCCTCGGCGTACTCGAACAGCCGAAGGCGCATCGGCTCGCGCGGCCGTGGCGCTGGCGGGATAATCGAGCCCGGTGTCGTGCCCGGCGGGTTGTAGCGCTTGGTGAACAGCGGCATCGGGGACGCATCGTACTATCCGATGCCGTGGTCGCGTCAATGGCAAGCACCGGCGGCGGAGACGACGTCGGCTGCAGCTACGTCTCTTCTTCGAGCGCGGTCAGATACCGCTGCATGACGCTCCCACGGCTGATGATGCCCAGCACCCGGTTGTCCGCGCGGACCACCGGCAAGTACGCCACGGACTCGTGGTTGAACTTGTCGAGCACCATCTCCAGGTTCTCGCCCAAGTGCAAGGCGGGCAGATCCGGACGGCGCAGATCGTCGACCACCAGCAGGGGAATCGACTCGCGCTGCAGCAGCGCCATGCGCAAGTCCTCGTCGAGCACCATCCCCGCATAGCGCTGATCCTCGTCCACCACGACGAAGTGGGCGGCCCCGTTGGACAGCGACAGCTCGATGAGCTTCTGGACGGGATCGCGGGGATGGACCGCAATCGCCGGGGTGAGCATGCTCTCGGTCGCCGTCAGGCGGCGAAGGATGGTCAGGTCCGACAGGGTACCGATGCGCACGCCCATCTCGCGGAGCGTGCGCGTGTAGATGCTGTCGTGCATGAGGTGGCGCGAGATGCTCACGGCCAGGACCGCGACCAGCATGGTCGGCAGAATCAGCTTGTAGTCGTTGGTCAGCTCGAACACGAGCAGGAACGCGGTCATGGGGCAGTGCACGGTGCCCGCCAGCACTCCCGCCATGCCCACGAGGGCGAAGTTGGCCGGCGTGACGTTCTCCAGACCCGGGATCTGACGCACGACGATGCCCATGGCTCCGCCGAGGGTGGCGCCGATGAACAGGGCGGGAGCGAAGGTGCCGCCGGAGCCGCCGGAGCCGAGCGTGAAGCCCGTGCCGACGATCTTCAACGTCATCGCCACCACCAGGAGCATGAAGGTCGCGTGGCGCACGGGAGCCGCGCTCAGATACGTGGAAGGATCGAACAGCCATTGGATCACCGGGTAGCCGTTCGAGAAGAACACGGGGGGCTCGTAGCCGCCGACCCCACGTCCGAAGCCGAGCACGAACACCACGCCCAGCACGCCCAAGGCCAGCCCGCCGAGCGCGGGCCTGACAACGGGGTGCAGCTTGAGCTTGCGCCAGTAGCCCTCCTGGGCGTGAAAGCTCCAGGTGAACAGCACGCCGACCAATCCGCACAGGATGCCCAACACGATGAACGGAGGCATCTTCGCCATCGTAAACGGGTAGTCGCGTGTGAGCACGGCGGGAACGGAGAACAGCGGCGCGTCGGGCCGGATCGCCCGGATAGTCGCAACACCAAGCACGCTGGCGACGACCACGGGCATGAAGGTGCGCAGGGAGAAGTCCCGCAGGATGACTTCGAGCACGAAGATGACGCCGGCGATGGGCGCGTTGAAGATCGCCGCGAGCCCCGCGGCCGCCCCGCAGCCGACCAGGGTGTTGCGGTGCTCGCGGTTCACGTGCAGGTGCCTGGCCACGGCCGAGCCCACGACCGATCCGATCTGAACGATCGGCCCCTCGACGCCGGCCGAGCCGCCCGAGCCGATCGTCAGCGAGGCGGTCACCATCTTGAGCAGGCCCGTCTTGGAGTGCAGCGTGCCATCGCGCCGGGCCAACGCTTCCATCACGTCGGGAATGCCGTGTCCGGGTGGGCCCTTGGAGATGTAGTGCGTGATGAGGCCGACCCCCAAGCCGCCCAGAGCGGGCAGGGGGATGAGCAGGAGGATCTTCCAGCCGTCGAACTCGTGTCGTGCGATTCGGCTGAAGAAGAACGACTCGCTCAGGTGCACCAGGGATTCGAACCCCGCGGCGACCAACCCGGCCAGCACGCCCACCAGGCCTGCGACGACGACCAACAGCCAACCGCCGGCCGGACCGGACAGGCTCCGCTTGACCTCTCTCCAGCTTTCTTCTCGCATGATGCTCTGGGGTTGGGCGCCCCCGCCTTGCTGCCGTTGCGCGGGTCACGCGCGACGTCCTCGGGTGGGCAGCGAGGTGCACCCTACCAGACTTCGGGCGGAGCGGTAGCCCCGAGCGCTGCGTCCTGGGGCCCTCGGCCCCGCCGGAGCGGGGTTAACCCCGTTCCAGCGGGGTTGGCCCCGTTGCCCGCCGTCCGGGCTGGCGGCCTCGCGCCCCTTGATGCCGTTGGCCTTCTGGCACACCATGCCCGGCCGCGGGGTGACACGAGGCTGCCCGTCGCAACGCTCACCCCGAGGAGGAAGTTGGATGGCCACAGCACGCGCAAAAGCAACCCCCAAGCCGAGCACCAAGTCGCCCGTCGTCATCGACAAGAAGGTGGTGGCGGCTTGGAAGGAAGAAAACGCAATCTACGAGGCCTCGCGCCAGGACGAGAGCCGTGGCTGGGACGTCCGCTACGAGTCGCTGGGCCGGATTCTGGACGGCAATCCGCCGCTGTACCTGGCCGGAGGATTCAAGACCGCGCGGGAGTTCCTGGCGGTGTGCGAGCCAGACCGCAGCGAACGAACGGTGCGAAGCTACATCCGCGTAGCGCGGCACTTCGAGCCGCAGCATGAAGACCAATTCGGCATCGTCAAGCTCGAGACGCTGATTGACATCCTCGAAGCGCAGAATGGGGGCGTGCTGCCCGACGCGAGAATCGACCCCGCGACGCAGACCGTCTCGGTGCCGAACGGCAAGGGGAGCAAGAAGATCCGGTTCGCCGAGGCCGGCGTCGAGCAGCTGCGCAGCGCGCTGCGGCTGGCCCGCGGACAAGCGCGCAAGCCGTCGCCTGCCGATTCGCCGCGGGTGCGAGCGCTTCGTGAAGCGTTGGTCAAGGCGGGTGTCAAGGCGGTCGGCGTACAAGTGCGCGACGGCAAGCTGAGCCTGACCGGCATCCCGCTCGACCAAGCGGGCGCCGTGGGCAAGGTGCTCACGCGGTGGAAGGCCAAGTAGGACCGGCGCGGATCGAGCTTGGAACCTTGGCCGTCGGCGCCGTCGAGACGACGTGAGCCGGTAGGCCCTCCGCGGCGCGTGTCCGGGCGACCAAGTCGCTGCACGGCGAAGAGTCCTGGATGCTGGACGCCGGGCAAAGGGATGCGTCCGCGTCGCAAGCGTGGGCCAGGATCTTCACGGCGATGGTCCCGAACGATCGGCTGGCGTGCACGAGGCTCGACGAAGTCACCGTGGCGGTGCGAGGGTTCCTGGAAGCCGGTGCTCGGGGGACGGCTCGACGCGATGTGCAGTCCTTCGACGTGAGCGTGGAGCGAGATGTGGCGCGACGGACGTCCGTGCCGCACTCGAGGCAATGCTGATGGCCGTCGACGTCGCCGCAAAATGGCGGAGTCGAGCGTTTGGTGGCACAGGCCCTTGCACGAGCGCGCGGGAGACCTCAACAACCCAGAAGCATCTTGCTCCAGCGAGGGATCGAACCAGCGCCCGAACGTGGTCGCTGGGCGGCCAAACCGGACAAGCGCACCCGGGGGTCACGAGAAACGCTCGTCCAGGAGCGGCATCCAAGGGCGTATCGACCGGCGGGCCCGGGGGGGCCGGCCGGCAAGCACGACCAGCAACGGAGGAACCATGAGCAACCTATCGACCAAGGATCTCCAGACCAAGCTCGTGAGCGAGCTGAAGGAATGGCAGAAGACCGAAGGCGCTGCAGCCCAATTCATGGACAAGCTCGCCCACGACACCGACCACCCTGTCCTCAAGGTGGTCGCCGACATCATTCATTCGGATTCCCTGCGGCACGCGAAGATCCAGCAGCTCATCATCGACTCCCTGGAGAAGTCATCCATCAGCCTCAGCCCCCAGGACGTCTCCCAGGTGTGGGCGACCATCGAGGAGCACATTGCCACGGAGCGGGACATGGTCAAGAACGTTCGCGACGCCCTCGAGCTCATGAAAGGGCGGAAGATGGTCGTTCAGCAGTACCTGCTCGAGTACCTGCTCTTCGACGAGGAGAAGCACGATCTGCTGCTCGAGAAGCTCGAAGGCGTGAAGCGGGGAATGTACCCCTACGGTTGACAGCCGGCGAGGGCGGCACCGGCATCGAAGTTGATGAGCGAGTATCTCGGAGCTCGCGTCCCAGTTCAGCCGGACGTGAGAATTGAGCGGCTGTCCGGCCACCAGCGAAGCGGGCATACCCGAGGCCGTTGATGCGTCCACGGAAGCCGGTGCAGAGGACACTGAGAGGCTGCCTGGACGTCGGCGGTTCTACCGTCCCGCGCATCACCAAGCCTCGATGTCGCCTGGTCTCCGCGGGCTCGTATGGCACCTTGCCCGGCAGAATGCCATTCTGACCGATGAGGCGGAGCCCAAGCCCGCGAACCGTCGCAGCGAATCGTCGGCTCCGCGGCGCGTGCAGCTACTTCGCCACGCGCATGACCTTGCCGTCGTCGCGGCTCGTCCAGTATACCCAGCTCTCATCCACGACGATCCCCGAGGGAGCCCCCTGGCCTTGGGCGAGCTTCTGCGGGGTGCCGCCAGTCTTGGCTGTCCGCATGACCTCGCCGCTCACGTTGTTCGTCCAATACACGTACGAACCCGACTCCGCGACGCCGAGCGGAGAAGATTGGCTCCCCGCCAGGAGTGTGAGTTGCGTAGGATCAGCCTTTGTCATCGCCATGATGCCGGCTGGACCTGCATCTGGCACGGTAAGCATGTCCGCCCAATACAGCGTGGTAAAGTCTGCCGTGATTCCGGTGGGGAACGACTGGCCCGTAGCCACCTTCACGACAGGACCGTCGGGCGTGTCGACGCCGTAGACATTGCCTCCAACCGCGTCCGTCCAGTACAGGAAGCCCAGGTTCCAGATGATGCCTCCCGGGTGCCCCATGTTCGTTGCCACGTACGCCACCGTCCCCCCCGCCTTGGGGACTTTCCTCACAGTGGTTGCCGTGCACCAGTACACCCATGCGCCGTCGTCCACGGTCAACGTCATGCTCATGCCCTGGCCCGTGGCGAGGGCGACAGCCGCGCCGCCGTCCTCGATTCCACTCTTGTCGAGGCGCCAGACCGAGCTGTTGTCCATGCTCTCGGACCAGTAGATCGCGGCTACATCGACCGCGAGACCACCGGGGGGATTGGACGACGGTGCTACGACCTCGGGTGCAGTCCCGGTCTTGGCAATGCGCATGATCGCGCCATTCTGAACCGAGTTTGCCCAATAGACGTAGTCAGCATCTTGCGCGATGTTCCCCGGAGAACTCTGGCCCGCAGCCAGCGTGGTGGGGACGCAGAGCCCGTTCATGCAAGCCGTGCCCATGCAATCGTGGTTGCACCAGCCACAGCTCTTGGGATTTGCCAACAGGTTCGTTTCGCAGCCGTTGGACGTGTCCCCATCGCAGTCGACCTGCGTGGCCGAGCACACGGCCGCTTCCGGGCTGGCGTCCACGGCTTCGTCGGACACATCGGCGTCGTCCGATGCGTCAGGCGCATCTACGGCGTCGTGGCTGTCGTCTGTGGCATCGAAGACGTCAGGATGCGTTTCGGGTGCCGCGTCCGAGACGTCGGCACCGGCGTCCGTGAACAGCAGCAGCGAGGAATCGTACTCCGTGCACGCATACACGGAGAGCATGGCGGCCGCCGCCACAGAGCAGCCCAGCGCTAGGGCTCGCACAGCGCTCGACGGCCGACTCTGCGCCAGCGATTTCATTTGCCGTCAGAATACACCGACTGCTCCTGCAAACTCAACCTGAGGCGCCTAAACTGGATCACGTTGAGATGGAGCCTTCTGGCGCCAGCGGTGGCCGGGGCCGGGCCCATCGGCGTCAAAGCATACCGGAGATGGGCATGAGGAGCCGCGAATCCGGCACCAGCGGGCAGGTCTGTGCGGCGCGAAGGGGGAGCACAGCTTGCCCGCCTCGTCGAGCCAATGGCAGGGACTTGGTCAGCTGCACCAGCTTCTGCGCTGTCCGCTGCGATTCGCGTATCGCCTGGCCATTGTTCGAGCGAGCCATCGTTCCAGCGCTATCACG
>JAJZQG010000242.1 GCA_021847645.1 Myxococcales bacterium
TACTTCGAAAGGTTTCTGCTGCTACATGCATCCTCCTCTCCCAACCATGCGGTCCGACGAGACCGCTTCCTGGCGCAATGTTCCTAGTTCCTAGTTGTTTTCTGCGCGATGGGCTTTTCGGATGAGCGCTTGCTACGTGAATTGCGGGCAAATCCGCCACCGCCGACCGCCGTGCGGCCCCCAAGGCCCGGCAGGCTCGGAGACCCGGACTCGCCCGCAGGACCATCGAGCGAACCTGGGGCGCGTTGAGCGATGCTAGCCGCCGCGCCGGCTGCGTGGTAGTTCGCAGCGACCCTCTGCGGGCGGATTCATCTGACGGAAGCACGAGCGGTGGGCCGGGCGTATCGCTTGAGCGTGCCAGGGGCGGGCGTCAGGCAGTGGGCGGAGTCGCGGGGGCGGTCGCTTCGCTCGCCTGCTTTGCGCGGCGCTCGGCGCGACGGCGGCGCTCGTAGGCGCTGGTGACCTGGCGGATGAGCTCGGGCTGCTTGCGGAAGACGCGCCTGGCGGCCTTGCGTACGCTCGCGACCCGCTGCTGCATCAGAGTCAGCAGCCGATTGCGAAGTGCCGTGGCGTCGGCGATCTCCTTGGCCGACGCGGCCGGCTTCGACGCCGAGGTTGACAGCGCCTTCGCCAGCTTTCGGGCTTCGTCGATCCAGGCGGGGTCGAATGAAGTGTCGACCTCGACCAGGCGATCGCGGAGCGTGTCTGCGAGGGTCGCATAGTCATTGAGCGATTGGGCCAACGCGCTGGAGCGCTGGCCGTCTTGCGCGTGGAAGTCTCGAAGGGAGACGAGTTGGTCGTCAGCTGGCTCCTGCACGCCGTCGTCCAGGAGGAACTCGAGGGCAGACGCCAGCTCGTCGATGAGCGTGCGTGCACGCTCGCCCTGGTCGATGACGATCGGGTCGACGAGCAGCAGCAGGTTGGTCTGGGCGTCTTGGACAGCGTGAATCAGGGAGCGCAGGTCGGCAGCGGTGCTGTGCGGAAGCCGCTTGGCGACGCTCGACAGTCCCGGACGGGTGCCTTGGGGCTCCCAGTAAGCGTCGACGAAATCGGCGGATTGGGCCGCCTCCTTGAGGGTGATCTCGTAGGGAATGGTGAGCGGGTTGGCCGTGCTCTCGACAGTCTGCGCCACGGCCAACCAGCGTGCGGGGTCGTCTTTCTTGGTGGTCGGCATGGCAGGAAAGGCTACTCCAGCCCGGAATCTCGTTTCAATCATTTTCTTCGTTCTCAACGTATCTGGACAGAAGTTCACCTGGACCGGATTTGTCCGGATGACGGCTGGCTGTCCGGATGGCCGCGGCGTGTCCGGATGGGCAAGCTCGCTGTCCGGATGCGCAACTTGGCTGTCCGGATGGGTGGGAGCGCTGTCCGGATGGCGGCGCTTGGTCCGGATGGGACGGGGCGGCGTTCGGGCGGGCCGGGGGACATGTCCGGAGGACCGCGAGCTCTCTCCGCACGGTTGGGAAATGGAGCGCACGCGCTCCGGAAGCGCAGCCACCATTGCCGGGAGCGGGGGGGTGCGGTACGGTGGCAGACATGGCGGCGAAGTCGCTCGCGCATATCGGCGCATCCGGGGAGACACACGCCTTGGAGGAGCATTTGCGCAGTGTTGCTGCCCTCGCCAGGGAGTTTGCCGGCCGCTTCGGCGGTGGGGAGCAGGCGGAAGTAGCTGGGCGCTGGCATGATGTCGGGAAGTACGCGAATGACTTCCAAGAGTACCTCCGCGGCGTCGCCGGTCCTCAGGCACATGTAGAGACCGGCGACCACGCGGGCAGCGGAAAGAGGGTCGATCACTCCAGCGCGGGGGCGTTGCATGCTGAGAGCCACGAGCACGGTTTGGCAATCGTGTTCGCGATCGCGGGCCACCACGCCGGCCTGGCTGACCGGCGGAAGCTGCGCGAGCGCCTCGCCGGGAAGAGGAGTCGGCTGGCCGTCGCAGTCGCAGACGGGGCGTCGCGCGAACTCCTGGGGTGCGGAGTGCCCGCGCCTCCGTCGCGTTTCGTGCCCAGCGCGCAGGGCGACGCCGACGGATTCCGCAGCTTCGAGCTGTACACGCGAATGCTGTTCTCCGCGTTGTGCGACGCCGATTTCCTGGACACCGAGGCGTTCTTCGATCCCACGCGCAGCGCGATACGCGGCGGGGGCGTGCCGCTTGCGGAACTCGCCGCGCGGCTGGGAGCTCGTATCGACGCGATCGGCGCGGCTGCGCCGGATACCGCGGTCAACCGTTTGCGCGCGGAGGTCCGTGCCGCCTGCAGAGGTTGCTCACAGCTGCCGCAGGGCGTCTTCACCCTGACCGCGCCCACGGGCAGCGGCAAGACGCTGGCAGCCATGGAGTTCGCACTTCAGCACGCGGTTCGTCATGGCCTGCGCCGCATCGTCGTAGCGCTCCCCTTCACGGCGATCCTGGAGCAATCTGCGGATGCGTACCGACGGGGATTCGGAGCGGTCGACGGCGACGCCACGGTGCTCGAGCACCACACCTCGCTCGACCCACTGCGCGAGACGGCGAAGAGCCGCGTCGCATGCGAGAACTGGGATGCGCCCGTCGTCGTGACGACGAACGTGCAGCTGCTGGAGAGCCTATTCGCGCGGCGCAGCTCCAGGTGCCGGAAGCTGCACAACCTCGCGGGCTCGGTGATCATCCTCGACGAAGCGCAGACGCTGCCGCGCGGGTTGCTCGCGCCGACGACCGATGTGCTCAGCTCGCTTGTCCATGACTACGGATGCTCCTTGGTCCTATGCACTGCGACGCAGCCGGCGCTGCTGAGGTCCCACCTGCGTGACGCCGGCTTCGACCAGGCCACCGAAATCTTGCCCGAGCCCGCAGCTCTCGCCCAGCGTGTCCGGCGCGTCGAGGTTGACTGGAGCATGGCAGACGCACCGGTTTCGTACGACGCGCTGGCCGAGCACGTCGCTGCGGAGACGGACGTGCTCGCGATCGTGCACAGGCGAGCGGACGCAAGGGAGCTGGTGCGTTCGGTGGACGGGCGCACGGAGGATCGCTCCACGCTTCACCTGTCCGCGCTGATGTGCCCGGCGCACCGACGGGAACGGCTCGCGGAGATCAGCGCCCGCAAGAGCCGCGGCGAGCCGGTGAGAGTCGTTGCGACACAGCTTGTCGAAGCGGGCGTGGACTTGGACTTCCCCGTGGTTTTTCGCGCCCTGGCCGGTCTGGACTCGCTCGCGCAGGCCGCGGGACGGTGCAACCGGGAAGGCAGGCTGGCCGGGCTCGGCGTGTTGCGCGTGTTCCTGGCCGAAACCGAGCCGCCGCCGGGCATCTTGCAGCAGGCGCTCGAGATCACGCGAATCATGTTGCGAGCGGGGCCGATCGACCTGTTCGACCCGGACACGCATACACGATTCTTCGCGCGCCTGTATGGCGCGGGAGGGGCGAACGTGCATGACGAGAAAGGCATCCAGCAGCTGCGGGCGGAGCTCAGCTTCGAGCAGGTCGCCGACAAGTACCGCATCATCGACCAGGACTGGGCCGCGCCGGTAGCGGTGCCCTGGGACGAGCGGGCCAGGAAGGCGGTTGCGGAGCTGAGGTTCGCCGGACCTTCCAGAGCACGCTTGCGTGAGCTCTCGCGGGTGACGGTGACGGTCAACCGAAAGGACGTGGAGGCGTGGAAGGCGGCGGGGCTGGTCGAAGACATCGCCGACGGCGCAGCTACCGTGCTGCTCGACGCAGGCGCGTACGACGAACGATTCGGACTGGATCCAGAGCGCGTGGGGCTGCCAGCCCCGAGCTCGCTGATTGTGTGAGGGACAGGAGGACATGATGCGCGGTGGCAAGAGCGATCCCTTCCGCGTCCGCGTAAGCGGCGAGCTGGCGTGCTTCACGCGCCCGGAGATGAAGGTGGAGCGTGTGAGCTACGAGGTGATGACTCCCTCGGCGGCGCGCGGGATCCTCGAAGCGATACTCTGGAAGCCGCAGATCGCGTGGCACATCGGTGCGATCGAAGTGCTGAACCCGGTGCGCTGGGCGAGCTTCCGGCGCAACGAAGTGCAGAAGGTCGCTCCCAAGTCCCCGAAGGCGGGCGAGGCGCTGATCGTGGAAGACGAGCGTACCCAGCGCAACACGGTCGCTCTGCGGGACGTGGACTACGTGGTCGAGGCGTGGTTCGAGCTGACCAGCGAAGCCGGTGACAGCGATCCCGTGGCGAAGTACGTCGAGATGTTCCGACGACGTCTGGAGAAGGGTCAGCATCACCACGCACCGTACCTGGGATGCAGGGAGTTCGCGGCGCGTGTGGGCCCCGCGAAGGAGGAGACACATCCGATCGATCCTGGCGTGGCGCGGCCGCTTGGGTGGATGTTCTACGACTTCGACTGGCCTGGGTTTGCAGGGGGAGATGCGCCGAGGGATGCAGTGGTACGCCCGCTGTTCTTCGACGCGCGGCTCGAGGGAGGTGTGGTGCGGGTACCGGCTCGTCGCGAGGTTCGGGGCGCGATGGAGGGGCAGCGATGATGCTGCAGGCTCTATTCGAATACGCGCAGCGAGAGGGACTTGGCGACCTGGATTTCGAGCAGCGGACGGTCCACTATCAGCTCGTGCTCGCCAAGGACGGGCGGTTTCTTGGTCTCGTGTCGCTCGGGTCCGGCAAGCGGCGTGAGGAATTCGGCGGTCTGCCCAAGAGCCCGAACGACAACAACCCAGGGTCCCAGCGGTTCCTCGTCGCGACAGCAATGTATGTGCTCGGGATCCAGAAGCTCGATAGCCGAGACCCGACCGCCGCCGAGAGGTCGAGGAAGGCGTACACGCGGTTGGTGCACGAAGCTGAGCAAGCCTCGGGCGACGACGGGCTTCGGGCGCTTCGCATCTTCCTGTCCGACGGCAAGGCCGTGAGCGACGCCGACGCCGAGCTCGCGAAGAAGGAAGGTTCGGCTGCGGACAAGCGCGGCAACTGCGTGCTCGCGCCGTTTTTGGAGGACGACGGAACCTACATCCACGCGAGGGACAGCGTGCGCCGGTGGTGGCTGGATCGCCGCGACGCCGAACGAGCCGTCAGAGCGACCACTCCGCTTGGCCGCTGCCTCGTGAGTGGGCGCATGGCGCCCATAGCAGAGACGCACCCGAAGCTGAAGGGAGCTCCATTCCCCGGCACCGGGGCACCGCTCGTCGCCTTCGAGAGAAGCGCGCGCGCGTACTCCTCGCAGCACCTCGAGAAGGGAGCGAACGCGCCGATCTCGGAGATTGCTGCCGAATCCTACGTGGCCGCGGTCAACCACCTTCTCGGGAAAGACGGAGGGCGCCGGCGAGGCGCGGTCCTCATCGACAAGGCGACTGCGGTAGTGTTCTGGACTCGCGAGACGCAGGCTCAGAACCTCCTATTGCAGCTGTTCGATCCCCCGCCTCGAATTCGAGACGCCGTTGAATCGGCGGAAGAGGTCTGGCGTGGCGTCCGAACCTCGGCATTCGACGCCGCGCCCTTCTACGCCGTCACGCTCTCCTCGAACTCGGGACGTGTCGTCGTCCGCGACTGGTTCGAGAGCACTGCCGACGCGGTGAAACGAAACCTCGATCGATGGTTCGATGATCTCCAGGTAGATGCAGGGGAAGCGCGTCCGATGCCGCTGCTCCCGATGCTGCGGGCATTGGAGGCGACCCCGGGCGCCAAGGACAGGCGCGGTCTGCCTCCCAACGTCGCCACCCAACTCTTCCGAGCGGCGGTGCACGGCGGCCGCCTTCCGCTCTCCCTGTTATCCGCGGCACTCGAGCGTGTCCGGCTGCCACCGCGCGCGAGGGACGACCTGGATACGGCGCGGTTCGACCAGCGCGCTCGGTTCGGAATCATCAAGGCCGTGCTTCGACGGCTGGGTAGGAAGGAGATCACCGTGAGTCTCGATGAAAGCAACGATTGTCGGCCTTACCTGTTGGGGCGCCTATTCGCGGTGCTCGAGCGGCTGCAAGCCGCGGCGCACGGAAAGGAGCGCGATATCAATACGACGATCCGCGACCGGTACTTCGGGGCCGCTTCTCGCACCCCCGCCATGGTGTTCGGGCGGTTGATTGACCTGTCTGTTCACCACCAGAAAAAGCTTGCTTCGGCGAAGAAGGGCCTCAGCGTCATCTTCGACAAGCAGTTGGGTGGGATCATGGCGAAGATGCCCCCCGAAGGATTCCCGAGTGCGCTCAGCCTCGAGGACCAAGGCCTGTTTGCCGTGGGCTACTATCACCAGCGGGAGGCCATCTTCGCCCGGCTCTCGTCACCGGGCCAGCCGCCTGTCGAAGAGGCTCCGGACCCCAAGCGCGCCCCTTGACTTGTCCGAGGACGAAAACCGTCCCGATTGGCGACAGGAGAACGACACATGCCCGACACGATTGAGAAACGCTACGACTTCGTGCTGCTGTTCGACGTGCAGGACGGGAATCCGAATGGCGATCCCGACGCCGGTAACTTGCCGCGCGTCGATCCGGAGACGGGCCATGGCCTCGTCACCGACGTTTGCATCAAACGGAAGGTGCGCAACTACGTCGCCCTTGCGAAAAGCGACGCGGAACCCGACGCCGGGTTTCAGATCTACGTTCACGAGCGCGCGGTGCTGAACCTGCTGCATCGCGAGGCGTATGTGGCGGAGGGCATCGCGTTCAACGACCCGGCGTCCGAGGTTGTCCCCGAGAAGCTCCGCGCCGTCCTGAACGAAGAGGTCGACCTTCCAGACGGGTTCAGCATTGAGGAGGGCGAGGACGAGATCCCCAAGCTCGTGTATTCTGGAGCGCTTGAGAAGGACGAGCTCAAGGCCGCGCTCGCGGGGCTGAAGGAGATCAGCGACGACGCGGGGCGTTTCGCGTCCGAGTTGGCGAAGAAGACAAAATCTCGCAAGCCGAAGAGGGAAGACGTCGACAAGGCTCGCGACTGGATGTGTCGGACCTACTTTGATGTGCGCACGTTCGGCGCAGTGATGTCGACGAATGTGAACGCCGGGCAGGTGCGGGGGCCGGTTCAGCTCACGTTTGCCCGGTCGGTCGACCGGATTCTGACGCAGGAGCACTCCGTTACGCGGGTGGCTGTGACGACCGAGAAAGAAGCCGCCGCCCAAGGTGGTGAGAACCGCACGATGGGCCGAAAGGCCACGGTGCCGTACGGCCTGTACCGGGCGCACGGATTCGTGTCCCCGGCGCTAGCGGCCCGCGACCCGAAGCACCGCGTGCAGGGCACCGGATTCACCGACGACGACCTGGCACTGCTCTTCGAGGCGCTCGAGAATATGTTCGAGCACGACCGGAGCGCGGCGCGGGGCTTGATGTCCACCCGCGGATTGGTCATCTTCGAGCACGACTCCGCGCTCGGCAATGCGCCGGCGCACGCGCTCTTTGACATGGTGAAGGTAGAATCGCTTCGTACGCCCACGCGCAGCTTCGCCGACTACCAGGTTACGGTGAACGACAAGCCGCTCGTGGGGGTACGTGCGACGTTCCACGTGAAAGCGAAGGAGGGCGGCTTTGAAATCGAATCCGACCAGCCTCCGGCTCAAGCTGGCTCCTGACGTTCGACGCCAGCGCGGTGCGTCGCGTTGAGATGGCGCGCGTGATAGGTTTGCTCGCAGCCCGCAGGGATCGCCATGATTACCCGTCTTCGATTGCAGAACTTCCGGAGCCACTCACTGACCGAGCTGCGCCTCGGGCCGATCGCGCTGCTGGTAGGACCTGCCGGCAGCGGCAAGTCGAATGTCTTCAAGGCGCTGGTTCTCCTGCAGAACTCCGTTCATCGGGAGCTCGCAGAGTTATTTCCGCCTGGGCTCGGCGAGTTCCATTGGGTCCGCAGCCGGTGGTGCGGCGAGACCGACCCGATCTCGTTCGAGGTCGACCTGGACGAGGTGGAAGATCATCCGGCGACGACGTTCCGATACGAGCTCGCCATCGCAGACTCGCCTGCCGGGCTGTATGTGCTGTTCGAGAAGCTGCAGCGCAAGTCCGGGGATGAGGAATGGCAGTGGGTCTTCCAGCGCCGGAGCCAGAGCAAGTTCATGGGGGAGTTCGGAGACGTCGATGCGTACGACCCGACCGTCCTCAACAAGGTCTGGCAAGGCAGCGTGGCGGCGCCCGACGCGCCGAACGTGAGGATGGCAAGGGCCGTCGCACGTTCACTCTCCAGCGTCGGGTACTATCATCTGGAGGTGTCGGACCTGAAGTCGCTCGGCACGGGGCAGTCGACGGATCGCATCGACTACTATGGCGGCCGGCTGCCGGACTTTTTGGGCTACCTCAAGTCCACGCCGGAGCACGCTTCCGCCTTTCAGCAGATCCACGGTGACATGGCTGAACTCCTCCCACACCTCGATGCGATCCTGGTTACGCAGGTTGGACCTGGCCGCCAGGGCTTTGCTCTGTCGTTCAAGGGGCACCGGGGCCACATCACCGCGCGCGATCTGAGCGACGGCACCGTCTTGACACTCGGATTGTTGGCGATCCTTCGCGGTCCGAAACGGCCGGGGCTGTTGTGTCTCGAGGAGCCCGAAACCGGGTTGCACCCTCGCAGGCTACGATGGCTGTTCGACCAGATGCTCGGCCTGGCGTACCCGCCCGAGGCAGAGCGGCGGAGCCAGGTGCTGCTGACCACGCATTCGCCCGATCTTGTCAACCTTTTCAGCGAGATGCCCGACGCGGTCAGTGTCTTCGACCAAGTCGGCGACGCCGGGAGCCGCGTCACGCCGCTGCCGGATATCCTGGCGAAGCTCCAGCAGCAGGGCGGCGCGATCGAATCCATCGGCCATGCATGGGCCACGGGGCTTTACGAGTACCTCTGATCATGGGAATCCTCGTTGGATTTCACGTCGAGGGCTGGGACCACCTCATCGTGCGTTCCTTCCTCGCTGCGCTGCTCGGAATACCCGAAGGGGAACTCGTGCCCGACTGGATCGACGCGCCTGGGCGCGGATGGCAATTCGTTCTGAGGAACGTCGATCAAGCACTCCGGCGGTTCTACACGATGTGCGCCCAGCTTGCGGTCATCGGCGTCGACAATGACGGCAACATGGATCTGGTGCGGTCGGGCGCGCGGGAGGACCCCCGGCACCCTCGTCATTGGAACCACGCGGGTCCGACGACCGGATGCCGGCACTGCGCGATCGACGAAACCGTCGCCCGGGTGCGCGCGTCGTTGCCAGCGCTGCCGCAGAAGCCGCCGCAAACGTGGCCTGTCATCGTGGTCGTGCCGGTGGAAACGGTCGAGGCGTGGGTGCTCGAGCTTCAGGCGATCATCAACCCCGCGATCGGACTGGCACAGGCGGAGCGCCGGCAACGCGGTTCGTTCAAGATGGCGCTCTACGGACAGCCGGAGGCGACCAGAGCGGGCGTGGAGCGAGTCGCGCTTCCATTGATTCGCTCAGCCACCGCGGCACAGATCGGCGAGCTCCGAAACAGGAGCTGCAGCTTCGACCTGTTCGCGGCGCAACTCGAGCAAAGCCGCTCGCTCATTATGGGCCCGCGGGACTGCTGGGCTCCTGGCGACGCGGGGGCCGCGCGAACGGCGCCACAGGAGGGCTGACCGATGGAGGTTGACGAGCTGCTGCCCATCTCAGCCCTGAACCACGTGCTGTACTGCGAACGGCGAGCCGCGTTGATTCATGTCGATGGGGTATGGATCGAAAACGCACACACCACGGCCGGCTTGCTGCTTCACGACCGGGTGGACTCTGCGGAAGAGACGAACCGGCCGGGGATCCGGGTGTTGCGCACGGTTGCACTGCGCTCGGAACGGCTCGGGGTGTATGGCGTGGCCGACGCGGTGGAGTTCGTCACGCGCGGAGGCGGAGAGCAGCCCTTCCCGGTGGAGTACAAGCGCGGTGCGCGGCGGCGCTGGCAGAACGCCGACGTGCAGCTGGCCGCGCAAGCGATGGCGCTCGAGGAGATGACGGGTGTGGCTGTGCCGGAGGGCGCGGTCTTTCATGCCAAGACCCAACGACGGCGGGTGGTGCGGATCGACGACGCGCTCCGCGCCCTGGTGGCAGCGACGGCAGAGCGCCTGAGAGAGCTCGTCAGCTCTCGGACAGTGCCAAAACCGGTGCTCAAGCCGCAGTGTGAAGGGTGCTCGCTCCGGCCGGCGTGCAGTCCGACGGCTATCGCCGACGCACCGAGCCTCGCGAGCGCGTTGCGCACGGCACTGGCGGGGGAGTGAGGCAGCCATGACCAACGTGCTCAATACGCTGTACGTCACCGTTCCGAACGCGTTCGTCGGCCGTGAGGGTCAGAGCCTGAAGGTCAAGGTCGACCGGGAGACGCGCCTGCAAGTGCCGCTGCACCACCTCGTCAGCGTGGTGTGCTTCGGGCAGGTGCTGGTGAGCGCCGAGGCGATGGAAGCGTGCGCCGAAGCCGGGGTCTCGGTCGCGTTTCTCAGCCACTCGGGGCGCTTCCAAGCGAGAGTAGAGGGGCGAATGAGCCAGACCGCGACGTTGCGACGCGCGCAGTACAAGGCCGCGGACGATGCGTCGCGCAGTCTGGTCCTCGCGCGAGGCTGCGTTGCCGGGAAGATTGCCAACTCACGAGTGCAGCTGCGCCGGGCCGCGAGAACACGGGCCGAGGACGTGAGCGCGATTAGCGCGGCAGCTGATCGATTGAAAGTCCTGGGCGAGCGCGTAGTGAATGCGCCTGGTCTGGACGAGCTGCGCGGCATGGAGGGCGAGGCCGCTGCGCGCTACTTCGAGGTGTTCGATACGATGCTCGGGCCAGGGGATCTGCATTTCGAGAAGCGCACGAGGCGGCCGCCGGAGAACGAGGTCAACGCGCTGCTGTCGTTTGGCTACGCGCTTCTGTCCCAGGACTGCATGGCGGCGGTGCAGGCGGCGGGGCTCGATCCGGCCGTGGGGTTCCTCCATGCCGAAAGGCCGGGACGTCCGGCCCTGGCGCTGGACCTGATGGAGGAGTTCCGGTCGTTGGTGGTGGATCGGATGGTCTTGGCGATGGTCCGGCTGGCTCAGGTCAACACGGAAGCGTTCGAGCGGCTGCCAACCCGAGAAACGAGGATGACGGACGCGGCCCGCAAGGCGTTTCTCGTGGAGTACCAGACGCGCAAGCAGGACGAGGTGACACACCCGCTTACGGGGCAAACCGCGACGTGGGCGTTGATGCCCCATATTCAGGCGAGGCTGCTCGCGCGCGCGATTCGCGGCGAAGCCGAGTACGTGCCATTCCTGGCCAAGTGAGGGGGGCGATGCATGAAGACCATCGTGAGCTACGACGTCTCGACGACCGACGCCGACGGTCCTCGCAGGTTGCGCAGGGTGGCAAAGGCGTGCAAGAGCTACGGCGTGCGGGTGCAATACTCGGTGTTCGAGTGCTCGGTGACGGAGAAGGAATGGCTGATCCTGCGCGACAACCTCTTGGGCATCATCGACTCCTCGCTCGACAGCGTGCGGGTGTACTTCCTGGGGGACGACGACGCACGAAAGACGGAGCACCACGGCGTTCGGCGGCCGTTGGACCCGGACGGTCCGTTGATCGTGTGATTCTGGCTTGCCGCCGACCTGGAGCGATCATGGAAACAGGGGGGGACGGCGGGTGCTGCATTCCGCGGCGAAATCGGTTGAAAGGGCCTCGGCTGATCACCGGGGCGCTGAGGGCACCGAGCCCTCGGCGGAATGCGCGAGAAAATGGGTGTAGCTTCGCCCGAATGCGTTCGGGCTATCGCCGGCTCGTTCCTGGGCCGGCGCGGATTGAAACTACCCGGATCTGGTGTTGGGTCTATACACGCCCGATCGCCGGCTCGTTCCTGGGCCGGCGCGGATTGAAACAAGTACATCGCCAACATCTCGGCGCGGGTCATGATCGCCGGCTCGTTCCTGGGCCGGCGCGGATTGAAACAAATCGATCGGGCGGAGGTTCGGGCATGTCAGCGATCGCCGGCTCGTTCCTGGGCCGGCGCGGATTGAAACACCGGTTTTATCGAAATTTCGGCCCACGGCCACCATCGCCGGCTCGTTCCTGGGCCGGCGCGGATTGAAACCGCATCCAATCCCGCATCGCCGCCCTATCTGAGCGATCGCCGGCTCGTTCCTGGGCCGGCGCGGATTGAAACAACCAAAAAGATGACAGCCTTGTGCTTTTCTGCGAAATCGCCGGCTCGTTCCTGGGCCGGCGCGGATTGAAACAAGCACAACACCGCCGAACGCGGCAGCATCAAACATCGCCGGCTCGTTCCTGGGCCGGCGCGGATTGAAACTACGTTCCGCGCGCCGGTCTCCAGACGCCGGAGATCGCCGGCTCGTTCCTGGGCCGGCGCGGATTGAAACCTGGATCTGCAGGTGGCGCCGCATCGACGTGACCATCGCCGGCTCGTTCCTGGGCCGGCGCGGATTGAAACGAGGAACCGCAGTTGGACTTCACGGGGATCGAAGATCGCCGGCTCGTTCCTGGGCCGGCGCGGATTGAAACGCGAAACTGGCTTGACTAAAGGCACTTCCGAACATCGCCGGCTCGTTCCTGGGCCGGCGCGGATTGAAACTCGATGGCGCCTTCGCCGTAGTGGGCAATTACCATCGCCGGCTCGTTCCTGGGCCGGCGCGGATTGAAACCGCCGCTGAGATGCTGATTCAACGGTTCAAGGAGGATCGCCGGCTCGTTCCTGGGCCGGCGCGGATTGAAACGTTCCGCTCCCGGCTC
>JAJZQG010000243.1 GCA_021847645.1 Myxococcales bacterium
CCCGGCGCCGCGCCGACCAAAGCGCGTAGCCATTCCCCGTTGGCGTTCCGTGTTGCTAGTCGAGTGTTGCTAGTTGTCCGGACAGGCCCGACCGGGAAACTGCTAACAGCTATGGGGGGCCCCTACGGGCCAGTGCCAGCCCGGACGCGGCGCAGCGACCGCCCCATTGACTCTCTTTGAGGCGAAGAGCCTATTCGCGCGGATAATGATCCCCTGCCGTCGGCGAAGCTCGTCGTGGGGCCGCTCGAGCAGACGCGAGAGCGTGGTATCCGTGCGGTGGCATTCGTGGGCGGCGAGCCCACGCTTCACACGGAAGTTCCCGGGTTCCTGCGAAAGGCTCGCGAACCCGGTTTCCGATCACCGAGCTCTTCCACCGCAAGACTCTTTCCGGTGCGCACGAGTTCGCCGAGGCGTTCAGAGTGACGCGCAAAGAAGGGCGGGATGAGTGAATCGATCTGCGCACTTTGTGGGAATAGGGCTTTGACCGGAGTGGTCCTTCTGCTGCAGGGGTTGTGCTGGGCGGAATGCGGAGCGCGGATCGCTCGCGAGCCAAAATGCGGAATCCACGCTCAACCAGTGGTGACGCGGTTTCGGCCAGCGCGCTTGCTCTCGTAGAGCAGCGAATCGGCGCGAGCCAGCGCCGACCCGTCGGAGTCGTCGGGACGAAGCAGCGTCGCGCCGATCGAGATGGTGGCCCGAACCGGGCCTTGAGGACCGGGCACGCTCGCCTCTTCAACCGTGCGCCGGAGGTGTTCGGCCACCGCTGCGAGGGTGTCGTCGCGGACGCCTGCCACGAGCGCGACAAACTCCTCGCCACCCCAGCGCGCGACGTAGTCATGAGCCCGAAGGCGACTCCTGACGGCGTGCGCCACGAGCTTGATGAATTGGTCGCCAACGGCGTGCCCGAAACGGTCGTTGATCCGCTTGAACCGATCGATGTCGATGAGTACGAGGCCCACGGGGGCGCCGCCCCGGCTCAACTCGCTGAGCCGCTCGTGGAGCCGCGCCTCGCCCGCCCGCCGGTTGTCGATCCCGGTCAAGGCGTCCAGCAGGGCGAGGCGAGCCATCTCCTGCGCTTGCTTCTGGACCCGGTCCTCAGCCTCCACCAGACGTTTCCCTACGAGCACACGGCTGCGTAGCGCGGGCGCACTGACGGGCTTCGAGACGAAGTCGTGAGCGCCGCTGTCCAGCGCCTCCACCAGCGCGGACGTGTCCGACTTGACCGTAAGGAGAATCCTGTAAATGAGGGGCCTGCCTTGCGCCGAGGACAACCTGTTGCAGACAGCTACGCCGTCCAGCAGCGGCATCATCCAGTCGACGAGGGCGATACGAGGTGGATCGTCGCTGTTGAGCTCCTGCCACGCCCGTTCCCCGTCCGCGGCCTCGACGACCTCGAAACCCCAGCTGACGACGAGCCTACGGAGCATCAGGCGCGTAGATGCGTCGTCGTCCGCGATCAGGACTTTCACAGGAGCCTCCCCGGTAAGAGTGGAAAACGGCTTGCCGGAAAAGAGTCTATTCTGCGACCGTGGGCGGAGCAACCAGCCGAAGGGCAAAGCAGCGCTCGTGGAGCGATGCGCGATGCCGTCCGCACCACGACTGTCGACTCCCCGCGAACCCATCGGTACCGACGCCAACGTAGCCGCACCCGGGCTACCCCGTGCGAGGGGTAGCCGCCCGGCGGGCGTGCGAACCCGCGCAGTCGGGCCCACGGAGGTTGCTGGCGTTGTGCGGCTTGCGAGCGCATTGGGATTTCGCGCGTGCTCTGGGTCGTGGGCCCGGTGGCGCTCATGGCCCGGGCGGTGCGGCGGGCTCGCGAATCGTGCGATCCGGCCCCAGCAGGTCCTGCAACGTCAAGCCGGCCAGCGCGGCGTCCACCGCCGCTTGCACCTTTCGCCAGACCGCTCGGATGCTGCAGTCCGAGGCATGCCTGCAGCGCGCCGCGATCCCGGCGTGCCGGTCGCAAAAACCGTCGGCGAACAAGGGTTCTCCCAGAAGCAGCAGCACCTCGCGGACCATCAACTGGTGTGCCGGACGTGCCAGACCGTAGCCCCCGGCCTGGCCGCGGGTGCTCGCGACCAGACCCGCTGTGCGGAGTGCGCGCAGGGTCTTGGCCGCGTGCGCCTCGGTCATCCCTTCGCGTCCCGCGATCTCGGCGATCGTCGCGCTGCCCCCTGGGCCCTTGCGCGCGATCTGCAGCAGGCACCGCAGGCCGTGCTCCTCAGCGGCAGTCAGCTTCATGATCGCGTCGGTCCTCCCTTGCCCTGCTCACAGCATCCCCAGCTCCAGCAGTGCGGCCTCGGACATCATCGAGCGCTCCCAGCGCGGCTCCCACACCAGCTCCACCTTCGCCGAGCGCACGCCCGGAATCCCGCGCAGCCTTTCTTCCACCTCGCCCGGCAGAATCTCCGCCACAGGGCACGCCGGCGCGGTCAGCGTCATCTGCACCGCAACGTCACCGTCGTCGGTCACCGTCACGCCGTAGACCAGCCCCAGATCGTAGATATTGACCGGAATTTCCGGATCGAAGCACGTGCGCAGCGCGGCGATGATCGCGCGCTCCAGGCTCGAGTCCCTGTCGCTGGTGGATTGTCTCTCATTCATGCGGGCTCACCCCTTTGCCCGGTTCGCCGCTCGACGGCTGCAGGGCGCTGCGGAGCGCGTGCCACGCCAAGGTCGCGCACTTGATGCGGACCGGGAAGGCTCGTACCCCCTCGAAAACGGCCAGCTTGGCCAAGTCCGCGCCGTCGTCGGGCTTCGCCCCGTTGACCACCAACTCGTGGAATCGTTGGAAGACCCGCTCGACCTCGTCCAAGGGGTGACCCTTGAGCCGCTCGGTCATCATCGAGGCCGACGCCGTGCAAATGGCGCAGCCCTGGCCTTCGAAGGTGATGTCGCGCAGCACGCCGTCCTCCACCCGCACGAAGACCGTCACGCGATCACCGCACAAAGGGTTGAATCCCTCAGCGCTGCCGGTCGCGGACTGCAGCCTGCCGAAGTTCCGCGGTCGTCGGCCGTGGTCCAGGATCATCGCCTGGTAGAGCTCGCGAACGTCGCCGATCATGCGAACACCTGCCTGGCGGAGTCCACCGCGGCCGCCAGGCGGTCGATCTCCTCGGTGGTGTTGTACATCGCAAACGAAGCTCGCACCGTGGCCGGAACGCCCAGGCGCGCCATCAGCGGCTGGCAGCAGTGGTGCCCCGCGCGCACGGCCACGCCGGCGGCATCCAGGATGGTCCCCAGGTCGTGCGCGTGAACGCCCTCCAGCACGAACGAGATGACCGGTGCGCGGCGCGGGGCCTGGCCGAACACGCGAACCCCGGGGATCCGCGTGAGCTGCGTCAAGCCATAGGCCAGGAGCGACTGCTCCCAGGCGCCGATCGCCTCGAGCCCCAGCCCAAGCACGTAGTCGATCGCCGCGCCCAGCGCGACCGCGCCGCCGACGTTGGGCGTGCCGCCCTCGAACCGATAGGGCGCATCGGCGAACGTGGTCGACTCGAAGGTCACCGTGCGGATCATCTCGCCGCCGAGCAGCAGCGGAGGAAGCTCGTCGAGCCGATCCGCCCGGCCGTACAGCACTCCGATGCCCATGGGCCCGTAGACCTTGTGCCCCGAAAAAGCGTAGTAGTCGCACCCGAGCTCCTGCACGTCGACCGGCTCGTGCTGCGCCGCCTGCGCACCGTCGACCATCACGCGCGCGCCGGCCTCCCTGGCCACCTCGACCATCCTGCGGATCGGATTGATCGTGCCCAGCACGTTCGATGCGTGCGTCACCGCCACCAGCCGCGTCCGCGGACCGACCATTCGCTCGTAGGCGTCCAGGTCGAGCGTGCCGTCGTCGAGCAGCGGCACCACGCGAAGCCTCGCACCGGTGTCGTCGCGCACCCGCTGCCAGGGAACGATGTTCGCGTGGTGCTCCATCGCGCTCAACACGATCTCATCGCCCTGTCGGAACCAGCCCTGTCGCGTGAGACCCTGCGCGACCAGGTTGATCGCTTCGGTGGCGCCCTTGACGAACACGATCTCGCCCGGCTCGCGGGCCTGCAAGAATCGTTGGACCTTGTGCCGGGCCAGCTCGAACGCGGCCGTCGCCTCCTCGCCCAACAGGTGCACGCCGCGGTGCACGTTGGCGTTGCTCGTCCCGTAGTACCGCTCCAGGGCGTCGAGGACCACGGCGGGCTTCTGCGTGGTGGCGGCGTTGTCCAGGTACGCCAGCGGTCGGCCGCGCACCCAGCGCATCAGCAGAGGAAACTCGGCCCGGAGCTCCTGCACATCCAGGGCGTTCCAGGCCTTGGGCGGCACGACGGGCGAGCGCGCTTGCTCTTGCAGTACCGACCTCATGCCCACTCCTCTTCCGCCCCGCTGGCCGCGCTTACCTCGTGGTCCACCAGCCCGGCGATCTGCTCCCGAAGCGCGGGCACGCTCAGCCGGTCCACGATCTCGCGCGCAAACGCCGAGGTCAGCAGCGTGGTCGCGTCCCGTTCGCCGATCCCACGGCAGCGCAGGTAAAATCGCGCGTCGTCTTCCAGCGCACCCGTGCTCGAGCCGTGCTTGCAGCGCACGTCGTCCGCTCGGATCTCCAGCTCCGGCGCGCTGTCCAGGAGCGCATCCCTGGACAGGACGAGGTTGCGACTCAGCTGCATCGCGTCGGTGCCCTGCGCCCCCTGCCGCACGAGCACCCGTCCGCGGAATCCGCCCTTGCCGCGTCCGGCGGCGATTCCCTTGTAAAGCTGGCGGCTGCGCCCGCGAACACAAGCGTGGTCCACCAGGGTCCGGTGGTCCAGGTGGCGCGTGCCGAACGCCAGGAACAGGCCGTCCAACTCGGTGTCGGCCCCCTCTCCGGACAACCGCGCGTGCACCTCGTCTCGTACCGCGCCCCCGCCTATCGACACCAACCGGGAGGCGTACCGGCTCGACTCCTGCTGAAGCACGTGCGTCGAACCCACGTGCCAGGCGTCGTCGCCGGGGGCCAGGACGCGCACGTGCTCCACCTGGGCGCGCGCCTGGAGGTCGATCTCGGTCACGGCGTTCACGAAGTAGGTCTTCGAGGGCGGCCCGACGTGCACCTCGGCAATAACCGCGCGACTGCCTTCACCGGCCGTGATCAGCACCCGAGGATGGCACGCGGTGGGCACCTCGTGCGTCGAGACCACGTGCGCTATCACGATCAAGGGGGCACGAGCGTTCTCGGAGATCCGAATCCACACACCGTCCTCCCAGCGGGCCATGTTCAGCGACGTCAGCACGCTCGGCGACGACGACGAAATGGCCCCGAGCGCTCGAAGCGCGGGATCCGTCGACTGTCCGATTACCCGCGCCAAGGTCGCGCACCGCGCCCCGTCCGTGGCCTCGATTCCCTCGGCGCCGGACGCGTGGCGCCCGTCGATCAGGACCACGAGGTGGCCGGGAAGCCGACCGATCCAGCCCGGAATGGCCACGGGCGCAGAGGCAATGGCGGGCGCGCGGAGGAACCGGATCGCGGACAGGGCGTCGAGGCTGAATCCCTTCCAGAATTCGTCCTTGGGGGAGGGCCAGCCGCGCTGCTCGAACTCGGCCTCGGCGCGGTCGCGCAGGCGCGCAACCCGCGCTTGCAGGTCGCTCTTGCGCCGCCCCTCGGGGATGAGGCTTCCGGCGATCGTCTGCCGCGCCGACGTGGCCATCACCGCGCCTCCATGACCCGAAGAGGCACCGAGGACGGCGGCTCGCGCTCCACCCAGCCGTAGCCCCGCGCCTCCAGCTCCAGGGCGAGCTCGCTGCCGCCCGATACGGCAATCCGTCCGTCGATGAGCACGTGCAGGAAGTCGGGGACGACATGGTCGAGAAGGCGTTGATAGTGCGTGATGAGAATCATGGATCGCTCGGGAGTGCGCAGGGCGTTGATGCCGCCGGCCACGAGGCGCAGCGCGTCGATGTCCAGCCCCGAGTCGGTCTCGTCGAGGATGGCGACCGACGGCTCCAGGACCGCGAGCTGCAGGATCTCGTTGCGCTTCTTCTCGCCGCCGGAGAATCCTTCATTGACCGAACGCCGCAGCAGGGGCTCGTCGATGTCGACGAGCCGCGCCCGCTCGGCGAGCAGGGAAAGAAAGTCCATGGGGTCGAGCTCCTTGAGCCCGCGGTGTTTGCGGACCGCGTTGAGCGCGTGCCGGAGCAGCTGGGTATTGCTCAGGCCGGGTACCTCCACCGGATACTGGAAGGCGAGAAACAGCCCCTCCCGGGCGCGGATCTCCGGGCTCATGGCGAGCAGGTCCTCGCCGCGATACCGCACCTGGCCCTGGGTGACCTCGTAGCCCGGCCGTCCGGCGAGCACGTGCGCCAGCGTGCTCTTGCCCGAGCCGTTCGGGCCCATGATCGCGTGTACCTCTCCGGGCCCGACGCGCAGGTCGACGCCGCGAAGGACCTCGTGGCCTGCGACGGTTGCGTGCAGATTGGATATCTCGAGCATTGCTGGTTCCTCTCCGCCTGGGGCCGGGCCGTGCCCGTCAGCCCACGCTCCCCTCCAAGCTCACGCCGAGGAGCTTCTGGGCCTCCACCGCGAACTCCATCGGGAGCATCTTGAACACATCCTGGGCAAAGCCCTTGACGATCAGCGAGACGGCGTCTTCCTGGGCCAAGCCCCGCTGCTGCAGATAGAACAGCTGGTCGTCGCCGATGCGCGAGGTCGACGCCTCGTGCTCCATCCTGGCTGTCGGATTCCTCACGCTGATCGCGGGGAATGTGTGCGCTCCGCAGCGTGATCCGAGCAGCAGCGAGTCGCATCGGGAGTAGTTCCGGGCGCCGTCGGCGGTGCGCAGGATCTTGACCATGCCGCGGTAGGTGTTCTGCCCCTGTCCCGCCGAGATGCCCTTGGACACGATCGTGCTACGGGTGTTGCGGCCGATGTGGATCATCTTGGTGCCCGTGTCGGCCTGCTGGTGGTGATTGGTCACCGCTACAGAGTAGAACTCCCCGACGGAATCGTCGCCCGCCAGGATGCAGCTCGGGTACTTCCACGTGATGGCCGAGCCGGTCTCGACCTGCGTCCACGAGATCCGCGAGCGGGCGCCGGCGCACTTCCCCCGCTTCGTCACGAAGTTGTAGACGCCGCCCTTGCCCTGCTCGTCGCCGGGATACCAGTTCTGTACCGTGGAGTACTTGATCTGTGCGTCCTCCCGGGCGATCAGCTCGACCACCGCCGCGTGCAGTTGGTTGTCGTCGCGCATCGGTGCCGTGCACCCCTCCAGGTAGCTCACGTAGCTGCCCTTGTCCGCGATGATGAGCGTGCGCTCGAATTGCCCCGTCTTGGCCGCGTTGATTCGGAAGTAGGTCGAGAGCTCGATCGGGCACCTCACCCCCGGCGGCACATACACGAACGAGCCGTCCGAGAACACGGCGGCGTTGAGCGCGGCAAAGAAGTTGTCGTCGGGCGGCACCACCGAACCCAGATACTTGCGCACCAGATCCGGGTACTCGCGCACCGCGTCCGAGAACGGGCAGAACACGATACCGAGCTTCGCCAGCTCCTGCCGGTAGGTCGTCGCCACCGACACGCTGTCGAACACGGCGTCGACCGCGACACCGGCGAGCGCGGCCTGCTCGACGAGCGGAATGCCGAGCTTCTCGTAGGTACGCAAGAGTCGCGGATCGACCTCGGCCATGGTCCGCGGACGCGGCTTGCTGACCACCGGTGCCGCATAGTAGACGATATCCTGGTAATCGATAGGCGGGTGCGAGACGTTCGCCCAGGTGGGCTCGCGCATGGTCTGCCAGCGTTTCAGGGCTTCGAGGCGCCACGCCAGCATGAAGTCAGGCTCCTTCTTGCGGGCGGAAATCAGCCGTACGACCTCGTCGCTCAGGCCGGCGGGCAGCAGGTCGGACTCGATGTCGGTCGTGAACCCGTGAACGTACTCGCGTGTCGCCAGGGATTCGAGGATAGAAGTTGTCCGGTCCACGATGAACAGCGCCCCCGCAGCCGGAAGGACCGACCGCTCCTGGTGCCATCTCGCCGGGCGGCCCCATGCTTCTACCCGGCAAGGACCACGTGGGGAATCCGGACGTCGATGTCAAGATTGGTGAGAGACAATTCCGCGGCGGGAGTTGGCGCTCCGCGGCAGAGCCGGGGCCAGTGGAGTCGGCGCGACCAAGCGCGCTTCGCCCGCGGGTGTCACCTTCGATGGTGGCGACTGTGAAGCGGAATACGTGGAGTCGGCGCGACCAAGCGCGCTTCGCCCGCGGGAGAGGGAAAGAGAGACAGCGGTCGGTTATCTCGACCGCTGAGCGGCAGTCTGGCGCACCGCCAGCGCAGAGGTCAGAAGACTGCTCGCAACGCGAACTCGGCGCCGATCACAGCCAGGGCGACCAGTGCGGATGCGATCGCCACGCCTGCCGCCTTGATCAGCACCGAGCTCTTGGGGGCCTGGGGGGGTGCCGGAGCCTGGACCCCCGCGTCCTTCGCCGCCACGAGTATCTCGGTCTCGAGCTCCGCGGCCTCGCCCTTCGCGGCGTTCACGGCGTGCAGGGCGTGCAAGGGGACGATGGGGAGCAACAGGAGCAACCATGCCAGATAGGCCGCTCTGCCCGCCGATCGCTCTCCCCGTGTTTTCGATTGCTCCCGGTCCTCGTTGGAGATACGCGGCCGCACGCGTTTGGGAACTCTATTGCCATTTGTGGCGGCCTCGGCAGTAGCGTGGGCAGTCGGCTGTGTCTCCGCGATGCCTGGGCCCAAGTACACCATCGTGCCGACGAAGACGCCGGGAGTCGTCTTCGTCGTCGTTCATCCGAAGATGAGGAAGGAGGGGGAGATTCCTGGTGCGACCCAGCCAGGCGACGACCACAAGGTTGGCAATGACGCGGACTACATCGTGCTGTGCGACGGGCGTCCGGTCGACGGCATGAAGTGCGGGATGCTGGCGGAGGCGGCGACGTCGCGATTCTCGTACCATCCGCTGAGCGGAAACGCGCCGGCAGCGATCCCGGAGGAGATCGGCTCCGCCTTCGTCTACAGCTACGCGGACTTCGTGATTCAGTCCCACGGCACGGTCGAAGCGACGGCGGCCCCGAAGGCCGGCACGCCGGACAAGGCGGCGCAGGAGCCGGAGCAACCGGCTGTGCAGCCGCCGCCACCACCAGCGCCCGCCGAGTCTGCCGCGCCTCCGGCCGAACCTGCGAAGAGCGGAGGTGCCCGATGAGCAACAGCTATCTAGTTGCACTGCTTGGCGCCGTTGTCGCGATCGGCGGGCTGGGCTGCATGAAGAACTCGTCGTACGCCATCACGCCCCTGGAGCACGAGATCAAGGAACGCCAGCTGGACGCAACCTGGTTCGAGCGTGCGGTGTGGGAGAAGGGCGAAGTGGTCGCGGTGGAATTGGTCTACTGCCCGATGACGCCCAAGGCGAACACGGTGTGCCGCACTGCCGTGGTGTGGCGCAAGAACAGCTCTGCGCTCATGGACTCGCCGCAAGCCGCTCCAGCGCCGGGCGGCCCGCACGGAACGACCTCGTCGCGCTGACGCGTCATCGAGCTTTCGGCGTACGCCTCTTCCGCGGGTCCGTCCTCCGACGGCGCGCTCATGACGGCCGCCTTCAGGTGCTTCGTGGCAAGACGCGGCCCGCCACTTGGCTTCCCGTGAACGTCCTGGGTGTCGTCTTGATGTACCGCTGACGAGCGACCACCCATGTGCTCGGACTCATGACGCTTTTGCAGCGAAAGAACGCTCGGCGGTAGCTGGGCGGTTGCGGTCGGCCCCTATTGGCACCAAATGTAGGCAAATCATGCGGGCCCAACATTCACGCCAACCACACCAGCCGGGCAATCCGCCCGAAACAAATGCAGCATTGCGCCCCGGAACTGTGGTGGTCCATGTTCTTGCAGCGGCCGAAATGGGCGGCGCAGAGAGCGTGGCGCTGGAGCTCTCCGAGCGCCAGCAAGCCCTCGGCATGGACGTCAGAGTCGTGTCCCTCGCGCCGTTGGGAACGAGCGCTCTCGTCGAGGAATTCCGCGACAGGCATATCCCGCTCGAGGCTGTCGCCAAGCGCCCCGGATTCGACGTGACCATGGTTCCTCGGCTCGCCGCCCGTTTCCACCAGCTTCAAGCGTCCGTCGTGCACACCCACAACCCCCAGCCGCTCATCTACGGCGCGCCTGCTGCCAGACTCGTGCGCGCAGCCGTCGTTCACACCAAACACGGCGTCAACCCCGACGTCTCTCGGCGATTGTGGCTCCGCCGCCAAGCCGCGTCTTTCGTCCACATGTTCGTTGCTGTCTCCGACGATACCGCCCGGGAAGCGGTCCGCAACGACGAGGTCAGCCGCCGCAAGCTGCGTGTCATTCTCAATGGCATCGACCCCGCACGCTTCCGCCCAAACCGCGATCTGGCCCAGGCGCAGCGCGCCGAGCTCGGCATCGCTCCCAACGACACCATCGTCGGCACGGTCGGGCGCCTTTGCGAGGTCAAGAATCAGCGCATGCTGCTGCGCGCCGTCGCACCGCTCCTCGGCTCCGACACCTGGCTCGTCGTCGTCGGCGACGGGCCCGATCGCCAGTCGCTCGAGAGGCTCGCCGATCAGCTCGGCATCGGTGCGCGCATCCGTTGGCTTGGAGAGCGTCGCGACGTATCGAGCTTACTCGCGGCGATGGATGTCTTCGCACTCTCCTCCTACTCGGAAGGCCTTCCCCTGGGAGTCCTGGAAGCCATGGCGACCGGGCTGCCGGTTGTCGCCACGGCCGTGGGCGGCCTTTCCGCTGTGGTCGACGACGGCCAGACCGGATACCTCGTCGCTTCAGGGAACGAGTCCGCCTTTCAGGAGCGCCTGAGCCGGCTCCTGGCCGACCGTGAGCTCGCTGCCACGTTCGGGCGGAGAGGTCGGGCACGCGTCTGCGACGAGTTCAGCTCCACCCGGGTCGCCCGCGAGTACCTTTCCCTGTATGCGGAAGCGCTCCACGGTTCTCTCGGCTTCGCCGAGCATCGTGAGGGACTGCGTCCGCAGCCCGACCGGCAGCCGGTGAGACCTCACGAGCGATCCGCACCGCAGGCGTAAGCCCATGCCAAGCGACAGGTCCGCCACCCGCCGCGTCGCCGCACACCGCCGCGTGTTTCCGGGCCGTGCCTCACGGTGCCCGACGCCTGGAGCGAAGGTGGATGCGTGTCACCGCACCGAGCAGCGAGGCGTCGCGCCATTGGAATCCTCGAGCCGAACGGCGCGCTCAACACCCACTGCCTCAACGGCATGTCCGGCAGCACCCGATCCACCAGGCTGGCCGTATCTCCAGCAGCTCGGCGACCGGCTCGGTCCCGCCGCCGAAGAGGCGATCACCGTGCCTGCCCAGCGCACCGGGAGCATCTGGGGCGCGATGCGCGCCTGAGCGGGCGAAGGCCGTCGCACCGATCACCTCTGAGCGCTTGTCGAGCCCGCTTCGACTGCTTCTCGAGACTCGGGGGAATCAGCAGGATGCCTACGGCCACAACCAGGGTGAGCAGCGTTTGAAGCGTCGTGCTCGCGACGCCGACTACTACGATGGTATCGATGTCCGCGTGCGCGTGCTCCAGCACGGACCGGATGAGCTTCGGTGCGAGGGACAACAGGACGACGAGGGAGAATCCTCCGCCCACGAGCAGGCCTGCCGGCGTGGCCTTGAAGCGGGCGAATGGCGCGCCCGCTACTTGCGCTCGTAGGTGCCCATCAAACGGCTCATGCCGATGGCATGGGGCTCGATCTTCTCGAGCAGCTCCCAGAGTGTGAGCCCGGCAGGCAGAGTGAGCTGCTGGTCGAGCGCGATCACCCAGAAGAAGTAGTGGTGCACGCCGTGTCCGTTGGGCGGCATGGGGCCGGTGTAGCCGACCTTGCCCGTGTCGTTCTTGCCCGCGACGAAATCCTTGGTGCCCTCGGCAAGCTCGTTGACCGACCCCGGGATTCCGTACAACGCCCAGTGCACGTAGCCGTACTTGCCGGCCGGCGTGATCAAGGGCGCGTCGGGGTCGTGGCAGATTACCGCGAAGGCCTTGGCCCCGCTCGGGGGGTTGGACCAGGCCAGGTGCGGAGAGACGTTGTCCGCCTCGCCGGTGCACTTCTTCGGAATGGCGCCGCCGTTCTCGAAAGCGTGGCTCTTCACCTTCATGTCGGATGGTGCGAATCCCATGATCCCTCCTATGAAAACGGGCCGGCCGCCAATCTAAGGCCAAGCTGGGCTCGCGACTAGGGGGCTGTGCGCGAATTTGCGCCGCCACGGGCTGGGCGCGGTCCGGGGCGCGCTGAACTCGACGACGCCTGCGGTGCGATCGGCGGGCGACGAGCTGGGCGCGGCCTGGGCTGCGCACGACGAGTCCGGCACGGCAAGCTCGGCTACTACTGCGCAATCCGCGGGCAGTGCCTCGCGAAGAAGATCGAAGGCACGGCTCGGTCCCGTGCACGCTCGATGTAGAAGCGCTCGAGCACGCGCGCGAAGAGCTTGACGACGGCACCGAAGAGCCTCGCATCAGCCGCCAACAAGCGACGGACGGCAAAGGGAGAGGTCCCGCTAGCTCGACGTCGTCCGAAAAGCTCAAGCCCTTGCGGCACCGGGGGATTGCGCGCGCCAGCACTATCGATCTTGTCGAATTCGGTGCGAATCCAGTC
>JAJZQG010000021.1 GCA_021847645.1 Myxococcales bacterium
CGATGGCCGACCAGATCGTCAACACCGACGTGGAGGACCGCTCGGTCACCGTCACGCCCGAGCACGTGGAGGCGGCGAAGGAGACGATCATCCTGGAGCGGCGGTCGCACATCGACTCGCTGATCGCCAGGCTCCGAGAAGAGCGGGTGCGTCGCATTCTGGATCCGATGCTGGCTGGGGAGCCCGTCCCGCACGACCTGATGGACGACGACGTCGCGTACTGTCTCGGGCTCGGGCTGCTCGTGGTGAGGGACAAGGAGCTGCAGATCGCCAATCCGATCTATCGGGAGGTGCTCCCGCGGACGCTGACGTGGGTGCAGCAGATCTCGCTTCACCAGAAGACAGCGTGGTACCTCGACGCGAGCGGCGCGCTGGACATGGGCAAGCTGATGGCGGAGTGGCAGAAGTTCTGGCGCAAGGACGGGCACCTTGCGGCGGAGGGGTTCTCCTACCGGGAGGCTGGTCCGCACCTGATGCTGATGGCGTTCTTGCAGCGGATCGTCAACGGCGGAGGGCGCATCGAGCGGGAGTACGGGTTGGGTCGGGGTGCGCTGGACCTGCTGGTGAGCTTTCGCGGGGAGCGGCACGCGATCGAGGTGAAGCTGCGTCGCGGCACGGACACGCAGGGCGAGGCGCTCGAGCAGGTGTCGCGGTATCTCGACACGGTTGGATTGAAGACGGGCTGGCTGGTGCTGTTCGACCTGCGCAAGAGCGTGTCGTGGAGCAAGAAGCTGTACGTGCGGCAGAAGAAGCGCGAGGGGAAGGTGATACGGATCGTGGGGTGCTGACGGCGGGTCGCAAGCGAATCAACGAGGCGCTGTGTCGCCGGACCGCAGGTCAGAAGGTGTCAGCGTGCCGCGCCCACGAGCCCTTCGAGCAGCTCGGCATGGATGAGATACCTCCGTGCCCACATGACAACAGAGCGGACGCGGGCCGTCCATCTCGCAGAGCGGTCCGAGGGGCGACCGGTCCACGGCCAGGGGCTGGCTGTCCACGGCCGGGGGGTGGCTGCCCGCGGGCAGGAGCTGCGGACGCTTGGGGAGCGGGGTGAGAAGCCGCGAGCGTGCGGCGGTGGAACGGCTATCGATCCGTTGCGGAGACTGCCGTCCCCCAGGGACGCTTCGAGGGCGAGGTTGGGTGATCGCGCTTACTCCGTAGCAACGCACGAGTAGGTGACGTTCCAGGACGAGAGCACCGGTGTGCTCGTGGAGCCTGTGGTCGACGGGTAGAGCGTGGCGCGGACCTCGAGGTTGGACAGGTTGTCCGCGGGCTTTCCGAACGCCTTGTAGAGGTCGGCAGGGCAATCCGGTGTCGGGCCGGTCATCGCGCACGTCTGGGTGTTGGTCGTGTACGGGGACACGACGGCGTGCGCGATGCCCAACTGCGTGAGTGAGCCGGGCGTCGGTGCCGTGTTGAACGTGGTCGGGTCGCTCGACGTCCGGCCCTCGAACTTGATATACGAGTCGCTCGGTGTGGTGGACACCCACGTCAGGTAGTCCCACTGAGGAGCGGTGCCCGGCGGGCACTGCGCTGTGTAGACCTGCGTCATCGTGATCGGCTTGTAGGTTACGGGGCAGCCGATCGTCAGACTGAGCTTCGCACCCAGGTCGCCACGCACGAGCGAGCAGGTGGCCGGGCAGAGCGTGAGCTTGGTGGGCGTGGTGTTGTTGTCGAAGTACCACTTGTCGGCGAGTGTCGAGCAATTCCCCGACGCTTGCACTTGCGTGAACTGAGTGACCGTGCCCGTGCCCGACGTGAAGTTCAGCGTGACATCGTTCGGATTGATCGCCGTGCTCTGATCGAGCTGCAGGTCGCAGGACACGGTGTTGTTGCGGATCTGGTTCAGCGCGGAGACGAGATCGGCCGTCGGGGTTGACGTCGACAGCGCGAAGGACTGGCCACCGCCCTGGGTTGCGACGTTCTGCAGGAACGTCATGTTCGCTTCACCGAGGCCGACTGTGTATGTGATGACGCCCCAGTTCTTGTAGGCGCTCTGCGCAACGCCAGCGATGTCGTTCTCATTCCAGTCGCAGTAGCCGTTGGGTTCGCCGTCGGTCACCAGCACGACAACCGCGCGTTCGAGCGGATGCTGGCCGATGTAGGTTCCCATGTATGACTCGGCACCTTCCAGTGCCTGGTACATCGGCGTGTCACCTCCGGGCGACCTTGCCTCAATGGCTGTGACCAGATTGCACTCTTGAGAATCGGCCGAGGAGCTGCAGTCGCTGGGCGGCGGATCGCTGACTTGCTGTGTCAGCAGCGGACCAAGCCCGACCGACGGCACTGCGCAGCCGTCGAAGTCGCACGTGCTTTCATCCCAATACCATCCGTAGCCGTTCCAGCCCCAATCTAGAAAGAGGTAGCCGGGGCATACGGTGAAGGTCCCGGGGTCGTAGTCGGGGAAGAAGCGCACTGCGACTCGGATGCCTGCGGACGCTGAGTCGCGGATGAAGGCCTTGAGCGCCGATGTTGTCAATCCGAACCGGCTGTTGGCGCCGCATCCACCCCAGCACGAACTTCCCGACGGCGTCCAAGCCATCGACCCGGACTTGTCGAACATGACGAACATGTTGACGGTCGCGATGGATGCCTTGGTCGTGAGCGAGTCGCACGCGGGCGCGCCGCAGGTCATGGCCTGGCTGCCAGACGCCTTCTTGTAGAGCGACCAGTTATTCTGGCACGAGCACTCGGCGATGGCATTGGGCGCGGTCGACGGATTGACCACAACTTCCTTCGTTTGGTCGAGGTATGGGCAAGATTCGGACACGCATTGCCCTGGGTCGATCTTGTCCGGAATGGGGCACTTCTTCGGCCATTGGCTACCGCCGCTGGTCTTGGGCGTGAGGTCCGGGCCGCACTCCTGGAAGTGCCCCGAGTTGGCCGGGTAGACCCAGAAGCTGGTCGTGTTGGGCTGAACCGCGACCGAGCCGCGGTTGCAGATAGGAATCGTGTTGCCGCAGGGCACCCCTGCGGTCAGGTCGGGCAGCCCGGTGCAATCGGGGTTCGTCTGGCCCGGGTTGTACTGCGCGCACGTCCCGCCCGCCTGGCAGTTGTAGTTGCAGACGCTTCCCACCATCGCGAGGCAGTAATTGTCCCACGCCCCGGAGCTGGAGCAGCACGACGGCCTCAGGCTGCAGATGCTGGTCACGCACGAATCGCAGCCGCTCGTGAGGTTGCCGCCCGTCAGGCACTTGGAATGGGCGCATGTGCCCGACTGGTCGCAGAACGAGTTGCAGACGGTGCCGACTTCCTTGATGCAGTCTGATGTCCAGCTCGACGTGCAGCAAGACGACTTCGCCGCGCATACCTTCTCGACGCATGTTTCGCATGTGGGGTCGAGCGCGGAGCCGGTCGTGCACTTGGAGTGGGCGCACGCTGCCGCGGTCAACGGCGCTTGGCAGTACTGATCGTATTGGCAATCCGTGCCCTGGTAGCAGGGCTGGCTCATGCCCTTCGCAACCAGGCCCTTCGGGAAGTTGCTGTCGTTCAGGTTGTTGAGGTTGCCCGTCTGCCACGTGACGCCGGACTGGCTGCCGTCGAGCGTAACGCCGCCGTCCGGCACCTCGTTGAACGACTGGCACGACGGGTCGCAGGGATTGTTCTTGCAGGCGCCCGCGTCGGTCAAGCTCATCGTGTGCATGCCGTCGCCCACCTGCAGGCGCTGGACAACCTGGCCGTCGGCGCACTCCCCCCAGTGGCCGTTCTGACAGGTCTGGACGCCGTCGTAGCAGGTGAGCACCGTCCCATGCTGACCCACCGTAACCGAGCAGTTCTGCGTCGCGCCGTCGGTACACAAGCTGACGCTGGCGTCGTCGTTGGGATAGCCGCCGACCCCGTCGGCTGGCCCCACAGTGCCGGAATTGCCGTCTTGCGAGGTGCAGCCCATCGCGCAGACCAGTGCGACGACCACGGCGCCGATGAGCGCGGCGCCTTTCGCAGCGCTCGACCAGGGATTGGGCTTGGGGAGTGCTCGGAAGTTCGACATGACGTTCACCCGCTTCGGCAGCTTCGTTTCGTCTCTCTCGCAGAGACAAAAAAGGGCCAAAGCTACGGTAGCAGCTAGCGTGCCATTGCTCAACGCGCCGCTCTCCCGCGCATACCGGACACCCGCGAGGGAAACCGCGGGAACAGGTCGCGCAACTTTTGCGAACTCCCGCAATTCGTAGTCCTCTTGAGCTGTCGCCGGGCCATGCAGCCTCGATGCTTCCGCGACACTTCGACGTCGCTCCACCGAACCTTGGATCCTATTGCTGGCTGCGGGGATCGATCCTTGCTTCAATGGAGCCGTTCGGCAGGAGAACCCCATGTCCCGACTCGTCCCCATCGCCGCGCTCATCGGTCTGCTTGCCGCCGGTTGCACCAGCAAGGACTCCAAGCCGGCCGGGCTTGGAAGCCTCGGAGGCTCGACCGGCGGGTGGGCCGGCTCCAGCGCCCACGACGCGTCCGCCGAAGACAGCAACGTCGGCGGTTCATCCGAGGACGGCTCGATGCCCGACACAAGCCCGCCCGACGCAGGTGACGACGGCGCATCCGGCGGAGCGGCCGGCCAAGCCGGGAGCGGTGGAGCGGGCGGAGCCGGCGGTTCTGGGGTGTTGTGCTACCAGGATCCGGCTCCGGCTTCGGGCGACGGGTACTGCGTTCAAGTCGACGGCGACGGCTACAAGTGCAATCCGATCACCAGTGCGCCGTGCAACGTGGCGGCTGGCGAGACCTGCGAGTTCGACGGGTCCAGGTTTGCGTGCGTCAACATGGGCGGCTCTGGGAGCGCGCCTTGCGGCGTCTGCGGCGTCACCGGTTCGGAGTACTGCATCCAGGGCTTCACCTGTCGGGGCCTCGAGAGCAAGTGCACGCGCTACTGCTGCGATGACTACCAATGCGCCTTCGGCGCGCAGTGCGTGATGCAGCCGCCTACGAGCGTCGGCATCTGCCAGGCGACGGCCGGCAATCTGCTCGCGGGGTTCGTGGGTGCCGGCGGCGCTGATGGTGGTGCCACCGACGCGGGGCATGATGCAGCGCCTCCGCCGATCGAGTGCAATGTCGACGCTCCGCTCGGCACCGGAGCGTGCATTACGGTGGGATCCGCGGGCTTCGGCTGTAACCCGATTACCAATGAGGGATGCAACGCCGGCGCCGGAGAAGCTTGTGATTTGACGGCCAACGGCAACTTCGAGTGCGTGAACGGAGCTCACAACTTGGGCGCTTGCGCGCCGTGCTCCACGGGCCAGTGCCAGGCGGGCATGACCTGCGAGATCACCCCGTCCTGCACCAAGTTCTGCTGCGACGACACTGATTGCGGCCAGGGAATATGCGCCCGGCCAGTCAATGCTACCGGTCCGGGCGTCTGCGTTACGCCCGGCTAGGACGTCGCAACGGGCTTTCCCCGACGCTCCCCTACCACCCCCCCGTCCCCTCCACCGCCATCAGCTCGTCCACGTTCGGCTGGATCACGATCTCGATCCGACGGTTCTTCGCCTTGTCCTCCGGCGTGTCGTTCGGCGCGATCGGGTCGAACTGCCCATAGCCCGCCGCCGATAGCGTGTGCGGATCCATGCCGTCCTTGATCAGGAAGTCCACCACGTGGATCGCCCGCGTCGCCGACAAGTACCAGTTCGACGGGTACTTCGCCGTCGAGATGGGGACATCGTCCGTGTGCCCGGCCACCTGGAACTGACGGCCAGGCATGGTCTTGAGCACGCGCGCCACCTCGGCCAGCGCGGCCTTGCCCTGCGGCCTCAGCTCCGCGCGCCCGGGATCGAACAGCACCTCGCTCGGCAACTGCAGCACCATACGCCCCCGGCGAACCACCACCTTTAGCTGGCCCGCGTCCGCCATCTTGCGAAACTGCTCCACCAGCTGACGCATCGTCTCGGCCCGACGCTCCGCCGCCGCCTGCGCCCGCCGAAGCTCCTCGAGCCGCGAGCGCGCCTGCTCCAGGCTCGTCGCCAGCGTGCCCTTCTCCTGCAACAGCTTGTCGACGTCCTCGCCCTTCTTCTGCAGCGCCTCGCGCAAGCTCGAGTTCAACGCCGTCGCGTCGTCCAGCTGCTTCTGCAGCTCGCCCAGATCCCGGTTGGCCCGCGCCGTCCGGGCGTCGAGCGTGGCCTGCACGCTCGTGGCGCGATGGCTCTCCTGCGCTGCCCAGCTCTCGAGGTCGAGGTACCCCCCGCGCGTCTTGTCCAGGTTCGCCTGGCAGGTCGCGGCCTCGGCCACCTTCGCCTCGTACTCGCTCTTCTTCACGCAGCCCAGGGCCGACCCGGCGACCAGCGCCCATGCCGCGATCCATGCAAGCTTTCTCATCGCCGCCACGGTCTAGCACCGCCGGCCGAAACCCCCAAAAGTCCTGCGTGCGCTAGGGATCCCCAAACCAGTCCGACGGACCAGGCTGCCAGCGCGGCGATGCCGCGCCGCCAAGGCACGACGGTGTCGTGCCGCTACGAGAACGGGATGATCCTTGGATGGGAACCCCCTTACTGCCCCCGCTTCAGGCGCTCCAGCTCGGCCATCACTTCCGCCAGCTTCGTCTCCGCGATCGCTCGTTGCCGACGCTCTTCCTCCGCGCGCTTGGCTTCTTGCTCCGCGCGCTGCGCCTCTTGCACCGCACGCGCTTCCACTCGCTCCAGCGCTGCGCTCAGCTTCGAGATCACGTCTTCCGTATCAGGCAGCGCCGCTTCCCCCACGTAGAACTCCAGACGGTCTCCCTCGACCCCGAGCTCCACGCCCAGCACGCTCGACTCGAACCGACCCGACTGAGGAACCAGCCTCTGGTAGACACGGGCACCCGAATGGGGAAGCCGCCAGCCGCGAAGCGCCATCCGCTTCAGGTCGAACGCGAAGTACTCCGGAATCCCCAGGTGCGCGTAGCGCTTGACGTTGGCCTCGGCGTCCTTCGCTTGATCTCCCCGCCAGTGGATCTCGATCGCAAGGTCCAGCCCCTTGCCTTCCGCGCTGACGATCCACGAGTCGCGGTCGTGATCCTCGACGTCCGTCACCGCGATGACATCGGGCGAGAACATCCGCTCGCCGGGATAGAAGATCGGCAGATCGTTGCCGATGTAGATCTTGCGCCGAAGACGTCGGAAGTGCCGCCGAAGCATCTCGCGGGTGCGCTGGACCGAATCGCGGTGCGTGTCGCCCTCGGGCGGCGCCGCGTTGGGCATCGGGCCTTCCCACACGAGCACCGCCCGCAACCGCTCGCGCTCATGGTCGCTGAGCCGGTCCCACACCTCTTGCGGCGGAGCTTGCGGGTCGGCCGGGTCGAATTCGAACCCCGCGAACGTCAGCGTCATCGTGCTTCGATTGTAGCAGAGCCGTGCCGCTCGTCACCTCATGAGGGCGTAGAGCAGCACCCCGATCGACCCCACGCACACGATCGCCGCGACGATCGTCAGCCCCCGGTTGCCCGACTTCACCGGCGCGGTCCGCACATCTCGCGCACGTCCGCGGATCGCACGCCAGCCAGTTGCCTCAAGGCAGGCGCACGTTCGCTTCGCGTGCGAGGCGCGCGTCGAAGGAAACGAGCGGCAACGCGCCAGCGTCTCGCGCCGACTCGAGAACGAGGTAGTCCGAGAAGTCGGCGGCCCCAACGCTGTACGCCGCGAGCGCCCGCTCCACACGATCTCGCTCCTCGAACACCAATACGGGCGCATCGAGCAGGTCAAGCAAACACTCGCACACCTTGGCGCGAGTCGAAGCGGTAGCGGCTCGAGAGTGCCCACACCGTCTCGACGATCACGACCTGGCTGATCCACGCCCCACCTTGCAGGGCCGCCTCGTGAAGCACTGCCCCGGCCGCCTCCGTCTGCGAGGGATCGTCCGCGACAACGATTCGGACCAGCACATTCGTGTCAAAACCCAGCACTACGCGTAGCCTCCTCGGCGATTGCCTGATCGATGTCGTCCAGCGTCACGGGGGCGACGCCTTCCGGACGTGACCGGCGGCGCGCCAGGAGCTCCTCGACGGTCAACGAGCGGCGTTCCTGCCTCGGGCTTCCTGCTTCGAGCACAATCAGCTCGACCGGCCTTCCGACGAGCGGACGAAGCTCAGGGATGGCGCGCGCGGTCGCCTCGTCGACGACCCTCCGAATCCGGATCGCGTTCATGCTCGAATGGTAGCACGAGGTCTGCTCGACATCCCGTCTGCCCTGGACCCGCCCAGGGCGTCACCTGACAAGCGCGTAGAGCATCATCGCCACCGAGCCCGCACATACGACCACGGCAACGAGCACCAGCCAGCGATGGTTCGGCCTCGCTGGCGCGCTCCGATCCTGCTCCAAGGCTTGCGACGCGAGAAACACCACGGCCTGCAGCCGCTTGTCGGCCACCGTGAACCGCTGCGCGTCCTGCGTGCACGCCTTGTATCGGGCCGCGGCACGATCCAGACGCCCCCGATCGAAACAGGACTGCACGAACAGGTCGTGCGCCTTCGGATCGTCCCATCGCTCCTCGACATGAGCCCACAGCTCATCAAGCGCGTCGCGAGGCTCAGGGATCGGGTCGGTGCCAGCGTTCATCGATGATCCGCGACAGGACGTTGCCTGCCCGTTGTGGACTGACGCTAGCACTACTGTCGGGAACCTCGCTGCGCCTCACCGGCCGCCTTTCTGCCGCGGGCTCTGCTTCGCTCATTGGACAGCGAAAGCCCACGGCAGCACGGCTTCGCCAGAAAGCCCGAAACGGGCTCGGTCGTCCAACGGGCGTTTCAGCACGTTTCGGAAGCGTATCAAGCCGAGCCCTGAGAACCAGGGCTTTCCGTGGTCCGGCCTGCCGTGGGGGTTCCCAGCTCAAACGACGGCAGCCGACCCCGCGGCAGGCGCGTGAGGCGCCCGATAGCAACGCTGGCCCAGAGGCGCACCCACCTGGAGACCTTCAGAACGCGCGCGACGAGTCGATCAGGATCGTGACCGGTCCGTCGTTGTCGACGACCACGCGCATCATGGCGCGGAATCGCCCTGTCTGCACCGGCACGCCGAGTTCCCTCGCGCGCGCCACGAAGCGCTCGAAGAGCTGCTCGGCGCGCACGGGCTCCATCGCGCCGGTGAAGTCCGGGCGACGCCCACGACGCACGTCACCGAACACCGTGAACTGGCTGACCGCCAGCAGCGAGCCGCCCACGTCGGCCATCGCCTTCGACATCTTGCCCGCGTCGTCCTCGAACACGCGCAGGCCAGCGACCTTGTCGGCCACGTACACGGCGTCACGCTCCGTGTCCTCGCGCCCCGCACCGACGAACGCCACGAGACCTTGGCCGATCGCCCCGACGGTCTGCCCGTCGACCTCGACTCGCGCCTCGCGCACGCGCTGCACGACCACACGCATGGCTAATCCCGCAGTCCGAGCTCCTTGGTGAGCCGGGCGGTGAGCTCGTAGTAGGTCTTGCGGTCGTAGGGCTCGTTGAGGATGTGGTAGTCCTTGTGCGTCAGGCCCACGCACCCGAAGCAGTAGTTGCAGGCGGTCATGCCCACGCAGCGAACGAGGTAGGCGCTCTGCATGCAACGCTCGCAGGCCACGCAGTGGTGGCAGCCCAGGCACGAGGTGCACTTGCGTCCGTGGGAGCAGTCCGTGCAGTCGGTACATTGCACGCAGTAGTGGCTGCGAACGAGGTTCTTGGAGTCGCGGCAGAAGGTGCACGCCGAGCAACCCTCGCAGCGCTCGCAATCGTAGCAGCCCACGTTGTCGCGCTTGGCCGACGCTCCGCGCAGCAGCTCGCGGAACCGCGCCTCAAACTCGGAGGCCTTCATCGCGCGCCTCCTGCGGCACTCGATGCCGGACGGCCCTGAAGGACCCGTCGCAACGCCGAGGCCGCGTCGCGGGTCGTGGGTTCTTCGGCGTGCTCCTCGATCCTGCGAAGACGCTGGTCGAGCACGGGCTTTCGCTTGGGCAGCTCGCCTGCCAGCAGGCGGGTCAGGCGTGCGATCGCATCGCGCACGCGCTCCTCATCCACGTGCTCGAGCAGCTGCAGGTAGATCTCCTGGTCGTCGGGGAACTCGAAACCGGCGGCGATGAAGTCGTTGGCGACCCGCGAGATGGAGGCCGGCCCGGCGGCGTCGGCGAGCCTGGCGAGCAGGCGGCGGCGCTCGGCGTGGCGCGGATCGGCGTCCGGGTTGGGCGCCAGCACGATGCGGGCAGCGGTCTTGGGCATCGCAACCGGCGCGGCCTCCTCGACCTTGGGCGCAAACAACGCTTCGAGCGCGTTGCGGTGCTCGCGTGCGGTCGCGCTGGCCCTCGCGGACTCTTCCTGCCGCCGGGCATGCTCATCGGCCTCCCTGCGATGGACCGACTTGTCCCTGCCGCGGTCCACGTCCCGCCACGACTTCCTGGGCCGATCTCTATCCATGTCGTACTTCCTTGGGTGGGCGCGCGCCGGACCTGCGTCCTCGCCGACGCGCGGTGACTGCCGGGTGCTCTTCGTCGAGCACGAAACAACTTGAATCTAGGGTTTCTTCTTCATTCGATCGGCGCGACGCCCCGCGTGGGGGGACGGGGCCGCGACGCGATCTTTGTCAGATTGTGGGCCGTGCATGGCGAACCGTGGCAATGGGGTCAGCGAGGTCATTCAGCCGACGGGGTTCCCATGCGTATCCTCCGAAACTCGATCCAGTACATCAGCGCTTTGGCGTTCTCCTGCATCCTGACCGTGGCGGTTCCGGCCGCAGCGGCAGGCCCCCACCACGACCAAACCCACGCGCCCAAGGACAACAAGCACGCTACCAGTGGGACAAGTCATGCGAAGGCCGGCCACCACGCCGGCACATCCGCCAAGCGCCGAGCCATCCAAGCACGGCCCACCGCGGAGAGCAAGACGCGCCGCCCCACGCGCACCGCGCAGCTGCCCGCCCCGGCGCCCGAACCTTGCGTTCATCCCAACGTCACGATCGCCCCCAAGAAAGGGGAGATCGAGCACCTGGCCCTGACGCAATGCGATGGCAGGCCGACCCACGAGGCGCTCCTCGCCATCGATCGTTGGCTGGGCGTGGCCCCCAAGACCACCACCACTCGCACCCGTCGCCACGCAAGCACGCAAGAGACCGCCGCTCCCGGGCGTGTCGCCCTGCTGGCACGGCTCCAGGCGCTCGCCACCGCGTTCCCCGATCACGAGTTGCACTTGCACGAGGCGTGCAACCGCGACGCAGGCCGCGCCGGCCACGCTCGTGCCGAGGCGATCGACGTCGAAATCGACGGCGTTCCGATCGACAAGCAGCTTGAGGTCTGCCGCACGCTGCCCGACACGGCTTGCGGACAGATCGACGGACAGCCCTTCGTGCACCTGGAGGTGCGACGAGCCGGAAGCGGTCACCTGTTCTGGTTCGACGCCACCAACGCGACAAAGTAGCCTGGTCGCGCGGGTCGCATCGCGGTCTTGTGCTGCACCATCGCGCCGCGCCGCCGTGTCCCGCTGGCTTTCCGCCTCCCGCCGCTTCCGTCGCTTGATCCCTGCAGCCCTCTGCGCTCTGACCGTCGGTGGCCCCGCAGTCTGCTAGGCTGACGCCCATGGCTTCCGAACCCCTCGCCCCTGGGCTTCTGCTCGCAGCGCCGCCTCTCGGCGATCCCAACTTCAACCGCTCGGTCGTGCTGCTCGCTACGCACGGCGACGGCGGCTCGCTTGGATGGGTCGTCAACGGCGCCGAGCTGGTGACCGTCGGGCAGCTGCTGCGCGACGCGGGGCTGGTGGCCGAGTCGGTGACCTTGCCGACGGACGGCTCGTACTCGCTGAGCGCGCGCGTGGGAGGACCCGTGTCGCCGCGATCGGCGTGGGTGCTGTACCGCCGAGCGCCGCGCTTCGAGCACCAGGGCGAGATCGTGCTGTCCGGGCGGTGGGCGGCCACGGGCGATCGATCGCTGGTGGAGGCCATCGCGCGAGGCGACGGTCCCGAGGCGTTTCGTCTGATTCTCGGCTATGCCGGCTGGGCGCCCGGCCAGCTCGATGAGGAGATTCGGCTCGGCGCGTGGATGCCCGCCGCGCTCGACGAGGAGATCGTCTTCCAGACCGAATTGTCGGAGATGTGGACGCGCGCCTACGAGAGCCTGGTCGGCGTGTCGCCCTTTGCGTTCACGTCGCTCAAGCCCGGCAGCGCGTAGTCACGCCTCTGCGTTGGATTCTTTCTCCGCATGAGCGCGGAGGAACGGCGCCAATCAGTGCGACAGGCTGGTGCTGACCAGGTCGTAGATGGGTGCCCAGTACACGCCGATGAGGATCGTGGGGACGGCGAGCACCGTGGTGACCGCGCTCCACGCAACGCGGGCCGTGAACGGCGCGGTTTCCGTGGACTTGGTCAGGTACATCGCCCGCACGATGCGAGCGTAGTAGAACAGGGACACCACGCTGTTGATCACGCCGATCGTGGCCAGGGTCCAGTTCCAGCTTCCGCCCTGGTTGACCAGGGCAGCGAAGATGTAGAACTTGCCGATGAACCCGGCGAACGGGGGAAGACCCGTGAGCGAGAACAGGAACACGGCCATGGAGGCCGCCAGCACGGGCGCTCGGGATCCCAGCCCGCGGAAGGCGTCGATGTTCTCGTTGCCGCCGGAACGCTCGGCCACCGCCGCGACCACCAGGAAGGCGCCGAGGTTCATGAACGCGTACGCGATCAAGTAGAAGATGATCGCATCGACACCGGACTGGTCGAACACGCAGAATCCCAGCAGCATGTAGCCCGCGTGGGCAATGCTGGAGTAGGCGAGCATGCGCTTGACGTTCGACTGGTGCAGCGCCGTGAAGTTGCCCACGATCATCGTTGCCATGGCGAGCGTGCCGGCAATCACCGCCCAGGGCGTGAGCTGGCCGTCGACGCGGGCCGTGGCGTGCAGGGCTTCCTGGAAGAAGCGCACGAGCACGGCGAAGCCCGCCGCCTTGGGCCCGACGGACAGGAAGGCCGTGATCGAGGTGGGCGCCCCCTCGTAGACGTCGGGCGACCACATGTGGAACGGCGCGGCGCTGATCTTGTAGCCGAAGCCGGCCATGATGCAGATGACCGCGACCAGGATGGCCAGGGGCACGCGGCCTTCGTGCGAGGTGTCCAGCGCCACGCGAGTGGCGATGTCGCCCAGGTCCAGCGAGCGGGCCAGGCCGAACAGCCAGCTCATGCCGTAGAGCATGATGCCCGAGGCCGTTCCGCCAAAGATGACGTACTTCAAGGCAGCTTCGGCCGACTTGCGGTCGTCGATCTTGAAGCCGGCCAGAACGAACGACATGACGCTCACCATCTCGAGCGACAGGTAGATCATGAGCAGGTTGCGGCTCATGACCATCAAGTTCAGGCCGAGCGTCACGACCAGCAGCAGGGTGAAGAACTCGCCAGCACCCCCGCGGCTCTTCGTGCCCGCGCCCGTTTCGGGCGATGGTGCGGCGAACACGACGACGACCGCTGCGACGCCAGCGAACAACACGCGGAACAGGTGCGCGAACGGGTCGAACGAGAGCATGCCGTGGAACAGCAGCAGGGGCTTGACCGTGGAGGCCGTCAGGTACATGGCGTTCAGGCCGCCGGAGGTCGCCAGGGCTGCCAGCGTGAGCACCACGATGCCCGTGATCCTGCTTCGTCCACGTGCGATGAGGTCCCACAGGATGACCAGCAGCAGGCCGGCGATGAGCGCGACCTCGGGGAGGAACCAGGTCAGGCTCTGGACGTTGTCGAGGGTCTCGAGCATCGAAGGGCTCCTTGCCGTGCCGTCTCAGGGAAGCCGGGCGAGAGCGTGCGTGACGATCTCGGTGGCCGAGGCGACTTGAGACGCTCCCGCCGGGTTGACGAGATTGGTCAGGTCCATCACACCGCTGTCGAGCATGTTGAGCAGCGGCTTGGGCCAGAACCCGATGATGACGACGATGACGGCCATCGGGGCGAGGCTCATGGCTTCGCGGAAGTTCATTTCGGGGAACTTACCGCCCCACAGCTCGAGCGCGTGGCTGTGACGCCACTCCTGCTTGAACTTGCCGAGGAACACGCGCTGCAGGGCCCACAGGTGGTAGCCGGCCGTAAAGATCACGCTCGTGGCGCCGATGATCGTGAGGGCCGGGTAGATGGGGAAGGCTCCGACGAACGTCAGCGCCTCACCGATGAACCCGGAGAGCCCGGGCAGGCCCAGCGAGGCCATGAACGCGAAGCCGAAGAACGCCGTGTAGAACGGCATCTCGGTGGCCATGCCGCCGTACCTGCTGATCTCGCGCGTGTGCCCGCGGTCGTAGACCACGCCCACCAAGGTAAAGAGCATGCTCGTGATCGTGCCGTGGTTGAACATCTGGACGATCGACGCCTCGATGCCCGCCGGTGTCAGCGCGGCCATGCCCAGCAGGCAGAAGCCCATGTGGCTGATGGACGAGTAGGCCACCAACCGTTTGAGGTCCTCCTGGGCCATGGCGCAGAACGCGCCGTAGACCATGTTGATGACGCCGAAGACCGCGATGGCCGGCGCCGCCCACTGCGTGGCCTCGGGCAGCAGCGGGAAGTTGATCCGCAGCATGCCGTACGTTCCCATCTTCAGCAGCACGCCCGCCAGGATCACGCTGATGGCCGTGGGCGCCTCGACGTGCGCGTCGGGCAACCACGTGTGGAACGGGAACATCGGCACCTTGATGGCGAAGCCGATGAACAGCACCACCCAGATGACCTTCACGAAGCTCAGCCCGAGGATCGTCAGGTCCTTGCCCAGGTAGTCGACCCGCATCAGCTCCGGGATCGCGAAGGTGTGCTGCACGGCCTGGCCGCTGGACAGGAACGCGGGGTCGGCGTTGTAGTACAGCGCGATGAAGGCCAGCAGCATGAAGACCGAGCCGGCCAGCGTGTACAGGAAGAACTTGATGGCTGCGTATTCCTTGCGAGGTCCGCCCCAGATGCCGATCAGGAAGTACATCGGCAGCAGCATCACCTCCCAGAACACGTAGAACATGAACAGGTCGAGGGCTACGAACACGCCCATCATGCCCGTGACCAGCAGGCAGAACATCGCCCAGTAGCCCTTGAGCTGGGACTTGACGCTGAAGCTGACGATCGCCGCCACGAACGAGACCAGCGCGGTCAGCAGCACCATCGAGATCGAGGTGCCGTCCACGCCCATGAAGTACTCGACGTTGAGCGAGCGGATCCACACGCCGCGCTCGATGAACTGGAAGCCGTCGTTGCCGGCGAACCGCCCGAAGCCGCGGCTGTAGTTGAGGAACAGCCAGATCGCCAGCGCCAGGTTGACGCCCATCAGCGCCAGCACGCCCCACTTGATGTTCTCGTCCTTCTTGTAGCCCAGCAGGTAGAGCACGAAGATGCCCAACATGCCGATCAGCGGCAGGAACGTCATCCAGCTCAGGATGTGGTTGAACAGCCAGGGCATGCCGCCCAGCGGCATCTCGGCGTGGATTCCCATCGCCGCGGGCGCGTGGTCACGAGTGTCGGACTCCACGCGCACCTGGCCGTAGAGCTCCTTGGCAAGGTTGCTCTTGCCCGGCGCCCACTTCACCAGCACCTGCTTGGAGCCGTTCGGCGCGAGGACCGCCGTGTGCGAGCCATCGGCAAACGCGGCGGTGACACCCGGAGGAAGACGCGGGTCGGCGTCCGAAGTGAACGGCGCCACGCTCGAGATGCTCAGCGGTCCCAGTCCGCTGTTGTGGACTTCGAACATCCCTTCGTACACGTCGCCCTTGAGGACGAGGTCCAGGGGACCATGGTCACCGCCCGGGAGCTGCAGCTCGAGCTGGCCTGACAGCGCACCGGCCGGATGCTGCATCGGCGGCATCCCGCCCGGAGGCATCATGCCCGGGGCCATCATGCCGCCCGGAGGCATCATGCCGCCCGGAGGCATCATGCCGCCCGGAGGCATCATGCCGCCCGGAGGCATCGACGGATGTGCCGGGGCCGTATCGGTCGCGCCTTGTTCGATGCCGCGCACGTCACGTGGCGCGCTGGGAACCATCGGATGGCCGGGCGGCATGCCAGGCATCGCCCCAGGCTCGCCGGGCGGCAGGGGTGGATGACCTGCCGGTACGCCCGTTCCCGGCTCGGCGCGCGTCGGCTCCTGCGCACCGACCGACACCGCCGTCAGGGTAGCCAGCAGCACGACCGCCGCGGCCCAGACCAACTTCCAACCGGATTTACTCATCACCAGGTTGCTCCCAATCACCGGAACGAAGAGCCGTCCACGCCGCGCGGCTCAGCGCTCGACGTAGTACTCAATCAAGAACATCAGGACCGCGAGCGTCGCGACCCCGCCCAGCAGACCGTACGCGTAGTTCTGGATCTGCCCGGTCTGCAGACGGCGAATCTTGCTGCCTGCGCGCAGGGTCACGCCCGCGACCAGGTTCACGGCGCCGTCGACCACGTACTTGTCGAAGGCTCCATCGGCGAACGCCACGGCGCGCACCACGGCGCCCGCGCCGTTGACGATGCCGTCGATGACCCACTTGTCCATGTCGCGCAGGATCAGGCGCAGCTCGAGGACGCCGCGGATGACGCTGGCCTGGTAGATCTCGTCGACGTAGTACTTGTGGTTGAGCAGGCTGAAGCCGGGCAGCTTCTTCTCTTCGGCTTCCCAGTTGTCGGCGCGCTGCGCGCCGTAGCGCTTGCGGGCCATGGCCCACATGGCGATGGCACCGAGCACGGAGCCCCACATCAGGGTGTGCTCGAGCGCCAGCTCGGGGATCGACGCGATCGGGGAGCTGAAGCTGACCTGGGCGAAGCGAAGGGCGGGCTCCATCCACTTCTCGAGGATGGGCTCGGAAAACAGGCCGTGGCCGTGCATGCCGAGCAGGTGCGTGGAGAAGCCGAACAGCACGCCGCCGATGGTCGACAACGCGGCGAGCGTCACGAGCACGTAGGTCATCACGGGCGGAGACTCGTGGACCTTGTCCGGGATCTCCTTGGTGGCGGGCTTGCCCTCGAAGGTCAGGTAGTAGCTGCGCCACATGTAGAACGAGGTGCCGAGCGCAGCCACTAGGCCCATCGCCCATATCAGCGGGCCAGGCACCGAGCCGATGTTGTTCGTGGTGAACGCCTTCCACAGGATCTCGTCCTTGGACCAGAAGCCGGCGAACATCGGGATGGGCGCGGCCGTGATCGCCAGGCAAGCGACGAAGTACGTCCCGCGCGTCAACGGCATCACCTTCTTGAGCCCGCCCATGATGCGCATGTCCTGCGCGCGGTCGGCGTCGTGCTCGACGGCGTGCATGCCGTGGATGACCGAGCCGGAACCGAGGAACAAGCAGGCCTTGAAGAAGGCGTGGGTCATCACGTGGAAGATGCCGGCCCAGTAGGCGCCGACACCCACGCCGATGAACATGAAGCCCAGCTGGCTGACGGTGCTGTAGGCGAGCACCTTCTTGATGTCGTACTGGAAGAAGCCGATGGAGGCGGCGAACAGCGCGGTGAGCGCGCCGACGGTCGCCACTACGGCGCTTGCGGTGTGCGACATGGAGAACAGGAAGTTGAGGCGGGCCACCATGTACACGCCGGAGGTCACCATCGTGGCCGCATGGATGAGCGCGGAGACGGGCGTGGGACCGGCCATGGCGTCGGGCAACCACACGTACAACGGGATCTGGGCGCTCTTGCCGGTGGCGCCGATGAAGAAGCCGATGCACGCGAGCGTGATGATCGCGATGCCCCAGAGCGACTTGCCGGCCAGGTTGTCGCGGAAGGGACGAGCCCCGGACTGGTCGTGGATCTGCAGCTGGTTCTGCAGCTCGCGGAAGGAGAAGATGGCTCCCACCGGCGTGAGGATCGTCTCCTTGCCCGCCTGGAGCTCGGCGTGATTGATCACCAGGTCCTCGGCAGCGCCGCCCATCACGATGCGGAAGTCGTGCCGGATGGCGTCGAACTCCTGGCGCACGAACGGCGCAACCAGAGGTCGATCGAGGTTGCCGTCGACATAGACCTTGGCGCCGGGAAAGCCTGTGAAGGTCAGGTAGGCCTTGCCGAAGTGCGCGATGGCTCCGGCACCCGCGTGCTCGGGGTTCGCACCCTCGTGCTCGGCAGCAGCGCCTTGCTCCTGGGTGGCCTCCTCGGACTTGGCGTGCTCGGCGCCGCGGGCCTCTTCACCCTCGGCAGCCTCTTCGACCGTGACCGGCACCAGACGAGGCGTCTGGTCGGGAAGGAAGTCGCCATGCGTGCCCCAGCTGCCCGCCAAGCCCCACATGAGCACCGACAGGCCCGCGATGAACCCGAAGTCGCCCACGCGGTTGGTCAGGAACGCCTTGGTGCCGGCCGTCGCCTTCTTGTAGTCCTTGTACCAGAAGCCGATGAGCAGATAGCTGCAGAGGCCGACGCCCTCCCAGCCGAAGAACATCACGATGAAGTTGTCGCCCAGGATGAGCAACAACATCGAGAAGATGAACAGGTTCAGGTAGCTGAAGAACCGCCAGTACGACGGCTCGGTGGCCATGTAGCCGAGAGCGTAGACGTGGATGAGGAAGCCGACGCCGGTGACCACCATGAGCATCACGCTCGAGGTGGTGTCGAGCGACAGCGCGAAGGAGAAGTCGACCGAGCCGGCACGAACCATCTGCCACATGTGGCAGAACAGGAAGCGCTGGTTCTCGGGCAGCGCGATTACTTTGAAGACGTGCCAGATCGAGAGCGCGAAGCTGATGCCCATCGCGCCGATCGCGATCGCGGACACCGGGAAGCTGCCGATGTGAAGCTTCTTGGACAGCTCGTTGCCCTGGCTGGTCTTCTGGAGACGCCAGCCGACAGCGGCGTTGAGCACAGCGCCGAGCAGGGGAAGCAGCGGGATCAGCCACAGCGTCCTGTTCTCGACAACGGTTTGCAGGGGGCCTGAGTACTCGGGCATGTTCGGATGGCCTTGCGGTTCAACCCGGTCCACGCGCGAATCGAGAGCGTCCGCAACGGGAGAGGGGCGCGAAGGCCCGGGCACGTTAGCGGACGCGTGCGCGCAGGGTCAAGTGCCAGAACGCCTGCCGGGCGGCTGCAAATCGCGCGAGATCAGGGGCGCGGGGGACCGGGGACCGCCTCGCGTTCCAGAGGTCTTCTTCCGGCCTGCAGCGCGGCGATTGTTCCGCGGCGGGCGATCCGGGCGCGCCTGGGGCGGGCGGGAATGCGACGCGGCGCGACAGGCGTCAGTTCTTCATGTCGGCGATCTCGTCGGCCACGATGGTCTTGTGGGTGCGAAAGACCTGCAAGACGATGGCGAGCGCGATCGCGGCCTCGCTGGCGGCCAGGCAGATGATGAAGACGGTGAAGACCTGGCCGGTGATGCCGCCGGCGACGTAGTGCTCGAAGGCGACGAAGTTCAAGGCGGCCGCGTTGAGGATGAGCTCGACACCGAGCAGGATGCCGACCGCGTGGCGGCGCGTGATGATGCAGAACAAGCCGAAGCCGAAGAGCACGGCGGCGGCGGTCAGGTAGTGGATGAGGCCGATGTGGAGGAAGAAGTCCATGCGCCTTACTCCTTGTCGATCTCGCCCTTGACGGCGCGGCGGGCCAGGACCACGGCGCCGATCATCGCGCCGAGCAGCACCACGGAAGCGATTTCGAACGGCAGCATGAACTCGCTCAGGAACGCGTGCCCGAGCTTGGCTGTCGACGGCGTGACGTCGCGCGCGACGGCGGGCCAAGCCGTGGAGTTCGCAACCCTGCCGAGGATCAGCAGCACGAACAGGATGACCACGAAGGCCGCGGAGCGACCCCGCCAAGTGTTCGACGTCTGGATGTTCTCGATCTTCGAGGTGAGCATGACGGCGAACAGGATCAGGGTCAGGGTGCCGCCGACGTACACGAGGATCTGCACGGCGGCGAGGAAGTCGGCGGACAGCTGGATGTACATTCCGGCGATGCCGAGGAACGTGCCCAGGAGCGCGATGGTGGAGTGGATGATGTTCTTCGAGAGCGCGACGATCCCCGCTGAGCCGAGCGTCAGAAGGAACAGCGCCCAGAAGATGACCACGAACATGGGACCTTGCTGCATGGCGGCGCGCGGAGGCTAGAACGATCCGGCGGGGTTCGCAAGGCGGGAGCATGGGTGAAGCGGCAACGCCCGACCCCGACAGGGAACCGGCCGGGTCGTCGCGCGCGCCATCGCCGCCGGAATGCGATCCGCCGCGCGCCGATCAGGTGCCCGTCTTGGCCGCTGCCGCTTCTTCCCGCAGCTTGGCAAACAGCGGCGGGTTGTCCCGCAACGCCCGCTCCCTGGCCTCGATCGCGTGGGGCCCCACCTCGCCCACCGGGATCGTCGACTTGTCCTTCGGCGTCTTGTACAGCGGCCGCGACTTGCCAGGTTCGACGAACCGAAACACCAGCGCGTCGAGCGTGCCCACCGCACCCTCGAACTCGCGCGTGTGCCTGATCGCACCGGTTGCCCCGTCCTCGCAGGCCTCCACGCACAACCCGCAGAACATGCACTTGGAGATGTCGATGTCGAAGCGCGTGAGCAGGTTCTGCTTGGTCGCCGGGTCCCGCGTCATCTCCACCTTGATGCAGTCCACGGGGCAGATCTTCTCGCAGCGCTTGCACGCGCCGCAGATGTCGATCTGCACCTCGAGAAAGCCCCGGTAGCGCGGCGGGAGCATCTCCTTGACCGGCCGCGTGGTGCGGTCCGGGTACTGGATCGTCACCGGCTCTCGCAACAGGTGCGAGAACGTTACGGCCAAGCCTTCGAAAATCGTGGTGGCCGATCGGGAGATGTCTTCGACGTACTGACTCAGGGAGATCATGCTGTCACCGTTGCGCGAACCAACTGCCAGGCGTTGGGACCCGGCGCCGACGCAATATACATAGGCCCATTGCGTCCGTCATCCAGTGGGAAAAGCGGCTCCCGAGAAGCGAATTCGAACGCGGAAATGTCCGCTGTCCCGCGTGGGCGACGGATTCGGTCGCCCGGTCAGAAAAGCGGCACCGTGTCGTCGGGCGCCGGCAGCGCGGGCAACGTCGCCGCGTCATGGTCCGACGACGGGATCTCGGGCGCTTCGGCCGGAGCGCTCGCCGCGTCCGCGTCCGGCGCTTGGGCGTCGTCCACCCCCGCGTCGTCGAGCGCGATCTCGGTGGGCTCGGTGCCCGCGAGGAACACTTCGTCCATTGCGTCCTCCTGGCCCTCGCGCGCCAGCAGGCCGGTGGACGGATCGATCTTCACGACGACCACGTCGGCAGGCCGCGGGAAATCGGTGGGAGGACGGCCCTTCAACGCCGCGGACATGAAGTCCACCCACGCGGGCAGCGCCGCCGTCGAGCCGGCTTCCCTCGAGCCCAGCGGCTTCGAGTCGTCGTAGCCGGTCCATACCGCACACGCGACGTCCGTCGTGTACCCCACGAACCAGGCGTCCCGCGCTTCGTTGCTCGTCCCGGTCTTGCCGGCCACGGGACGGCCGAGCTTCTTGGCCCTGGTGCCGGTGCCGTGATCGACCACGGACTGCAGCACGCTCGTGACCAGGTACGCTTCGCTCTCGTCCATCACGCGCCGGGCCGGCGGCGGAGGCGGCAGCGCAAGCTCCTTGCCCGACCCGTCCACGATGCGCGTGATGATGCGCGGTGTGTCCGCCATGCCACCGGAGGCAAACGTGGCGTAGGTGTTCGCCATCTCCATGGGCGACACCTCGTAGGCGCCCAGGGCCAGGGACAGGTCCGCGCCCAGCTTGCTCTCGATGCCCAGCGCATGGGCCCACGGCACGACCGCCTCGACCCCGACGTCCTGCGCGACATGCACCGCTGCGACGTTGACCGATTGGGCCACGGCCTCGCGCAGACGCATCGGAGCCTTGCCCTCGGCGTCCTCGAAGTTGCTCGGGTTGTAGCCGCGTACGGTTCCAGGCCTGGTCTCGAGCAGCGTGGCCGGCGTGTAGCGACGCGTGTGCATCGCGTACGAGTAGACGATGGGCTTGAACGTGGAGCCGGGCTGACGCTTGGCCTGCGTGGAGCGATCGAGCGCACCGGGGACGCCCTCGTAGTTGCCGACCAGCGCGAGCACGTCGCGCGTGCGCACGTCGATGGCGACCAGCGCGCCTTCCGGTCCGAGCTCGAGGCGCAAAGGGATGCGTGGCGCGTCGGGGGCCGAGGGGCTCTGCGGTTCCGGTGCAAGCAGGCTCACGCGCAGCAACGTGCCGGGGGGAGCGAACTGGCTCGGCGGAAGCTTCTTGGGGTTGTAGCGCTCGTGATCCGCCAGACGCACGATGCCCTGGACCGTGCCGACGCGCACCAGCAATGCACCTGCGGGGTCGTCGGCGCCTGTGACCTGGCCGACGAGCACCTTATGCTCCGAGAAGTGTGGAGTTCCTTCGAACGGGACCAGGGCGCCGCGGGATCTTTTGCCGGCTTTGGGGGCAGCCAACGGCCCACGCAATCCGTGGCGGGCATCGAAGCTCAACAGATTGTCCCGCAAGGCTTCGCGTGCGGCCTTCTGCATGGCCGGGTCGATGGTCGTGGTCACCGTGAAGCCGCCCAGCAGCGCGCCTTGTCCCGCAAGCTTCTGCAACGTTCGCTTGACGATCTCCACTACCTCGGGCGCAAGCTGCGAGGGCTCGCTCGAGGCGCTCGCGAGCACGATCGGTGAGGCCACGGCCGCGTCGTGCTGCTCGCGGGTGATGAAGCCCTTCTCGAGCATCTGGTCGAGCACGAACCGCCGCCGTGCGGCTGCGCGCTCGGGGTTGCGGCGCGGCGACGAGTTCTCCGGGCTGGAAACCAGTCCGGCCAACAGGGCAGCCTGGGAGATGGATAGGTCGGCGGCCGAGCAGCCGAAGTAGAAGCGGGCCGCTTCCTCGATCCCGTAGCGTCCGTGACCCCAGTAGATGTGGTTGAGGTACAGCTCCAGGATCCGATCCTTGGACAGGTTCTGCTCGAGCTTGCGCGCTAGCAGCACCTCGCGGATCTTGCGCCGGTAGGTGCGCTCCGGATCGAGCAGGATGTTCTTGACCACCTGCTGGGTGATCGTGCTGCCGCCCTGGCGCGTCCTGCCCGATCGGATATTGTCCACCAGCGCGCGCAGCATGCCCACGTAGTTCAGGCCCTCGTGCTCGTAGAAGTGCGCGTCTTCCGCGGCCAGCACGGCCAGCTTCACGTGCGCGGGCAGCTGCTCGATGTGAACGAGCGTCCTGCGCTCCGTGAACAGCTCGGCGAGCAGCGAACCGTCACGTGCCAGCACCCTCGTGACCTGAGGCGGGTGGTAGTCGTTCTGCAGCTCGTCGATGCTCGGTAGATCCGCCTCGAAGTGGCGGATCACCAGGAAGACCGACAAGGCGCCGACGGCGCACAGCACCAGGCCGGCGAACGCCAGCCGCTTGAACCAACGCCACAGCAACGAGCCGGACCTGCGGGCAGATGCGGGAGCTGAGGCGGCCGGACGAGGCGCGGACGAGGATCTTGGTGTGGCCGAAGACATCAGCTCAGCGGGCTCCTTGATCTCGCATAGCTGATCCGGCAACGCCGGGGGAAGCCCGCGTGTTCCGGGCAGCTGGGCACGCGGCGTACGGTGGGACCGCGCGGCGGATTTCCCGGCGGCAGGGCGGCGTTCGGATGGCCGGGACCGGGGAGCCCTCGCTGGCGACGTGGTGTTCGTGCGCGGGTGAGGGGCGGCTTGCCAGGCTATCGGGCGTGAACCGGCTCTGCGCGCGGGGCATGATGTAGGCACGATGACCGCGCTCGCGAGGCTCGCAGACCACGATGAACGGTCCCATGAGGATCACTTCGCGCATCTGCGCGGGGCGACATGGGAGGACTACCAGCGGCTCCTCCGCATCCGTGGGGATCGCTCCGCGCCGAGGATCACCTACCTGGAAGGCTTGCTCGAGATCATGAGCCCATCGCGAAGCCACGCGTCCATCAAGTCGGTCATCGGGCGCCTTGTCGAGGTCTGGTGCCTGGAGCATGGCGTTCAGTTCAGCACGTACGGCTCGTGGACGCTCGAGAACAAGGCGACGGAACGCCCAACGTGGTCCGCGTCACCGACCTGCCGGGTCTGGTGCCGTCCGTGGCGAGCAACGCGCCAGTGACGCTCACGTTCGATTCGTCGTCCAACGTGCCCGCGCTGCAAGCAGGCGGGTGTCATTCGACCGCACCGCTCGAGGCTGCGTCCGCGAGGCGCAGAAAGCGGGAAGAACCCTGGCAGCGCTTCTTCGCGATCTCACGCTGCGGTCGAAAATGACGCGCGGCGGCGAGGCGATCGACAGAGCGACCGAGGACGAGCGCTCGAGCCGGGATTGAACGCGCAGGGCTGCGAGGAGTTCTGGACGAACGACCGACGGCTCGTGGCTGCCGGGAAACGCAGCACCGTCGTCGCGTCGCCCTAGCGCAGCTGCACGGTCGCAGGGGCGCTCGGCGCTGGCGCCGGAGGCGTTGGTGCCTGCGTCATGAAACTCTTCATCAGCAGCACGGCGATGATGACACCCAGGACCAGGCTGCCCGCGGCCACGCCGATGATGAGGCCTATCGATGGGCCCTTCTGCACCACCTGCGGGATGGTCGAGCCGGGCGCCGGCGTGTTCAGATCCGTGCTTGACGCGCCCCGGGGCTGCATGCCGGATGGCGACCGTGCCGGCAGCGCGTCGTTGAGATTCGCGTCGGGAACGATCCTGTGGAGCGCCTCGCCGAACTCGGCCGCGGACTGGAACCGATCCTCGGGCTTCTTGGCGAGCGCCTTGGCGATGGCCTGCGCGAGCTCGGGCGGGAAGGTCTTGCCCGGGATCCGCTCGTTCAGATCGATGGGGCGCGATGCCACGTGGTGCTGGATGTACTCCATGGGCGTCTTGGCATCGAAGGGCAGCTTGCCCGTCAGCGCTTCGTACAGAATCGCCGCCAGCGAGTAGATGTCGCTGCGAGCGTCGAGCACCTTGCCCTGCGCCTGCTCGGGCGACATGAACTCGGGAGTGCCGAAGACCATGCCTTCCTGCGTGAGGATGATCGAGCCGGGGCGCATCTCGCGCTCGGTGACCTTGGCGAGGCCGAAGTCCAGCACCTTCGGGTAGTCTTCGTTGCCCAGGTAGCTGCACAGGAAGATGTTCTCCGGCTTCAGGTCGCGGTGGACGATGCCCTTCTGGTGGGCTTCCTCAAGGGCTCCGCACACCTGGATCAGGATCGGCAACGCCCGCTCGAAGGGAAGCGGACCACCCTTCTTGACCGTCTGGTGGAGGTTCCTGCCCTCGAGAAACTCCATCACGATGAACAGCGAGCCGTCCTCCAGCTCGCCGTACAGGTAGACCTTCACCGTGTTCGGATGCACCAGGTGGCTCATCGCGCTGGCTTCGCGACGGAAGCGCGACACCAGGTCCTTGCGGTTCGCCAGCTTGGGATGGAGGATCTTGACCGCCACCATCCGGTTCATGGCCGTCTGGGACGCCTTGTACACGGAGCCCATCCCGCCCGAGCCGATCTTCTGGAGGATGCGGAACTGCCCATCCAGAACCTCGCGACCAATGAACGGATCAGGGGGTGGCATGAGAGACCCTCGCGAACACGAGAGCCAGGATACGGGATCCTGACCCGAAAGGGCAGGGGGTGCGCACGGCCGTTCCGAGGTTCGATCGAGAAGAGACGGCCGGGCTCGACCGGTCGGCCACGCGTTCGTGCGGCGCTGCCCACACCACAGCCTTCCCCCGCGCGGCCGAGACGCTATGTTCGGCGAGTGCACACTCCCCGACTCGTGCGTTCTCCCCTGCTCTTGTCAGCCGGATTTCGCCACGCCTTCTTCCTTCGGAACGGCGGCGTAAGCCCGGCTCCCTTCGACAGCCTCAACTTCTCCGTGAGCGTGGGGGACACCCCGGCGCACGTGCACGACAACCTGCGCATCGCCGCCGACGATTTGGGAGTAGCTGCCGACCACATCCTGTACCTCGACCAGATCCACAGCGCCCTGGTGCTGCCCGGCTCGCGCGCCGACCATGCTGCGACCTATCGCACCACCCAGGGCGACGGCGTCGTCTCGGCCGATCCGCTCGTCGCGTGCGCCGTCCGCACGGCCGATTGCGCGCCCGTGCTGATCGCGGACCGGGCCAGCGGTGCCGTGGCCGCCATCCACAGCGGCTGGAAGAGCACGGCGCAAGACATCGTGGCTGCCGGTGTCCGTGCCCTGCGCGAGCTGGCAGGCGGGCGCGTGGACCTGCTCGCGGCAGTCGGTCCGCACATCGAGGCTTGCTGCTTCGAGGTCGGCGACGATGTCGCGACCACGCTCGCCGGTGCGTCCCCCGACCACGAGGTCGTGCGTCCAGGACCTCGGGGCCGTCCGCACGTCGACCTGCGGCGGATCATCCACGCGCAGCTCGCGCGCGCGGGCGTAGCGCAGCAGGCCATCGATCATGTGCGAGGCTGCTCGGTGTGCGACCGCGAGCGCTTCTTTTCCTATCGCCGCGACGGAGCGAGGAGCGGGCGGATGCTGGCGGCGATCGTGGCGCGCGCGAGCAAGTAGGAAGCGCTAGCGAGGTTGAGCGAGCCAGTTGAGCGTGCCGGGATCATACGGCGGAGGCGTGGGCTCGGGGCGCGTGAGCAGGTAGGCTGCCGTGATTCCGCCGGCCAGGACAGCGGCCGTGCCGCTCCAGAACCACCACTTCTTGGTGAGCGGCTCCTGCTCGCGCGCCATGCGCGCCATCAGGTTCGCCTTCTGCCCAGGTGCCAGCTCCAACGTCGAGTCGTAGGACACGAAGCCCTTCTTGACCACCTGGATGCGGTATCGGCCCGCCGGACGCGTCAGATCGATGGGGGCTAGGCCTACGTCGCGATCGTCGACGATCACCACCGCGCGGGGCTGATCAGATTCGACGTGGATGGTTGCCGGCAGCGCGTCGAGCTTGAGCGGCAGGTCCTCGCGCGCTCCTGGCGAGAAGGTCTTGTTGACGAGAGCGTCGGCGTGGCCGGGGCGCGAGGCCTGGATGAGGTGCACGCCCGGATCGATGACGACCTGGAAGACCGAGGCCGGCGGCGGCTTGCCTTCCCCTGCGGGCGCGACACCTGCCACCAGCAGCCCGGGCTCCGAGTTGCCGAACGGCACCAGCGGCCTGCCGTCGATCGCGATGCGCGCGCTGGGCGGGTCGAGTGTGATCCGGACCCGGGCGAGCAGCTTGTCGATTTCGGCCAGATAGGTCCGCGTCTCCTCGACCTGGGCGTCGGGCAACCCCGTGGTGTCCTGCAAGACGCGCTCGAACGAGCGGCGGGCAAGCACGTAGTGACCCAAGGCGCGCTGGCAGTAGCCGATGTTGAAGGTGACGATCGGAGCGGCCTTGAGCGCGGAGGCCTGCTCGAACTGCGCGAGCGCCTCGGACCATTGGCCGGCCTTGACCGCGGCCGTTCCCGCCACGAACGCCTCACGCGCCTGCACCGTGGTCTGGTCTTCCTCCTGCTTGTCGCTCTTGGGCTTCTTCGGGCCAGCGTCGGCCGCCACCGCGCAGGAGAGCACGCTCGCTGCCAGAAGGACCGACGTCAGCACCCGCTTGCGCATCAAGCCAAGGATGCCTTGGGTGGATGGGTTGCACAAGAGGCGCCATTGGACGCCGCGTGGCGACGCTTTCAGTACGGGAGCGTCTCGATGATGCCGCCTTTGGGCGACTTGGCGTCGGTGGCTGCCGGTGGCTGCGCTTTCGCCGCCGAGCCCGTCGGAGGGATCGCTGCGGAACCGGACGGCTTCGACTTGCCCGCGTGGCCGGTGCCGTTCGGACCCGTCGAGGGGACGGCGTCAGCCGGCTCCGGGTTTTCCGACGGCGTGACCACAATGGGCGCCTCGCTGGCCGGCGGCACCGCCGCAGCAGCGACGGCGGCGGCCGAAACGGTGAGCGCGGGGTCGGCAAGCGCGTGCGGGGCGGGAGCGGCCGCGACCGGGGTGCCGGCGCTGAGCTTCCAGATCGTGAGCCCGGCGCCGACACACAGCGCGGCGAGGGCCACCGCGCCCACGATCAGCCCGTTGCGGCTTCGCCGCCCGGGCGCCGTGATCTGCGAGGACGGCAGCTGCGAGGTGTACATGCTCGCAGCCGACAAGGTCGCGCCCGACGCCAGGTCGGTCTGCAAGAAGGTGGTGGCCGCCGACGGAGGGGCCGCGACGCTGTTGTCGTTGCAGTAGCGGCTCAGCACCAGATGCACTTCGCGCAGGTCCAGGGGACGTTCGCCGCGCGCGCGTCGCATGCAGCGATCGATCAAGTCCGCCACGTCGGCCGGCAGTCCGGGGACCAAGCTGGCGATCGGGGTAGGCGTCTGCGTCATCAGCGCCTTGAGGATCTGCCCGAAGTTCTCGCCATCGTAGGGACGGCGCCCGGACAGCATCACGTAGAGCATCACGCCGATGCTCCAGATGTCCGTGCGGTGGTCGATGTCGCGCTCGCCGCAGGCCTGCTCGATCGACATGTAGTGTGGGGTGCCGAGCATCGAGCCGGTGCGCGTGGCGCCGGTCTTGGTGGACAGCTCGTTGATCTGGGACGGGTCGAGGATCTTGGCGATGCCGAAGTCGAGCACCTTGGGCACGACCGAGCCGTTCGCGGCGACCGACAGATAGATGTTCTCGGGCTTGAGGTCGCGGTGCACGATCCCGCGCGCGTGCGCCGCACCGACCGCGGCCACCACCGGCAGCATGACGCGAGCGATCTCGCCGAGCGGTAGAGCTCCCCGGCGCTCGAGCACCGCGTCCAGAGGCTCGCCCTGGAGCATCTCCATCACCATCACCGGATCGCCGCCATCGCTGTCGACCACGTCGAGCACCTCGATGACGTTCGGGTGGTTGATGGCAGTGGCCGCCTTCGCCTCCCGCATGAACCGCCGCACGATGTCCTTCTTCGCGGCGTATTCGGGGTGCATCACCTTGAGCGCAACCGGCCGGTTGGTCGTGATGTTGACCGCGGCGTAGACCGCGCCCATCCCGCCTTCCCCGAGCTTGCGGTCCACGCGAAATCGGTTGGCCACCGTTGTGCCGGGAGGCAGGCCGGAATCGTCTCGGCGATCGTCTTGCTCGTAGGAGACGGACATGGAAGCCGCGAAGGGTGCCAGCGTTCAGCCTTGAGGCTACGGCGCGAGCCGCAACGGCGCAAGCCATCCAGGCGCGCGTTGCCGCGAGACGCGCAGGTACGCCGTCTCCCGCGGCACAATCCGCGGCCTACCAGATGCTGCTCGGTGGATCAGGATCGAGCACCATGCCCAGCGTCAGCCGCACCGCCCAGTAGTCTCGCGCCGCTCCGAACAACGGACGATCGAACGGGAAGATCCCGCTGAGCGCTGGCTGCAGCACCGGCGACATCCAGCGCAGACATGGCGAGAACGCGAACACCGCCCGCTCCTCGTCCGATACGCCCGGTGCCTTGATGAAGTACACCTCCGAGAGCTCCAGCCCGATGCCCACCGGATCCACCGGCCGATACCCCATGTAGAACGTCGTGTTGCTCGTCAACGTCGTGTCCGGGATCGAGTCGTCCTTCGATGTCTTCTTGACCACATCGAGACCCTGGCGCACCTGCAGCAGAAATCGCCCGTCGATGACCCGCACGTCCAGGAAGGGCCGGAACGTCACGACGCGCCCGGCGAAGTGTGGGTAGTCCCACGGACGCACGACCCGGACCGAGGCGCGAGGAGAGGGCGACGGCTCTTGCTGCTGCTCCTGGGGAACCAGCGGTGGCACGATTCCCATGCCGCCTCCGTACGCCAGCCCGGCACGGTTGGCCCACAGCGCTCTGCCCCAGATCTCCGGGTTGCCAACGACCGTGGCGTCGTGTGCCTGCGCGGACTGTCCCCTGGCGACCTCCTGCGCAAGCCCCAGATACCAGCGCCGGTTCGACAGCGCCATCTCCGCTTCCAGGCGTCCTATCCACACGCCCACCCGATCGGGCTGGTGGCCCGTGGCATCGGCCGGAGGCTGCACCGAGGCCACCGTCGCCTCGAGCGACAAGGCCAGCGCGCGATGCGTCAGGTCCGGAAGTGACGGTGGCGCCGGGGCGTCCGGAAGCTGATAGGGATGGTCCGGATCGTAGCTCGGCTTCCAATCGATCGTCTGCGCCCAGGCCTTCGCATGGATCCCGACCACGGCTGCTGCCAGGAGCCACACCGACCACGCACATCCTCCACGCGCCACGACCACAGGACCCTTGGGAGCCGTTCGAGCGAAGGCTTGCTCGACGGCGCTGCTTGTGTAGCAGACGCGGCTCCGGACTTCACGGGGGGCCGAAGACGCCCATGGCCGCGCAGCGTCCGAGAACCTGCAGGTTGGTTCGATGCCCAGGTCGAACCGCCCGAATGAACCCCCGAGGAACGCCCCCGGACAACGTGAGATCGCCTATCAAGTCCAGCAGCTTGTGGCGAGCACACTCGTCCGCAGCAGGAGGCGGATCACTGAGCGACGTGCCGTCGCTGCACAGCACGACCACGTCGCGCGCGTTGGCTCCCGCGGCGCGCCCGCTCGCCTTCAGCGTGTCCCAATCCTCGAAGAAACCGAAGGTCCTGGCGGGCGCAATCCTGTCCTCGAAGTCCGCAGCGCTCCCGTCCCATCGCGCCGTTGCCACCGCCACCATCGGGTGGTCGAACTCGACCGCGACCTCGATGTGCACGCCGTCCGCAGGCCGCAGCTCGTAGCGCGACTCTCCCAGGTCCAACCGGACCGCTCTCGTGATGCGACGACGAACCTCGCCGGTCGGCAACTCCAGGCGCCGGATGGCTCGCGTGAACGCCAGCGCGCCGCCGTCGAGCAGCGGCGGCTCGGGGCCGTCCACGACAATCCGCAGCCCCGCGGCCAGGCCAAGCCCACCAACGGCGGCCAGCACGTGCTCGACGAGATCGATCTCGAAGCCGCCGTCTTGCGCGCGGACCTGCACGCCGCTGTCCGTACGAACGACGGCGAGCCGCGAGAGCGCACAGCGCTTGCCATCACGCTCGAGGACCAAGGGTCCGTCATGGGGAGCGAAGAGCACCGACGCCGCCGCGCCGCTGTGAAGCGCCCGACCGCCGAGTGCGATGCTGGGGGCCATCGGCTGCCGCGCCTCAGCGCATCATCTTCCAGAAGTCGGCATACGTCACCGCAGCCACGAGCATGAGCAGCATCGCGAGGCCCACGAAGTGAATGCCGGCCTCCACGCGCGCGTTGGCTCGACGCCTGGTCGCCGCTTCGTAGCTGAGGAACAGCAAGCGTCCGCCGTCGAGGGCCGGGATGGGCAAGAGGTTGAATCCGGCCAGGTAGGCCGATAAGCCGGCGACCAGCTGCAGGTAGTCCGCGAAGGAACGCCGCGCGGCTTCCGCAATCTCGTTGACGATGCCCACCGGGCCCGACAGCTCGGGCTTGACCTTGCGCGCGATCATGTGGCCGATGCCCACGACCAGGTTGGCGACGATCAGCGGCGGCTCCTTGACGGACGTGATGGCGGCGTCACCGGCCGACATGGGAACGGACTTGAACACGGGCTTGATGCCGATCTGGCCGCGTCCGCCCTCGCCCGTGGGAGCAGGCGTGATCTCGAGCGTGAGGTGTTCGCCCCGGCGGTCGATGACGAACTTCACGGGCTGCCCGGCTTTCGGCGAGATCAGCGCGGGGAGCTGCTCCCACTCCGTGATGGGATGCCCGTCGACTTCGAGCACGGTGTCGCCATCCTGAAGCTTGGCGGCGGCCGGCGTGTCGGGCATCACCTGAACGCTGGTGGTGAGCACCTTCTGGCCCCCGATCATGAACGCGGCGAACAGAATGACGGACGCAACCAGGTAGTTGGCGAGGGGACCGGCGAAGATGGTCAGGATGCGGGCGTGCAGGCGTGCGTTGGCGTAGCTGCCCTTGTCGTCGGGGTCGATGTCCTCGAAGGGGTTCATGCCCGCGATCTGCACGTAGGCGAGGAACGGGATGATCGCGATCTGGTAGGTGGTCGGGCTGTCCTTGGGTTGCTTCTTCCAGAGGGCTGGACCGAAGCCGATGGAGAAGCGTGTCACACGCATGCCGAACCAGCGTGCGACGAAGAAGTGCCCGGCCTCGTGGACGACCATCAGGAAGGCCAGGCCGAGTATCGCGACAAGGACGTAGAGAGCGGACATGGACCGCTGGGAGTGTAGCAGGCGTCAGAAGAGCAGCGAGGCTCCTACCGAGGCATAGGGCCATCCGAGGCGGATCGTAAGCCCCGCCGATTGGCTGAACAGGAAGCGCGCGCCGGCAAAGAAAACGAAGGGTTCCAGGTCGGTGGTGCTCTGCGTGGTCTTGCACCAACCGTACTGGCATGCGGGGCTTGCCCACCACCAGTCCCAGGAGCGGTGCACGATCGACAGACCCGGCTCGCCGAAGACGCTGACGACCTTGGTCAGCCAGAAGTTCCACTGCAGCACGACCGGGAACCAGAGGGTGTTGGCCGTGCAGTCTTGCGTCGCGTACGGGTAGTTGACCGGGGCGCCGTGGTACCAGTAGCCCCAGCACGTGTCGCTGAAATGCACCCAGTCGGCGCCGAACCCGATGGCCATCGAGTTGTTGATGGTCCTGATGGGGCCTTGCTCGACGATCGGGATGCTGATGCGTGCGCCGGCTCCCCATCCGTTGGTGCTGCTGCCCCAGGGGTGGTCGGCCAAGCCCAGGACCAGGTGAGGGTCGACCTCCACGCTGTAGTCCGGGTGCGCGCCCGGGCTCTTGATCTGTGCGGATGACGTGGGCTCCCACGCGAACAACGCGAGTGCCGCGGCGCATGCACCAGCCGCCACGATGCCCAGCCTGACCTTGCTCGAGGTTCGAATCGACTTGGCGTCCATCCCCCGATCTTAGGCAACAACGCCGCAAAAGAAAGCGGAATCGCGCACATGTCGCGCGTGCCGACCGTCCCGACCCGTTCGGACAATCCTAGCCGAGCTCGTCGATGGGCCCCGCACCCTCGCGCACGACCTCGATGTCGCCGGTCGATAGGTCCACGATCGTGGTGGGAACCAACCCGCCCACACCGCCATCGAGCACCATCGCCAAGCCGCGGAACTGATCGTCGATCTCGTGGGGATCGATCATCGGATCCTCGCCGGGGAGCAGGGCCGTGCTCGTGACGACGGGACGCCCGAGCTCGCGCACGATCGCGAGGACCACCTCGTGGTTGGGCACCCGGATGCCCACGGTCTTCTTCTTGGACTGCACCAGCTTGGGCACCTCGCGGGTGGCCTCGAGGATGAACGTGTAGGGGCCGGGCAGCACGCGCTTGAGCAAGCGGTACTGCTGGTTGTCCACGATCGCGTAGCGGGCGATGTCGCTCAGGTCAGGGCAGATGAACGTGAGCTTCTGCGGGCTGGCGAGGCGCTTGAGCATGCACAGCTTGTCGATCGCCTTCTTGCTGAACAGATCGCAGCCCAGGCCGTAGGCCGTGTCCGTCGGGTACGCGATCACCTCGCCGGCTTCGAGCAGCTCGACGGCGCGCCGCACCTTTCGGGGCTCCGGATACTGTGGGTTGATCGATAGCAGCATGGGCCTAACCGATCTGAAGGGCGCTCGGTGGTTAGCTGAGCCCGACGCGCCGCACAAGCCCTTGCTTCGAAACGAGTGGAAATTCGATGCCGGTCGGTAGCTGGATTCCCAAGGCCCCGGCGCTATAGTTAGGTCGATGCCGACCGACGACACCGCGTCCCTGACCGTTGCGATCCTGCGGGAGATCCGCGACGAGATCCGCCACACCAACGAACGGCTCGACCAGACCAACCAGCGGCTCGACCAGACCAACCAGCGGCTCGACCAGACCAACGAGCGGCTCGATCGCCTCGATCGACGCCAGACCGAGACCGAGGTGAGGCTCGCTACCGAGATCGTGTCGGTCGCCACGGCTGTCCACGAGCTTACCGAGCTGTTTCGCAAGGACCGCACGTACCGAGCCAAGGTCGATGAGCACGACAAGCGCATCGCCGAGCTCGAGCGGAAAGTCGGCTGATCAGGCCGCCCCGTCGGTCGGTACCAGCAGCATGCGCACCGAGCGCGCCGGCACGGCGACATGGCTGCATGCGTGCGCCCTGGGCAGCCGCTCGCCGCTCCACGCATCGACCAGCGGCGCGACGAGGTCGAGCGGGATGCGCGCGTCGATGGCCTCGGTGGTCTCGTTGATAAGAAACAGCGCGGCCGGGCGCCCCTGCGTGTCGACGTGCAGCGTTGCGTGCAGCGAAGCTGAGCCCACCTCCAAGCGAGGGAGCTCCAGCGACTCTCGCGCTCTGTGCACGGCTTCGCCGATCGCTGCAGCCGCGCCGCTCAGCAGCAGCGGCACCCCGTCGACCACCGGCCAGTGCTCGGTCTCGGGCACGGCGGGCAGCGGACGAAGCGCAGCGTCTCGGCACGGCGCAGCGGGCCCAAAGGTTACGCAGCCTCCCGCGCGTGCAAATCGGTCGAGCGCCCGAAGCATGGCGGGGTCGACCGCGCCGGCCGGGGTCGAGACGATCGCCCATCGCGCCTGATGAAGCGCGACCTCCGGCTCGTCATCCCACGCATGGCCGAATGACAACCCCTCTGATTCGAGCGCCTGCTCGACCCGCTCGACGAAGCTCTCGCCCGCGATGGCCACCGGGCTGCCGGTACCCAGCTCGTCCTCGAAGCAGCGCTGTCGCGCACCCGAGCCCATCACCGCGAACGCGGCGCCGGACATGGGACCGAAAGCGTGCATCACACGCTCGAGCCTGGCCTGGGTGCGTGACGTGATGATGCGCACCGGCGCGGGGCGCCGAAGCGACGCGAACCTCGCTTGATCCAGGATTGACAGCAGCGTACGCCAGAACGACGCCGAGCCTCGCACCCGCCCGTGCGCGTCGATGGGAGCGCCGATCCAACGATCGCGCTCGACGACCATGTACATGTTGAACCCGCGCAGGCCGTAGGCCAGGGCCGTGAGCACCGTGAAAGCGTTGTCGCGCACGCTCATGGCCGGAAGCATGAACGGGAAGCCCGCGCCCAGCTCGCACGCGAACGGCGGCACGCCCAGCGCGTCGCCCCGCAACGCGAGCGTGCTCGTGCGGCGAGCGATGGCCCGCCGGCTCGCCGGACCCGCCACGTAGTAGTAGTCGAGCCCCAGCAGGTCGACCGTCCTGCCGATGTCGCCGATGGCCGCGGGCGCCGCATGCTCGGCGATGGGCAGGTTGTGCGTGGTGGGAACCTCACCCAAGCCCGCCTTTCGCAGGCGCTTGCTAACGCGACGCAGGAACCGCGTGACCATGCGCTCCTGCAGTTCCGCCCAATCGAGGTACATCGGCAGCTCGTCGAGGCTGCGCGCCTCGAACCTCGCGGGAGGCACCATCGCGGCGAAGCTGTCGAGCTCCAGGCCGTAGGCCGTGCGCGGCGAGGCTCCCTCGCCGTACTTGTGAGCGAGGAACTTGCGATACAGCGCCAGCGCGTCCGGGTGCCAGTCCTGGTCGTAGGCACCGTCGCGGAAGTACAGCGTGGCCTCGTTGTCCACCTGCACCAGCACGATCGGGCCCTCCGGCCACCGCAACGGCGACAGCACCTTGCCCAACGCCTCGAGCCACATGGTGGTCTGATTGAGAAAGGTCTCCGACGCGAAGCTCGGCACCGGAAACGCCACCGGCGGCACCGGCAGCACGACCGGCTTGCCTGACGGGGATCGGGCCTGGTTGCGCTCGTCCCACAGCACGCGCTTGGGAATGCCGAACCAGCTCAGCTCCGCATTGATGTGCGGGCCCGGCCGCACGATCGCGTACATGCCCAGCTCGTGCACCAGCCGCAGGAACGCGGCGACGTCGTTCCGTGATTGCACCTCGCCGAAGTCGAAGCGGCCCTTGTCCAGCTCGTGCACGCCCCACGGCACGTACACGTCGATCAGCCGGACGCCCAGCTCGCGCGACGCCTCCAGACACACGCGCCACTCGGACGGCTCGAGCCGCCAGTAGTGCACCGAGCCCGCGTACAGGGGAACCACCTGGTCGCCGACCAGCAATCCTTCCCGGCACACCCGAACCGTGGGCGCAGCTTCTCGCGGCATCGTGGCCGCCGATACTACCTGCGCCGTCGGCGTGCCGCTACGAAAGCACGGACTGCAGGATCCGACGCAACCTCGCCATGTCCGGATCGTCGATCAGCCGGTCGAGCGACACGCGTACCTTGTGCAGCGTGGGCTCCACGAACTGCAGGTACGACGAGTCCTTCTTGACGCGATCGATGAACACGAAACGTCCGGCGTCCTTGAGCTTGCGCTGCACCGTCACCAGGTCGAAGTGCCGCACCAGCAGCGAGCGCTCCTCGCCGCCCAGGCCCTTCTCCTCGGCGTAGTCGGCCAGCCGCTGCTCCACGAACGCCCGGTCGAAGCTCTGGTAGCTGTCGTTGAGCAGCGCCACCAGGTCGTAGACCGACGGCCCCATCAGCGAGTCCTGGAAGTCCACCCAGGCCAGGTCGATGCGCGCGTCGGTGCCGTGAATGACCATCAGGTTGCGGCTCTGGTAGTCGCGGTGCACGAAGCCCCGCGGCAGCGACGAGATGCGCCTCGCCAGCCGGTCCGAGATGGCGTCGAACTCCGCGCGATCCGCGGCCGGCAGCGGACGATCGAGCGCGTCCATGCCCCACTCGCGGAAGTGGTCCAGCTCCCAGCGCAGCAAGTCGAAATCGAAGGCGCGCGTGCGTACCACGCTGTCATCCGGCAGATCGGCCAGCCGCAATTGCGCCCGCGCCAGGTCGCGCACCGCCGTCTCGTAGACCAGCGGCTTGCGATGCGGATGAGCCAGCAGATGCTCGGCCATCGTGTCGTCGCCCAGGTCCTCGACCAGCGTCCAGCCCTTGGCGGTGCCGTCCGCGATGAGCGAAGGCACGCGAATGCCGCGCTCGCTCAGCAGCTCCTGCACCTCGAGGTACGGCCAGCGGCGGGGCTTGGTGTCCTTGACGATCTCGTCGGACTTGTCGAGGTCCGGCACGAACATCGCCACAGCCGAGCCAGGTGCGGACGCCAACTGCACGCGGAAGAACTTGCGGGTCGAGGCGCCGCCAGGCATCGCGTCGATGCGCACCGGGGGCTTGCCGGTCGTGTCGGTAACGAGAGCGCGAAGGTCGTCGAGGTCGAGAGTAAACACGAGGTTTGGTTAGCAGAACCGGACGCGGCTGGCCCAGTTGGCGGCGAAGGGTACCGAGTCGGGAAGCTCACGCGCCCAGCAACTTCGCCGCCTCCACGTACACGCTCTCGATCGCCTCGTCGAGCTTCGAGGGGTCCGGCCCGCCGGCCTGCGCCATGTCCGGCCTACCGCCGCCCGAGCCGCCCACTACCTTCGCCACCGGACGAATCAGGTCGCCCGCCTTGATGCGCGAGGTGACGCCCTTGGTCACCGTCGCCACCAGCGTCGCCTTGCCGCCCGCGTTCGCGCCAATCACCACCACCGCGTCGCCAAGCTTGTCCCGCAGCTTGTCCGCCATGTCGCGGATCGCAGCCACGTCCGCCACGTCGGCCCGCACCGCCAGCACCTTGAGCCCCGCGATGTCGCGCGCCTTGCCCAGCATCGTCTCGACCCCGCCGCCTTCGCCCATCGCCAGCTTGCGGTTGAGCTCCGAGACCTGCTTCTCCAGGTCCTTCTGCCCGGCCATCAGCTTCTCGAGCTTGTCGGTCAGCTCCACGCCCTCGGACTTCGTGATCTTCTGCGCCCGCTTGATCGTGCCCTCGAGCTCCCGCACGTACGCCAGCGACTGCATCCCGGTCGCCGCCTCGATGCGACGCACCCCGGCCGCGATCCCGCTCTCGCTGAGGATCTTGAACAGCCCGATGTCGCCCGTGGCCCGCGCGTGCGTGCCGCCGCACAGCTCCACCGAGTCCGGCGTCATCGTCAGCACCCGCACCACGTCGCCGTACTTCTCCTCGAAGATCGCCATGGCGCCCAGCTTCTTCGCCTCCGCGATCGGCAGCACCTGCGTCTCCACCGGCGCGTTGAGCAGCACCTTCTCGTTGACCAGGTCCTCGATCTTCTGCAGCTCCTCGGGCTCCACGGGCTTGCCGTGCGTGAAGTCGAACCGCAGCCGGTCCGGCCCGACCAGCGAGCCCTTCTGCTGCGCGTGCGCACCCAGCACCTTGCGAAGCGCGTAGTGAAGCAGGTGCGTCGCCGAGTGGTTGCGCCTCGTCGCCGATCGCTGCGCGTGGTTGACCTGCGCCGTAACCTTGTCGCCCACCGCGATCGCATGCTCTTCAGCCTTGATCTTGTGCACCCACAGGCCGTCGATCGGCTTCTGCACATCGGCCACGGTCGCCACGACCGCGTTGCCCTGGCGCAGCCAGCCAGTGTCGCCCATCTGCCCGCCCGACTCGCCGTAGAACGGCGTCACATCCAGCACCGCCTCGGCCTCGAGACCCGCCTCGACCTTGTCGACCATCTCGCCGCCCTGCACCAGTGCCACCACCGTGCTCTCGGGCCACGTCTCGTGGTCGTAGCCCACGAAGCGCACCTTGCCCTCGGGCACCTTCTCGAGCGCGTGTCGATACGCCTGTACCACCGAAGCGTCCGCGTTGAGCTTGCTGCCCTCGCTGCGCGCCTTGGCCTCGTCCAGCGCTTTCTCGTAGCCCTCGGCGTCCACCGCGATCATGCGCTCGTCGCAGATGACCTGCGTCAGGTCCAGCGGGAAGCCGTACGTGTCGTAGAGCTTGAAGGCCGTCTCGCCCTTGAGCGTGCGCGAGCCCGCCTTGCGCATCTCCGTGAACTCGTCTTCCAGAATGCGCAATCCGCGCTCGATCGTCTCGCGGAACCGCACCTCTTCCTGCTCCGCAATCGACGCAATCAGCGCCCGACGCTCCCGCAGCTCCGGATAGATGTCGCCCATGCGGTCCACGACCTCGAGTGCCACGTGGTGCAAGAACGGCTTCTGGATGCCCAGCCGGTGCCCGTGCCGTATGGCCCGGCGCATCACGCGGCGAAGAACATACGGCCGGCCATCGCGGTCGGGCGTGATGCCCTCGGCGATCAGGAACGCGGTCAGACGCGCGTGGTCCGCGATCACGCGCATCGACACGTCGTCGTCGGCCATCGAGCCGCCATAGCGCTTGCCGCTGATCGACGCCGCCTTCTCGACGAGCGGGCGCAGCAGGTCGCAGTCGTAGTTCGACGACGCGCCCTGCAGCACGCCCGCGATGCGCTCGAGGCCGGCGCCGGTGTCCACGCAGGGCGCGGGCAGCGGGTCGAGCTTGGCGACGCCGTCGGTGATCGACCGATCGAACTGCATGAAGACCAGGTTCCAGATCTCCATCCAGCCCTTGCCGCTCGGGTCCGGTTCCTCGCCGAACTTGCCGAGGTCGATGTCGTCGCCGATGCAGTAGTGGATCTCGGAGCAGGGGCCGCACGGACCGGTGTCGCCCATCTGCCAGAAGTTGTCCTTCATCCCCAGGCCGAAGATGCGTTCGTCCGAGAAGCCCGTGACCTTGCGCCAGATCGCGCGCGCTTCGTCGTCGGCCGGGATGCCGTTCTCGCCGCCGAACACAGTGATGACCATGCGCTTGGGGTCCAGGCCGAAGTCCTTGGTGACCAGCTCCCAGGCGTAGGCGATGGCGTCTTGCTTGAAGTAGTCGCCGAACGAGAAGTTGCCCAGCATCTCGAAGAACGTGTGGTGGCGCGCGGTGCGGCCCACGTTCTCCAGGTCGTTGTGCTTGCCGCTGATGCGGATGCACTTCTGGCTGGAGGTGGCGCGCGTGTAGGCGCGCTTGTCCTTGCCGGTGAACACGTCCTTGAACTGGACCATGCCGGCGTTGACGAACAGCAGGGTCGGGTCGTTCGAGGGGATGAGCGAAGCGGACGGCACGATCTCGTGGCCGTTGCGGCGGAAGAAGTCGAGGAACGTCTGGCGGATCTGGGAGGCGGTGGTGGGTCGGGACATGGCGGCAGGTACGTAGTCTGAAGCGGGGCGGCGCGGAAGGGCCGATCGAGCGGTGGGAAAACTAGGAGCCAGGAACACGGGAACACGGGAAGTGGATCCGGGAATGGGACCGGCAACTGCGCCCCGTTCCGTGTTCGCCTTCCCCTGTTCCTACTTCCTACTTCTCTGCCCCCGCCCAGTGCGTCCCCGACGCCCCGCGTCGCATGCCCGCACGATCCGCTTGCAGCGCGCCGCGAAGGGAGCCAAGTTCGGCAGCGTAACCGGCCCCGGCCGGGATCGGGAAGGAGAACGACGGCACATGAAGGCATACCGCTTCGCGCTCTTGTGTTTGGTTGGGCTCGCGCTCGCCTCGGCAGGCTGCGGCCACTCCGAGGAGGAGTGGCAGGCGCAGCTCGCCAAGTACAACCAGGAGGTCCAGAAGAACCAGGCCGCCCAGAAGCAGCTAGCCGACACCCGGCAGCAGCTCGACGGCGCCAAGTCGCGCGTGAGCGAGCTCGAGTCGCAGCTGCAGGCCATGGGCATGGACATGAACAAGCTCAACGAGGCCCTGGCGACCAAGGGCCAGGCGCTCGACAGCGTCAACAGCGACCTGGCGCAGATGCGTACCGCCCTGGCCGACTACCAGGCCCGCGCCCGCACCCTGGAGGCCATCAAGGCCCGCATGCTCGCCCTGCGCAAGAAGCTCGAGGCCCTCACGGCCCTGGGCCTGAAGGTCAACATCCGCCACAACCGCATGATCATCAGCCTGCCTGGCGACATCCTGTTCGACTCGGGCAAGACCGACCTCAAGCCCGAGGGCAAGAAGGTCCTGCTCGAGGTCGCCAAGGTCATCCGCACCGACCCGCAGCTTCTCGAGCGTGACTTCCAGGTCGCCGGCCACACCGACAACAAGCCCCTGAGCGGCCCGCCCTACTACGACAACTGGGGCCTGAGCCTCTTCCGCGCCCGCGAGGTGCTCAAGTTCCTCATCTCGCCCACCGACATCAAACCCAGCGGCGTCGGCCCCGGCCGCGTCGAGCCCGGCGGCGGCCTGCCCCCGTCGCACTGGAGCGCCTCCGGCTATGCCGACACCTACCCGTTCGTCCCCAACGACAACGCGCAGGACATGCAGAAGAACCGCCGCGTCGAGCTCATCGTCATGCCCAACATGGAAGAAATGCTCGACCTCAAGTCGCTCACCAACGTTCAGTAGCCAAGCTCGCCTCCAACCGGGGCCGTCCCCAGCCTTGCAGCCCTGACGGACGGGCTCCACCTTCCAGCCCCTCGACGAGCCTTCGTTCCGAATCCAAACCAGGCAAGGTGCGCTCGACGAGCCTTCGTTCCGGATCCAAACCAGGCAAGGTGCGCTCGACGAGCCTTCGTTCCGGATCCAGACCAGGCAAGGTGCGCTCGACGAGCCTTCGTTCCGGATCCAAACCAGGCAAGGTGCGCTCGACGAGCCTTCGTTCCGGATCCAAACCAGGCAAGGTGCGCTCGACGAGCCTTCGTTCTGGGCCCAGTGCAGGTTCGTGAAGCCATCCGGGCCACGCTTGGCGATAAGCGCCCACTCTCGACGCTCCTTCCGCCTACATCCGCCTCTGCCGTGCCGGTTCCCGCCAGAGCATCACCAGGACCGGCGGCAACGCCACCACCACGATGAGCGACGCCCAGTCCAGCCGGTGCTCGAGGTGCCAGACGCGCCAACCTTGCGAGCCGTGCGAGTACAGCTGCTGGAGCGTGAAGGCCGCGAACACGAAGGCGAACCACCGGGGGCGGGCGAGCAGGCCGGCAGCCAGGGCCAGGTTGATGCCTACAAACAGCGCATGGCGCCAGTCCGGCGAGGGCTCGGCGATGCCCGGCCAGGCGATGGCGGCGGCGTGGAACGCGGCGGCGCCGGCGAAGGCCAGCGCCAGGGCGAGGAACAGGACGCTCGATGCGCGGTGCGTCGCGCGGAGGCGGGGCTTGGGCGGGGGTTCGTGGAGCAATCCGTTCGACATCGTGCGCCGGATTTGGGTAGACTCGAAGCGTGTTCGACAAGACGGAACGGCAGTTTTTCGCGGGTCAGGACGTCAACGGCATGCTCCAGACCCTGCAACAGGTTCTGTACGCGAACGGCATAGCGCTGCAACAGACCGGGCCGACCACGTGGGCAGGGCGGGGCACGGTGCCGAGCTACGGCCTGGTGCCGCGGGTCTCGGTGCTGGCGTCCCCCACGCCGCAGGGCTTCTCGTTGGACGTGAGGGTCACGGCCGACACCGAAGGCAGCGGGATTGTGGTGCTCATCGTGCTGTGGTTCTTCTTCTTCCCAGCGGCCCTCATTCTCGGCTACATGGCCTGGCAGGACTTCCAACAGCGGCAGACCACCCTTCTGCAATCGATGTGGGGTCCGGTCAGCCACCTGTTTGTCGCGCCCAACTTCGGTCCGGTATTCGGCGCGCAGCCCATGCCGGGCGCACCGCCTCCACCGTATTGAACGGGAAGATTACGTGTCGCCTGCCCTTATCGCCGTCATCGTCGTCGTGCTCGCCGTGGTCGTCACCATCATCGTGTGGTCCGCGCGAGGCAAGGCAGAACCAGCACCGCCGGCCGGCTCGTCCAAACGTCCGGCCAACAGCGGCGCCGCACCGGCGGTTCCCTCGAAGCCCGCGTCCGCCAAGCCCGCGGTACCGTCCAAGCCCGCCTCGGCTAAGCCCAAGAGCGCCGGCCCCGCACGAGCGGCCGATACCGAAGCCGCGCCAGCGCCCAGCGCCGGGCAGCACTCGCTGTATCCGAACCAGCCGGGTGAGGACGTGCTCGACGAGGAGGAGCCAGAAGGCGCCTCGGGTCCGCACCGGCTCATCCTGGTGACGGCCGTGGGCATGACCGACCCAGGGCTTCGCCGCAAGCACAACGAGGACGCGTACGTGTGCCTCGACGAGCACAACCTGTACGCTATCGCGGACGGCATGGGCATGCACGCGGCGGGCGAGGTGGCGAGCAAGGTGACGATCGAGGCGATCACCGAGGTGTTCACGCAGGGGCTGCTGTTCGACGACGAGGACGCCAAGCGCGCGGGCCGGAGCCGTCGCAAGCGTCTGGTGCGCACGATCGAGCGGGCGAACAGCATGGTGCTGGCGATGTCGCGCGAGGTCGAGGAGTACAGCGGCATGGGCACCACGGTGGTCATGGCGCAGTTCTCGCCCGCCAAGGCCAGGGTGCACATCGCGCATGTGGGGGACAGCCGCTGCTATCGTCTGCGCGGCAATGAGATCAAGCAGATGACGGTGGACCACACGCTGGGCGCGGTGGGCATTCAGGGCAAGACCGCGGGCCTGTTGAGCCGCGCGGTGGGCATCGAGAAGAACATCGAGGTCGACGTGACGGTCGATCATCCGGAAGCCGGCGACGTCTACCTGCTGTGCTCCGACGGCCTGAGCCGCATGACGACCGACGACAAGATCCTGCAGACGGTGCGGGAGAGCGGCAACGACCTGGACGAAGCGGCGCGAAGGCTGATTGCGTTGGCGAACGCGGGGGGTGGGCGCGACAACGTGACCACGATTCTGATCCGGGTCGACCGTGCACCGGGCGCCTGAGTCGCCCGCGATGGATGCTGCCGCACGTTGCGAGCAGTTGCTCGTGCTCTACGAGCGCTCGCCGATCAAGCACACGCTGGGCGTGACGCTCAGCTACGACGACGAAGGCCGGGCGGTGTTCGACATGCCGTATCGGCCGTCGTTCGACAACGCGATGGGCAACACGCACGGGGGCATTCTGGCGACGCTGCTGGACAAGGCGGGCTGGTTCACGGCGGCGCAGCACTACACCACGTGGATCGCCACGGCGGACCTGCACGTGCAGTTGGTGGCGCCGGCGGATCGTCAAGCGCTGCGGGCGGTGGGACGTCTGGTGCGCGCGGGTCGTCGGTTGGCCGTGGCGACGATGGAGGTGCACACGGGCGACGGGACGCTGGTGGCGATCGGCTCGGGGACGTACGCGGTGACGACGCGGGCGTTCTCGCTCGAGGGGGCGCGCTGAGAGTCGAGCGGTCCGACGTCAGCGGCGGCGCACGATCCGTTCGAGCGCGCCCTTGAGCTCGACCGGGTCGAACGTCTTGCTGACCCAGGCGTCGGCGCCCGCTTCGCTGGCCAGGGAGCGGAGCGTGTCCTGATCGGTGGACGAGAACAGAACGATGAGCATGCCCGCGACCGCCGCGTTCGCGCGCAGCAGGCGGACGAGCTTGTCGCCGCGGATGGCCGGCATGTCGACGTCGAGCAGGACGACGTCGGGCTTGAAGCGGCGCGCTTCGTTGGTTGCGCCGAATGGCGAGTCGACCGCGGCGACCACGTAGCCGGCGCGAGTGAGGAGGCGCTTGACAAGGTCGAGTTGATCGGTGTCGTCGTCGACGACGAGGATGCGTGGAGGTGCGGCCATTTCGCTCTCCGTGCTTGAGAGAAGGCTGGCCAAGCATAGCGCTCGTGGCGGTGCGCGACGCGCGTGCGACTCGTTGCGCGACGTTTTGGTCCGGTTGCCGAGTTATCTACTTGGAGCTTGCGGGCCTGCCGAGCGGGGCGACCTCCACGGTCACGTCCACCGAGCCCGAGGCGGCGATGGACAAGCGCGCGCCCTTGGGCACGTCGATCTTGCGGGGGATGGTGGCGGACTCGTTGATGTTGCTCAGGTCGACGGGCTCGGTCAGGACCTGGGTGATGGTGCCGGAGTCGATGCGTCGCATGACGATGGGGACCGAGGTGGGGCTGACGCGCAGGGCCTTGAGCCACACGCCCTGGGGCAAGTGGCCGGTGGTCTGGGCGCGCACGGGCAGGTCGCGGGTAACGGTGTCGTGGGCGACGACGGTGATGGAGTCGGGGTCGACTCCGTGCAGGGAGATGCGGCTGGGCAGGTTGAGGTCCTTCTCGGAGATGGGTAGCTTCTGCTGGCCGGCGCGGATGTGGCTGACGTCGAGGGAGATGCGCAGGGTCTCGGGCTTGAGGGACTGGAAGGCGCGGTCGGGGCCGGACAGGGTGACGACGGCTTCGAGGGGTTTGGGCTCCTCGAGGATCCAGTCGTCGGGCACGTTGCGGTAGCCGACGGGAACGGAGTAGGTGCGCGCGAGCATGTCGCCGTGGCTGCCGAACAGGAACAGCCAGGCGGCGACGGACAGGGCCAGGGAGACGGCCTTGGCGCCGGGGTTGCGGATGGTGCGGCGCACGATGCTCACGGCGTGGGGAGCGGGCGAGACTTCGTTGAGGAAGGCGCTGAGCCTGGTGCGCAAGGTGGCGGGGTCCACAACCTGGATGCGGCCGTCCCTGGCGACGCTGATGGTGCCGCGCTCTTCGGACACGATGACCACGAACGCATCGGAGCGTTCGGAGAGGCCGAGGCCTGCGGCGTGCCGCGTGCCGGCCGGGACCTCGCCGCGCCGTCCGATGGCGAGGGGCAGGTGCACGCCGAACTTGCGGATGAGTCCCTGGTCCACGATGACGGCGCCGTCGTGTCCTGCGGAGCTGGTGTCGAAGATGCTGTTGAGCAGCGGGTCGCTGAAGCGTCCTTCGAGCTCGTAGCCGCCGGACAGGTGGCGTTCGAGGGGCTCGCGGCCCTTGAACACGACCAAGGCGCCGATGCGGTGGCGGGCGAAGGAGGCCAGGGTCTCGACCATGGGCTCCACCAGCTCGGACGACGAGGCACGTGCGCGCTTCAGGTGCAGGGCCTGGGCCGAGCCCAGGCGCTCGAAGGCCCTGCGGATTTCCTCCTGGAAGATGACGACCAGCGCGAAGAGCGCGACGGTGATGGCGGCCTGGAACAGCAGCAGGGTCAGGTACATGTCCAGGGCGCGGGCGACGAAGTACAGCGCGCCGAGCACGCCGAGGCCGGTGAGCACGAAGCGCGACCTGGCGGTGCGGAACCAGGTGATCACCGTGTAGAAGAACACGGTCACGACCAGCACGTCGGCCACGTCGACCCAGCGCAGGTTCGTCCAGGCGTCGTGGAAGAACAGCAGGATGTTCGACCAGCTCATGGTGTCTACCAGGTCGGTGCGAGCATGCACGTGTGGGCCACGGCGTGCAATGCGGGCGCGCGGTGCTCTACGGCACGAGGATCGACGAGCCGGTGGTCTTGCGCGCCTCGAGCGCGCGATGAGCCTCGGCCGCTTCGGTCAGGCCCCAGCGCTGGCGGACTTCGACGCGCAGCGCGCCCTTGTCCATGAGGTCGAACAGCGCGCCGGCGCTGCCGAGGAGCTCCTCGCGCGTGGAGGTGTAGGACTGGAGCGTGGGCCGCGTGACGAACAGCGAGCCCTTCTCGGAGAGGGAGTTGACGTTGAGAAGCGGCGGCTTGCCCGACGCATTGCCGAAGCTCACGAGCATGCCCCGCAGCGACAGGCAATCGAGCGAGCCGTCGAACGTGGACTTGCCGACCGAGTCGTAGACCACGGGAACGCCCTTGCCGTTGGTCAGCTCGCGGACCCGGGATACGAAGTCCTCTCGCGTGTAGATGATCGGGAAGTCACAGCCGTGGGCGCGAGCCAGCTCGGCCTTCTCGTCGGAGCCGACGGTGCCGATGACCGTGGCGCCGATGTGCTTGAGCCACTGGCAGGCCAGCAGTCCCACGCCGCCCGCGGCTGCATGCACCAGCACGACCTGCCCGGCACGCACGGGAAACGTGCGCCGCACCAGATACTCGACCGTCATGCCCTTGAGCATCACCGCGGCGGCGGCCTCGTCGGGGACGTGCTTGGGAAGCGGGACGAGGCGTGCGGCAGGGGCGAGGCGTCGCTCGGCGTAGGCGCCCAGGGGACCTCCGGCGTAGGCGACGCGGTCTCCGACAGCGACTTCGGTCACGCCGCTGCCGACCGCTTCGACCACGCCCGCTGCTTCGATGCCCAGGCCCGAGGGCAGGGCGGGCACGGCGTACAGGCCGGAGCGATGGTACGTGTCGATGTAGTTGATGCCGATGGCTGTGTGGCGAACGAGCGCCTGGTCTGGCCCGGGCGTGCCGGGATCGAGGGACTCGACGCGCAGGACGTCGGGGCCGCCGGTCTGGTGGATGCGGATCGCGATGCTCATGGTCCGCAGATAGTACACCCGGGGCGTCTTGGCATTCCCGACATCGGCCCCATACTGACTCGCAAGGAGGGTGTCCATGAACGAAAGCACGAGGCCTCGGGATCGCCGACGGTCGCAACGAGTTTACGTCCCGGGCGCGCGTGCGAGGTGCTCATGGGGACGATCGCTGGCGAACTTCTCGGTCATCGACGTCTCCCGGGGAGGTGCCCTGCTCGAGGGCGACCACAACCTGGACGAAGGGGATCGGGTCGAGATGTGGCTGCACCTGCCCGGCCAGGAGCCGCTGTATCTGGACGGGACGGTCATCCGTTCCGCCGAGCGCATGGGCGTGTCTCTCGCGGGCGTGGCGTTCCGGTTCCTCATCGACGAAGACCAGGACGCCGTCGACGAGATCGTCGCCCGGATGCGCAGCTCGCGGGGCGCAGAAACCATCGTGGTCGCGGTGCCGCACGACGCCGGCCGCCGCATGGTTCGCATGCTGCGCGCCTATCATCCGACGGTGATTCGCGCATCGACGCCGCTGGACCTGGTGCAGTGTCTGCACGTCGCCGCGGAACGCACGGTCTCGGTGCTGATCGGCGAGCACCTGGGGCGCCTGACGGCCGGCGACATCGCGCGATTCGTGCGCGATGCGTGTCCGGAGGCCCGGCGGGTGCTGGTGCAGTCGACGATCCTGATGGACCGCGAGGGGCTGGAGGATTTGATCGACGGATCGATCGCGCTGCCTTGGAGGAACGAGACCTTGATTTCGGTGCTCGGGCTCGATGCGGGGATTCTGACCGACTGATGGTTGCCCTGCTGTCGAGGCTTGGGAGTAGTCTGGACCTCGGGTCATGTCAGCTGCCGGCATCGCGACGCGTGGGAGAACGCTGCAGAAGCTGAGCATTCTGCGGGAGGCTGCGTCGGCCGGTGCCGACCTGCTGGGGGTGATGGACCAGGCGCACGGGCCGACGAGGGCCTCGGCGCTTCATGCCGGGTTGTCCGCAGCGTTCACGGGCTCGATGCAGCAGGACGCGGTCCAGTTGTACCTGCTGCGTACGGGAGGCGTCTTGCACCTGTACGCGCAGCCTTTCGACGGCAAGTTTGCGCTTCCGGGGGAGCACCACGCGGTGGTCGAGGGAACCCTGGGCGGCGCAGCCGTGTTGAAAGAGTCGTTCTCCGGGCCGAAGTGGGAGTCGCTCACGGACCCGGAGGTTGCGACGATCCTCAACGGGTCGAAGGGGCTGGCCGAGGTGACCAGCGAGCTGCGGTGGGACTGGCGCGTGGGCGTAGGGCGTTTCGATCTGCCTTGGCTGGCGCAGACTCGCGCGCGCGGTGGGGCCAGCAGCCACGTGTGCATGCAGGCGACCGGCGAGATGCGCTCGACCGTGCACGAGGTGGGGGTCGCCGGGTTCTGCGCGTTGTTGCAGGCGCTGGGGCGATCGCTTTGGCCACTCGAGCAGCCCGCTGCGCGTCCTTTCCTCGAGCCCACCGCGTTCGCTTCTACCTTCGAGGCGGTCGTGGGCGGCGCCCCGGTGCGTGCCTGCGAGCCGCCGTCGACCGGCCCGTGCGACTTGTCCGAGCCGATCCTCGCGACGCTCGCGCCCCACGCGGGCGGCAAGCTGTTCGTGGGCGAGATTCCACCCCACAAGGAGAGCAATGCACGCGCTTTCGTCCTGCCTACCTCCCTGCGGCACCTGCCGATCGTGGCCCTGGTGGATCTGACGCTCCTCGGCTCTGCGCGGGACGCGGTCGTGTTCACCCCCACGCACGGCGTGATGCGCGAGGGCGACGAGAGCCTCATCTTCGCGTGGCCGGAGATACGCGCGGTGTCACCCCCGGCGCATCCGGAAGACGCGGAAGTGGTGATCCAGCTATCGAGCGTGGGGGAGATTGCTTTGCCCTGCGCTGGCCGCGCGGGCGCGATGGCCGCTCTGTTCTCTCAGTTCGCCGCGCTGCCCTGACCGGTGTCCTCTTCGAATCCGCAGACCTCGGCCAAGGGACGACCCGTGCGCTGCGCCTTTCTGAGCTGTGCGTACCGCCAATACGTGTAGACGACCGGGATCAGCTCCAGCGTCAGGAACGCGCTCGACAGCAGTCCTCCCACCATCGGCGCGGCAATCCGCTTCATGACGTCGGCGCCGCTGCCGGTTGCCCACAACAGCGGTATCAAGCCCACCAGCATGGTTCCGACGGTCATCAGCTTGGGCCGTACGCGCAGCACGGTGCCCTCGGTGTGCGCGTGAATGATGTCCTCCAGGCTGCGGATTTTGCCTGCGCGAAGGCGCCGGCGAAAGGCCTGGTCGATGTATACGATCATCACGACACCGGTCTGCGCCGCCAGGCCCACCAGGGCGATGATTCCCACCCACACGGCCGTGGAGAGATGGTAGCCGAGCAGGTACAGCAGCCAGATGCTCCCCACCAGCGCGAAGGGAATCGACAACATCACGATCGCCACCTCCGTGAGGTTGCGGAATTGCAGATAGAGCAGCAGCATGATGGCGCCCAACGCCAGGGGTACCAGGATCGTCATGCGTTCGCGCATCTGCTCCAGCAGCTCGTATTGCCCCGTCCACTTGAGGTACATGCCCGTGTCGAGCCCCACGCGGCCGCTGTGCAGGGCCGCGTCCACCGCCTTCTTGGCGTCTTCCACGTAGCCTCCGATATCCCGCCCGGGCGCTACGTCGATATACACGTAGCCGACCAGCAGCCCGGCCTCGTCGCGCACCATCGGCGGCCCCTCGACCACCCGCACGTCCGCGACCTCGCCGAGCGGAATCGGCGCTGCGCCGGAGCCAGCTGCGGCCGGCAGCGGCACCAGCACGCGCTTCAGGCTCTCGACGCTCGATCGGAAGTCTTCCTTGTAGCGTACGTTGACCGTGAACCGGCGCCGCCCCTCGACGGTCGTGCTGACCGCCTCTCCGCCAATGGCCGACTCGATGACCCGATTGACGTCGTCGATGCGCAGACCGTAGCGGGCCAGCGCTTCGCGGTTGGGAAGGACATCGACATAGGAGCCGCCGAGGGACCGCTCGTACAGCACGCTACGCGTGCCGGGTACGACACGAAGGACCGACTCGAGGCTCTCACCGGCCTTCTCGATCCGGGTCAGGTCGGAGCCGAAGATCTTGATGCCCACCGGCGTGCGCACTCCGGTCGTGAGCATGTCGACCCGGGCCTTGATGGGCATGGTCCACGCGTTCGTCCAGCCTGGGAACTTCGCCGCGTCGTTGAGACGGGCGATGAGCTCGTCCCAGGCTTCGGTGCGCTCCTCGGGCCACACGTGCCTCAACAGCCGCTTTGCGCCCTCCGGCGCCCAGGAGCTGTACCAGCGCGGCTGGCGGAGCTTGGGCCAAACCTGGGGCGGCTTGAGCAGGATGACCGTCTCGATCATCGACAGGGGCGCGGGATCGGTGGGTGTCTCGGCCTTGCCCGCCTTGCCGAACACCCGCTGGACCTCCGGAAGCGCGGCAATCGCCTGGTCCTGCAGCTCGAGCTGCCGCTTGGCCTCCTCGATGGAGATATTCGGCAACGTCGTCGGCATATACAGCACGTCGCCCTCGTTGAGCGGTGGCATGAACTCGCTGCCGAGCTTGATGAACAGCGGAATCGCCGACAGCACGGCGAACAGGCCGATGGCGAGCGTGGTGAGCGGACGGCGAAGGGCGATGAACACGAATGGCTCGTACAGACGGATGATCGCCCGGGAGACGGGGTGGCGGGCCTCGCTGCGCACGCGGCCTTGCAGCAAGAGGTCGCGGATGGCCGGGGCGAAGGTCACGCTGAGCATGGCGGCCGACAGCATCACGAAGGTTTTCGTGTAGGCCAGCGGGCGGAACAGACGTCCGGCCTGGCCGTTGAGGCCGAAGACCGGGATGAAGGCGATGGCGATGATGAGCAGGGAGAAGAAGATGGCGGGCGTGACCTCCTTGGCGGCCGACGCGAGCAGCCTGGCCCGCGCCTTTCGGTCCAGATCCGGAGGCGCGTCCTCCAGCTTCTTGTGGCAGGCCTCGATCATGACGATTTCGGCGTCCACGGTGGCGCCGATCGCGATGGCGATGCCGCCCAGGCTCATGATCGTGGCCGGTACCCCCAGCAGGTACATGGGAATGAACGCCAGCAGCACCGCCAGGGGAAGGCTGACGATCGGCAGCAACGCGCTGCGCACGCGGAGCAGGAACAGCAGAATGACCACGCTCACCACGATCGCTTCCTCGACCAGCGCGCCTCGCAACGTGGCAATGGCACGCTGGATGAGAGAAGTACGGTCGTAGGTGGTGACGATCTCCACGCCCGGCGGCAGCGACGGCCGCAGCTCGTCGAGCTTGGCCTTGACCCGCTGGATGACGTCGTGGGTGTTCTCGCCGTAGCGGGCCATCACGATGGCGCCTACCGTCTCGCCCTTGCCGTCGAGCTCCGCCACGCCCCGCCGGATGTCCGGCCCGAATTGCACGGTGCCCACGTCGCCCACTACCACGGGGGTACCGTCGGCGTTCGTCTTGACCACGACCGAGGACAGCTGTGCGAGATTCTCCAGGTAGCCTCGACCCCGTACGTAGTATTCGCGCCCGCTCATCTCGAGCAGCCGTCCGCCCACTTCCCCGTTGGATTGCCGGACCGCGGAGGCGATATCGCTGACAGAGACGCCGTAGGCGCGCAGCTTGTCCGGGTCGAGGGTGATCTGATACTGGCGCTCGTAGCCGCCCACCGTGGCAACCTGGGCGACGCCGGGAACGCTCTCGAGCGCATAGCGCAGGTCGAAGTCCTGCAGGGCCCGCAGCTCGCCGAGATTGTGCTTGCCGGTGCGATCGACGAGCGCATACTCGTACGCCCATCCGATGCCCGTCGCGTCCGGGCCCAGCGCGGGCATCACCCCCTCGGGAAGGCGGGATTGCAGGGAGCTGACGTACTCCAGGACGCGCGAGCGCGCCCAGTAGACGTCCGTGCCCTCGTCGAATAGCACGTAGATGAACGACATTCCGAACATGGAATAGCCGCGCACGGCCGAGACCTTCGGGGCGGCAAGAAGCGCGCTGGCCAGGGGGTAGGTCACCTGGTCCTCCACCAGGGTGGGGGACCGTCCCTTCCACTCCGTGAATACGATCACCTGGGGATCGGATAGGTCCGGGATCGCGTCGATGGGTATCCGCCGCAAGGCGGCCAGGGCGATGAACGCGAGAGCCGTGTACGCGAGAATCACCAGCCAGCGGTGTCTCGCACTCAGGTCGATCAGCTTGCCGATCATGGCGACGTCGCCGGTAGGGCTGCCAGCGACGCCTGAAGGCGACTCTCCGAGTCCAGCAGGAAGGTGGCGCCGGAGACCACGCGCAGGCCTTTGGCCAGCCCGCTGCGGACTTCGATCATCCCATCGGATTCCGCGCCGGTCTCGACGACGCGAGGGGCGAAGCGCCCGGGGCCCTCTTCCACGAAGACGTACACCTGCCTGCCCGTGTCCACCACGGCGTCGCGCGGGACCGTGAATGCCGTCTTCGGCGGCGCCGTGAATTCGACATAGCCGTATTCGCCCGGAAGCAGCGCCAGGCCCTTGTTGTCGAGTTGCATCCTCACCCGCGTCGTCCGTGCCTGCGAGTCGACCCGCGGATAGACCAGATCCACTTTCGCCTCGGTCGTCACGTCCTTCCTCGAGCTCGAGCGAAAGCTCCCGGTGGTGCCGACCGCCACCCGCCCCATGTCGTCCTGGAATACGTCGGCCAGCACGTAGACCCTGGACAGGTCGGTGATCTCGTAGAGCACCATCTCCGGCGTGACGAAGGAGCCGAGCACGACGTTCTTGCGGGTGACGACCCCGCTGATCGGAGCGCTCAGGCCGATGGCGCGCAGCGGCTTGCCGGAGGCCAGAATGCGGTCCGAGACCCGCGACGACACGCCGAGCAATTCCAGCTTACGACGCGCGGCCTCGGTGTGCGATGGCAGCCCGGCATCGTCGAGCGACGGCATGTCGCGCATGGCGAGAAGCTCGCTCTGGGCTTGATAGATCTCCGGGCTGTAGACGGACACGAGCAGCTGCCCGGCCTTCACGCTCACGCCGGTTTCGCGGACCGAAATGCCTTCGACGAAGCCGGACGCGCGCACGTGCACCTCTGCCACGTTCTGCTCGGGGGCGGATACGACCGCGGTCACGCGGAGGGGGGAGTCCACGGTTCGCTCCTCGACCGGGGAGGTGCGCACGCCGATGGCCTGCAGCCGATCGAGAGCCAGCGTGACGGGCATCGTGCCGGCCGGAATCGCGCCCGGGGCCTCGCTCCCCGCGTCCGGCTTGTGGACGGGCTCGAGCTCCATCTTGCAGATGGGGCAGCGGCCGGGCTTGTCGGAGAGGACCTCCGGATGCATGGGACAGGTGTATTGAGTGGCGGCACTTGGGGCGCCGGCCGAGGCTTCGGGCGCCGGGGCTCGTGGCGCGGGAGGAGGAGCGGCAGGCATGGCCGACGGGGAAGCCCCGGGCGCTTTGGCGCGACGGTCGGCAGAGATGGGCTCCAAGCTCATGAAGCATATCGGGCATTCCCCTGGCTTGTCCGAGACGATCTGCGGGTGCATCGGGCACTGGTACTTCGGTGCGGCCGACGATGCGGCGTCGGCGTGTGCGAAGGTCCACCACGAGCCGGTGGCTGCCAGGATGGTGAGGGCAAGCACGGCCCATCGCACGACAGACATGATTCCAACCCCGCGAGGCGGCTTTTCGGGTTGCTCCGGTGTGGACGGCGCACTGTCGTGCTCATCAAGCATGGTTTCGCTCGAACCCTCGGGATGCGTGGACATGGGATTCACTCAGGGGTTGGAGGGAATGTCGGCAGAGAGCGTCGGCCGACGCGACCGCCGGCGGCCCAGTCGAGATCCACCAGGGCGTGCTGGATTGCCGCGCGCGCCTCCAGCATGGCGGACTGCACGTCCACCACCGCCCGCCGCGCCGACAGCAGCATGAGGACATCCGTCCTTCCACTTTCGTATCCAGAGGAGGCGGCGTCGGCGGCCCGCAGGCTGGCCGGCAGCGTGCTATCGCGCAGGGCCAGGTAACGGCTTTCGGCGGCGTGCTCCGCACCCGCATACGTGGCAATCTCGATGCTCACTTGCGTCTCGGCCTCGGCGACGTCGTCCGCAGCCGAGGACGACATGGCGTGGCTGGCCCTGGCTGAGTCCGAGGCCCTTCCCCAGGCCCAGGGAAGCGTGGACATGAAGGAGGCGCCGTAGCCGCTTCCAGGCATGTCGCGCGTCGGGGCGTAGTAGAACACGCCGACCGACATGGCGGGCCACTGGGCTTCCCGCTCTGCCACGTTGGCTTCTGCCATCAAGGTGGCCTGGTGTGTGCGGGCCAGCCCGATCTCGGGGCGCAACGCGGCCGCCCGGCGGATGAGTGCCTCGGTCGGCTCTGCGACCGATTCATTGGCAGGCTCCGCGGGTTCCCCGAGCGGCGCGTCCGCAGGGCGCAGCAGAAGCGCGTTGAGCCGCGAGCGCGCGGCCTCGGCTTTCGCGTCTTGCTCGGCGATGGACGCCCCGACCATTGCCGATTCCACCTCGGCCTGGGTTTGGTCGGTGAGCGGGCCGCCGGCGACGTAGCGTGCCTTGGCGAACGCCGCGATCCGGTCGCTCTCCGCCTTGTTCGTGCGCAGCAGTACGGACCGTGCCCGGGCTTCCCAGTAGTCCACGAAGGCGTGCTCGACCTCCCGCGCGAGTTGCCTGCGCATCACCGCCACCGTCGCGCGAAGCTCCCGGCTCTGCGCCGAGCGCATGTCTCGCCTGGCCGACAAGGAGCCCGGAGCAGGAATCGGCTGCCGCAGCCCCAGCATGATCATCTGCGAGCCGGGCACGTCGTAGGGCTTGGAGACCGGAATGCGTTGCAGCAGCACCTCCGCCTCGGGTGCAGGCATCCGGCTTTCGGCGTCTGCGCGCATGTCGGTGGCCGAGGCGCGCCGCTCCACGGCCCGCAGGCCCGGGTTGCGCTCGAGCGCCACGCGCGCCAGCAGCTCGGCGCCGACGGTGGCGCGCAGGGCGGATTCGTCGGGCGGCGAAAGGTCATCCGATGCTGCGAGCGCAGGCGCTGCCGCAAGGCACAGCGCAAGCAGGGCCGCCAGCGCGATGGGTGGGCGGGAGAGGAGAAAGCTGGTAACTGCTGCCAACACGATGCGTCATCTCCGGGGTGACGCATCCGCTGGAGCAAGAAGCGAGCCTGTCGTCTGGCCCGGGAAAACGAGCACCCGGCGCCGGCCACGAGCCGGACTTGCAGAACATTCGTCAACCGGTTGAAGACTATTCCCCAACCCGCCCGGGCGCTGCCCGCGTGCTCTATTCGCCCAGCACGCGTCGTCGGAGCAGCCGGTGGGACACGAGGAAGGCGGCGACGAGCAGGACGCTGACGGTGACGAACAGCCCGGCCAGGTGGGCGTCTGGCGCCCCGGCTACCAGCAGGGACCGGAAGCTTTCTGCGAGGTAGTAGACGGGATTGACGTGCACGAGCAGCGCGACGGCGGGGTGGTGGATCGGGACGGGGAAGTAGGTATTGCTGACCAGGCTCAGGGGCACGGCGAGAAGGAATACGGGATAGTTCATGTGGTCGATGCTGGGCACGATGGCGGTGAAGACCAGCGCCGCGGCGCCGAACGCCCATCCGGCGACACAAGCCACCAGCGGCGTGAGAGCCAGCAGCGGCCAATGGATGTGGATGAAGCCGAACAGATCGAACACGCCCAGCACCAGCGCAACGACGGCAGTATTGAGCATTCCGCGGCATCCGGCCCAGAGCACTTCGCCCCACGCGATGTGGTGCAGCTCTACCTGCGTGGCGAGGATGCCGTCCCAGGTCTTCTGGTAGAACATGCGCACATAGGAGGAATAGAGCGCCTCGAAGAACGGAGTGCTGAATGCCGTATAGGCGAGCAGTCCCGGTGCGACATACGTCGCATATTCGATGGGCCGTCCTTGATACTGGAGGTGACCCACGTAGCCGCCCAGGCCGAGCCCGAAAGCCAGAAAGAACACGACCGGCTCCATGGCCGGAGGCAGGAATACCGTGCGCCAGTTGCGCAGGTAGACCATGGCATTGCGCCGCAGCACGGCCAGCGAACGCCAGTCCGCCATGGCGATCAAGACACGCAGCGGGCCGACGCGGCTCATTGGACGCCCTCTGGCTCCGGCTCGACGGACAGCAGCAGGAACAGGTCGTCGAGGTTGGGTGGGCGCACGCTGAACGTGGCCGCGGGGAACTCGGCGGTGAAGCGGCCGAGAAGGGGGGCGGCGACGGCAGCGCTGAGCTGGCCGAGCACGCTGGCGGGCTTGTCGCCGGTCTCGCGTTCGAGCCACGCACGGATGCGCGGCAGCTCGGGCTCGTCGGCGGGAATCACGAGCACGTGCTCGCCGACCAGGTGCCCCAGGACCTGCCGCGGCGACCCTTGCGCCACGGACCGTCCTCTCGCCATCACGAGCAGGTCGTCGCTGAGCCGCTCGGCTTCATCCATGTAGTGCGTGGTGAGCACGATGCACATGCCCTGGGAGCGCATGCCGTGCACGAGCTCCCACAGGGCCACGCGGGCGCTCGGGTCGAGCCCGGTCGTGGGCTCGTCGAGGAACAGCACCCGTGGCGAGTGCACCACGGAGCGGGCGATCATCACGCGTCGCTTGAAGCCGCCCGACAGCTTGTGAGGCGAGCTGTCAGCGTATTCGCGCAGGCCGAACTCGTCGAGCAGTGTGTCGATGCGCGCGGCGAGATCGCTGGGCTTGGGGCGAAAGTAGCTCGACGTCGTCCGAAAAGCTCAAGCCCTTGCGGCACCGGGGGATTGCGCGCGCCAGCACTATCGATCTTGTCGAATTCGGTGCGAATCCAGTCGCGT
>JAJZQG010000244.1 GCA_021847645.1 Myxococcales bacterium
CTGGCCTACACCACGCTCCCGAGCCCGGGCACGCTGAGCCTGTTTGACTACAACGGCAGCGGGCCTTCGGTGTCGAACCAGCGTTCCCTGGTGAGCGCGGGCAGCGATCCCACTACGCAGTACATCGCGTGGCCCACGCTGACCCCAGACGGCAAGGGCGTCATCTACGTGCGCGCCGACCGTCTCCAGCAATACGGCATACGCTACCCCGCAAACCTCTACTACGCCTCCACCGACACGGGCGCCGAAGCACGGCTGTCCAACCTCAACGGCGACGGCTACCCGTTCGTGGCCGGCGACGCGGATCGCAATTGCTCCTACGAGCCGACGGCGGCGCCGATTGCGGCGGGAGGGTACTTCTGGGTGGTCTTCACGTCGCGCCGCACCTACGGCAACATCCTCACGTACGGCTCGGATCCGAACGCGATCCAACAACTCTGGGTGGCCGCGATCGACATGAACCCGCAGCCCGGGCAGGACCCGAGCCATCCCGCGTTCTGGCTTCCGGGCCAGGAGCCGACCACCAAGAACATGCGGGGGTTCTGGTCCCTGGACCCGTGCAAGCCGATCGACGCCTCCTGCGGCGCGGCCAGCGAGTGCTGCTCGCTCATCTGCGAGCCCAAGGAGGGCGGCAACGCTTGCGGGGAGCCGTCGCAGAGCCAGTGCTCGCCGAGCGGAGGCACGTGCAACACCGCGGCGGACTGCTGCGATACCAACAACTTGTGCATCAACAAGCACTGCGCCGAGCCACCTCCGGCGTGATGACGCTCCTCGATCGTCCGGCGTGAGCCTCGCTCAGGCGTCGCTGGGGCCCCATCACCATCGTCACCACCCTGGCCGCGCTCGACGCGTTGGCATTCGGCGTCACCACGCCCCTCATCCGGCGATTCGGCGGCGCCTCGGGCCCTTCGCCACCGCTGCGTTGTTGTACCTCGGCGCGGCCCTCGGAGCCTTGCCCCGGCCCACGGCGCGAGCCACGCGCCGGGACCCCTGCAACTGCGTCAGCTCCCGCGACTGATTGCGGTCGCTTGCATCGGCGCCGCCCTGGCTCCCACCCTGTTCGGTTGGGGCCTGCAGCGGACCTCCCCCACCTATGGGTGGGTGCATGCGCACGAGGCCCTGCACCACGATCACGCCCACTCCCACGCCGGCCCGAACGAGGGAGCCCATGCCCATGCGCACACCCACGATGCGACGGTGCATTCCCACGCTCGCGCGCCGGATAGTCACCACCGTCACGGGCACTGAGTCGATGTAGAGGAATCCCGTCAACGGGTTGCCGGGGCGACACCCCGGCAGTGTGCACAACCATCAACGACGATGCACCAGCTCACGGCGGCGGCGGCCGAGGGCTACGCGGGGCGCTTGGCGGGGGCTCAGGCCGGCTGGCCCTCGGGCGCGGGCTCGCCCTTCTTGCCCTTCTTCTCCTTCTCCTCGCGCGGCTTGGCCGGATCGTCGCCGACCTCCAGCCTGGCATTGCCAAAGACCACTTCCATCTTGCCCTCGGTCGTCGAGAGCTTGACCTCCAGCGTCTGCGCCCGAATCACCGTGTTGTCGTTGACCCGGCCGGAGAGCTGAACCGTATTCGCGTCAAACTCTCCCGCGATCTCGCCCGACGACACCACCGTGCCGACCTTGACCCGGCCGTGCACCGCGCCGGTCTCGCTGACCGTCAACGAGGGAGTCTCGGTGTCGCCCTCGATGCGTCCGCGCACGACGATCGGGCACGTGGAGACCAGCGAGCCTTTGAAATGCGTGCCCTCCTCGACGAGGGTCTGCTTGCCTTGGCTCGCACCAGTCGCTTTCAGATCTGCCATTCGGACGTCCCTACCTTTCTACTGACCAGCACGCACGATCTTGAGACGGAGTCGGCAGCCGGGCTCGAACGCGAAGTGCGTGTGCTCGTGGCGCTGCTCGACGGTTGCTTGGATGGCGCCGCTGGAGCTGACAACCAGGCGGCGGGGACCGACGATGCTCGGGCTCTTGTTCTCGAGGAAGGCACCGTGGATGGTGATGTTGCCCGCGCCGCTGATGGTGCAACTGTCGAGCACGCCGGGGTCGCCCACGATGAGTTCGCTGTTGTCGCCCAGGGCGATCGAGCACTTCTCGAAGCGGCTCTCGATCTCGACCACGGAGCCCTCACCGAACTCCAGGCTCGCATTGCGCATCACGTCGCCCTTGCCGAAGTAGCGCCGTCCGGGCACCTCGGCGGGCGCCAGGCCGCTCTCGAGCGCCGCGACCACCGCGGGCTGCTGAATGCGCCGGCTGTTGTCCCCCTCCGCGCTCGCGTCGATCCACTCCGCAACCAGCGACGCGAGGTTGGCCCCGTCGAACTTCGCGCCAAACACCTTCGCACCCGTCAGGTTCGCACCCTGCAGGTTGGCGCTCGTCAGGTCCGCGTGGCGCAGGTCTGCATTCGACAGGTTGGCGTGATCGAAGTTGGCGCCGTTCAAATTGCACCGCTGCAGCACCGCGCCCGTGAAGTTCGCTCCCGGCGCCTGCGCGCCGGACAGGTCGCCGTCGATGATCGATGCCGCGGACAGGTCGGCTTCCTCGAGGTTGGCGCGGGACAGATCGGCGTTGCCCAGGTCGGCCTTGCCGAGCTTGGCCGCGCCCAGGTAGCACTCGGCCATCTCGGCGTGGGAGAAGCTCGCGCTCTCGAGGTTCGCACCACCGAAGTCGGCCTGCTCCAGCGAGGCGCTCACGAGCCTGGCGCCGGTCAACACCGCGTCGGTCAGCGACGCGCCGTCCAGTGACGCCCGGCTGAGATTGGCCTCGACGAGGCTGGCCTTCTCCAGGTTGGCGCCCTCGAGGTCGGCTTTCTCGAGGACGGCGCCGGACAGGTTCGCCCCTTTGAGAAACGCCTCCACCAGGCTCGCGTTGGCGAGCGTGGCCTGGGACAGGTCCGCCCCTTCCAGGTTCGCCCCTTCGAAGTCGGCACGACGGAAATCCGCCTTCTGCAGGATCGACTTCGCCAGGTCGAGCCCTCTCAGATCGGCCCGCGCCAGCTTCTCCCCGGCACGCAGCTTCTTGATGACTTCTTCGCGCGAAAACTCCGCCATGGTCCTTCCTCGCTCGTTTCAGACCGAGCCCTGCTTGCCGCGGGTGGAGCCGGCCGCTTCTTGCGAGGCGGCCTCGATGTACTTGCGCACGGCCTCCACCTTGGCGTGAAACGCAAGCTTCTCCAGCTGCTTGACCAGGTCCACCGCCCCGATGCGCGCCAGCACCAGGTTCATCTCCAACACCGTCTCGGTGCGCTCTCCACGCAGCCGCCGCTTGACACTCGCCGCATCTTTCGACGCCGACCGCGAGGCTGCCTCGTACTCGTCGGTCTGGGCCGCCAGACGCTCGGCGAGGTCCTCGAGCTGCACCAACTCGCCCGAGCGCACCGCGTCGGGCGCGCTCCGCGAGATCTCCTCGCGGTAGCGTGCGAATCGCTCCACGATCCGCTCGGCCAACGCGTGCGGTAGCCCCGCCGCGTGCGCGATGTCGTAGGGCTTCGCCACGTAGTACATCTCCAGGCTCGTCAGCCCCGCCGCGTACAGCTTGTCCAGCGCCACCTTCCGCACCTCGGGCACCTGCCGCAGCAACGTCTGCACGATGATCGGCTCGCGCCGGTCGCGCTCCTCGTCGAGACGAAATGCCTCCGGCATCGCCGACGCCAGCCTGTCGTACGCCGCGAGCAGCTGCTTCTTTTGCTCGTCGGTGATCGTCGACGACTGCGACTCGCCCACCTCGTCCAGCACGGCCTCGTAACCGTCGATCTCTGCGCACAGCTCCGAAAGGCCCATGCCCTCCGCGGAACGCCGAAGGGACGCGACCGCGGGCGCCACCACGTCCACCCACTCCTTGGGAGGCTCGCCAATGCCCAGCTCGATCATGAAGTCGCGCACAGGACGCATGTGCGTAGCCGCGATGTTCGTGAACAGCTGCTGCACCGCCTGCATGTCCGACGCCGTCGGCGCCTCGACTCGCATCGTGCTCGTGCCGTCCATCAGCCCGTCGAAGCCCGCGTCGATCGCGTCAAGAACATCGCCGATCACGCTGCTGACACTGTCGGCGGGTTGCGACGGAGACGAGGCATCGGGCTTCGACGCAGGCGGCGAAGGCGGCACGGGCGTCCAGCCGGTGCCGGACGATGGTTGTGCCGCAGCGGGCGCAGGCTGCGCCGGCAACGCAGCGACCTTGGGAGCGGACGGGGCAAGCGCGGGCGCCGATGCTGCCGATACGGTCTTGGTCGCCGGCATCGTCGGCGACAGCACGGGAGGCGCGGAAGCGGACGAAGCCGCAGGAGCCCCTTCGGACACGGGCGCTGCAGGCGGCGACGATGCGCCGGAGACGCGCGCGAAGGCTTCGAGCATGCTGGCCGGCGCGGAGGCGGGCTGGCCGTCCGACGGCAGCGGCGGACGGGCCGCGGGGCTCTCGACACGCTTGGGGACGATGGGTCCGAGCTGGACCTTGGTCGCCCCGAGCTCGGAAAATCGCGGGGCTTGAACCGTGGCCGCGGACGAGGGCGCCGGTGTCGCAGCGATCGGGGGCGGCGTGCGCTTGGACGACGGCGGCCGCTCCGCAACATAGACATACGTGGTGGACTTGAGATTGGGCTGAGTGCGGCGCGAGAGCGGAAGCGGCTGCGCTTCATCGTCACGGGCCTTGGGCGCCTCGGGCGTGGCGGGAGCGGAAGGCGGCGTGTACATCGGCGGCGACACCTGCCTGGGCAGCCGTGCACCGCAGTGACCGCAGAACACTGCCCCGTCGATGTCCGTCTTGCCGCCGCACGCCGAGCAGATCGCGCTCACGCTCCGCTCCTCCCGTGTTCGGGAAGCACGCGCGCGGGGCAGCCCGCGCCGCAACGCATGCCTTCGACTCCGGCCATACCCCGTGTGCTCGTCGGCAGCTCGCTTTGCCTCGCTGGTCCCATCCCGGTTGTCCGCGTCGATCCCACTTGCATGCCGCTCGCGCCGTGGACGCGATCCACGAAGACCGAGCCTAGCCCGAGCCTTCGTGAAGGTCCATGGCCTTCCTCGCGGCGCCGATCCGTGGTGTGATGTGCGGTTGCAAGGAGGGCATGCCGTGTGTGCTCGTAAGCTCCTGGTCCCGACTGCCATCTTCTGTGCCGGACTCGCGGGTTGCGGCTCCAATGACTCCACCGCCTCTGTCCAGGCGGCCGGCTCCGGCGGCTCGCTCTCGGTTGGCGGCGCCGGCGGTGCAGCGCAAACCGGTGGCACCGGCGGCTCGAACGCCGCCGGGGGCAGCGCCGGATCGTCCGCAGGCACGGGCGGTGCAGCGCAAACCGGTGGCACTGGCGGCTCGAACGCCGCCGGGGGCAGCGCCGGATCGTCCGCAGGCACAGGCGGCGCGCCTTCGTGGTGGAAGCCCGCACCCGGCCTGTCCTGGCAATGGGACCTCAGCGACTCCCCTGCCCCGCTTACTCATGATGCCGATATCTACGACATCGACCTGTTCGACAACGACGCATCCGTCGTCGATGCCCTTCACGCACAAGGGCGCAAGGCCATCTGCTATGTCAACGTCGGTAGCTGGGAAAACTGGCGCCCCGACGCGGGCGATTTCCCGTCGTCCGTGCTCGGCAAGGACTACGACGGTTGGGCGGGCGAGAAGTGGCTCGACATCCGCGCGATCGACGCGCTCGCCCCGGTAATCGGTGCGCGCATGGACCTGTGCAGGCAAAAGGGCTTCGATGGCCTGGAGCCGGACAACATCGACGGCTACCAGAACGACACGGGCTTTGCGCTGACCGCTGCGGACCAACTCGCCTACAACCAGTGGCTGGCCGACCAGGCCCACGCACGCCGCCTGTCCATCGGATTGAAGAACGACTCCGACCAGGTCGCGGACCTTCAGCCGCACTTCGATTGGGCCCTGACCGAGGATTGCTTCGACCAGGGCTGGTGCGCCGACCTGTCACCCTTCGTCGCCCACGGCAAGGCCGTGCTCATGTGCGAGTACACCGATACCGGCGTGGTGTTCGCCGACGCCTGCCAGCAGGCCGCTACGCTGCAGTTCAGCGCGATTCTCAAGCATCGGCAGCTGGACGACTGGCTGCAGAGCTGCCCATGAGCGCAGCCATCCTCTCCCACGCCACCAGCACCACACCTATCACCAGCAACGCCGCCATCAGCAACACCAGCGGCACGCTCGGGTTGTCCCGCTCCACGAGCATCGCCACGGGCTGCTCGTTCGCACCCAGGAATACCGTCTCGCCCGTTCCGTCCGGCTCCAGAGGCAGCATCAGCCGCTGCTGGCCGACCAACAGCTCCACGACCGGCACGCGCAGCGACGGGCTGATCCTCGGATCGTGGAACGCCAGCAGCGTGATCGTGTCGCCCGCGACCACCATCGGGGTGTCGCCCCGCAGCACCACGCGCTGTCCCTTGTGACGCAGCAGCAGGCCGTCGGGCATCGTGTCGACCTGCATCAACAGCAGCTCCTGCGATCCCCAGTGGGAGGTCAACGGCTGGTTGTATCCGAGCGTGACGGTCTGCGTGCCCTGCGCCGACGAGCGTTCGAGCGTCAGCGTGGTGGCCCTGGGCATGCCGTTGGGATAGGTGTCGGAGTCCACGGACACTGCCCTGTAGAGCTGTCCGCGGATCTCGGTGCCATCCGAGGACACCTCGAACTCGGCCGTGGTCGTGCGAAGCCCGCCCCACAAGTGGGCAATCAAGCCCAGCACGAACGTGACGTGCACCAGCGGCGCGCCGTAGGCCGAGGGACGGGTGACCCGCCGGCGAATGCGGCTCGCCACCGAATCCCACGTACAGACCAGCGCGCTCGTGGCCCACAACGCCAGGGACAGCATGAGCGCATAGAGCCACGAGTACTGCCAGCGCATCGGCTCGAAGAAGAAGCGCAGGTCGTCCATGCGCAGGGCGCCGTAGGTCTCGGCAGCGTTGTCCATCACCAGGCTGCCGCAGCCGAGCAAGCCCGCCGAGACCAGCGCCAGGACGACGCCGGTGCGCTGCTGGCCGAGCAGGTTCCAGATACGGCGAAGAAGGCCGACAGGTCGGTCGTTCATGGGGTCATCCGAAGGAGTGCGATCCGTGCTTGAAGAAGAATGACGTTCCCACGTAGGCCACGAGCATGACGGCCGCGCCCACGAGCGCGAGCACGGACTTGGGCCCCGGCCGATTGCCCCAGGGCCAATGCCTCAGGTGGACGAATCCCGAATAGAAGAGCCATAGCACGACAGACCACACGACCTTGGGATCCCAGAGGAAGTACGCTCCCCACGCGACGTATCCCCAAGCCCCGCCGAAGATCATGGAGACGCTGAAGATGCACCACCCCCAGAAGGCGTGAGTGTCGAGCGCCCGCAGGGTGCCAGGGCTGCGGTCCCCGCCGAGAGCCGCGAGCGCCGCGCCGGCGCAGGACGCCCACAACGCATAGGCCACGAACGACGCCGGCACGTGCAGCGGATACCAAGGCGTGATCATCAGTGGCGGGGGAAAGAAGGCGCCGCGGTCGAACCTCAGGGTCCAGGCGTAGAACAACGCACCGACGGACCAAAGAAAAACCCGGTGGACCCGGCTGGGGCTGCGGTGCGCGATCAGCAGCACGCCGAAGACCGCGAAGGCGAACGTGTAGAACGACTCGAACTTGTTGGTCAGCGGAAAGTAGCCAATCGCGTTGGCCCGCGCGAGCAGGCCCACGAAGTGCGTGGCCACGCCGCCGGCCAGCAGCGCAAACCGCAACTGCCCGAAGCCCAGCTCGGACACCAGGGCGAGCACGTACAGAGCCGCGGCTCCCACGTAGAAGGAGTCGAACCGGGGAATCGGCATGCCGTGCATCAACGGGACTCGCTTGCGGTCAGGGGGAAGATGATGACGAAGCTCCCCGGCCGGAGCCGGAACATCGTGGTCTTGCCGCCCATCCGGGCGCGGTCGTAGTGCGAATACCACGGCAGCTGGCGCCACGTGTCCGTGTCCTCGATGTACTCGGGCACGAACAGGTCGACTGCCACGTAGCGGCCGCCCACCTTCGACCACAGCGCCGGCCCGAAGCTCCAGGCCGCCTTGTCGGGCGTCGGCTCCAGGTCGTTGTGCAGGATTCCCCCGTAGGTCACCACCATCTTGTCGGCGTCCGCCGGCGTGCGAGCGTCGCGATCGAGCAACTTGCGAACCTGGGCCGCGGTGAGCCGGGCAATCGTAGACAGAAATGTGGGCACCATCTCGGCGCCGGCCTGGTCGATGGCGGCCAGGTCCTCGCAGCTCGGACGCAGCAGATCCGGCACGATCCCCAGCGCCCGCGCACGCTCTCCCATCTGCACGTACTCGTTCTGGTTGCTCTCCCGCTGCTGCGAGGTCACCACCTTCTGCTTCTCGCGCACCTCCTCGGTCTTCCTCTTGCACTTGTCGTTGGGCATCATCAGCTCGAGCACCAGGTCCGACGCCTTGCCCTTCAGCAGCGGCAGGAGCGTGTCGGTGAAGCGCTTGGCCGACGACGCCACGCCCTCCTTGCCCTTCTGCGCGTGCGCCTCCCCGATGGCCAGCACGCGGGGCTTGGATGCGATCGCGAAGCCGAACGCGGCCTCCGCCGTGTCGAACTGAAGACAGCCGAGCTCGCCGCACGCCGTCGCCCCGTCCGGTAAGTCGGGCGCGCGAGCAGAGGGCGCGGCGGATGATGGGACGGCGGAAGCTTCGACGGCAGGTACGGACGAAGCGGCCGCCGGGGCTTGCGGAACCGCGGGCCCGGGCCGAAGACCAGGCTCGCCCGACCGGTTGCATCCGCTTAGCATCAGCATCGCGAGAGTGGCGAAGGCGCTCTTCATGGCGCCGTAGTCTGCCCGACTTGGCGCCCCGTGTGCGCTACTTTCGTGCGCTTCCGCGCTCGCGAGGGCATGATCCGTTCATGCTCAGGTCCTGCCGCCCGTCCTTCGCGTGGATTCTCACTGTGCTCATGTCCGCGCCGAGTTGCTCCGCCAGCGACTCCGCAACGTCTCCCGGCTACGTCCCAAGCTCCGAAGCCGGTGCGGACGTCGCCTCCCCGGATGCCCTTGAGGACGCTTCCCCGGACGGGCTCGAACCTGCCGATGGCAACCCCGACACGCTGGCCGACGCGACGCCGGACGCCGCTGCGCCGGAGGCCCCGGCGCTGTACCCGAGCGACCGCACGCAGTCGCCCATCACGCCGTGGGTCGCTGCGCGCCTCTCCGAAATCCTCGCCCGCAACCCGTCGAGCCGGCGCGACCTGTTCATGAAGGTCGGCGACTCCATCACGGCCAGCACCAGCTTCCTCGACTGCTTCGCCGCCGGCAACGTCAATCTCGACACGCACACGGACCTGCAGCCCACCATCGACCTGTACGCCCATGCGAGCATCGACGGCACAACTCCCTTCGATCGCACCAGCCTCGCGGTCGAGGTCGGCCGCACGGCCTGGTGGGCCATGTCCGGCCAGCCCTCGCCCCTGCAGCAGGAAGTCAGCGCCACCGATGCGTCGGTCGCGGTGGTCATGTACGGCACCAACGACATCGGCTGGTACGGCTCCGACTACGTGAGCACGCTCAAGTGGTACGACGACAACATGTTCGGTCTGGTCGACACACTGATCGACGGCGGCATCATCCCGATCCTGTCGACCATTCCGCCGCGCAACGACGACCCGTCGGTCGATGCGTGGGTGCCGACGTTCAACGCGGCGATCCGGGGCATGGCGCAAGCGCGGCAGATTCCGCTGGTGGACCTGCATCGCGAGCTGATGCCGCTTTCCTCGCACGGGCTGGGCGGCGACGGCGTGCACCCCAACGCGTACTCGGGCGGCGCCTGCGTGCTGGACGCCGACGGGCTCGCCAAGGGCTACAACGTTCGCAACCTGATCACGCTCGAGGCCCTCGACCGGGTGCGCCGGGCGGCCTTGGACGGCGATGGTGCAATCGACGCAAGCGCGCCGACGTTGCAGGGAGACGGGACGAAGGCCTCGCCGTTCGTCATCCAGGGCAACCCGTTCACCGACGTACGCAGCACGGCGCAGGCCGCGAGCGACGTGCTGAACACCTACACGGGGTGCTCGTCGAGCGCGGACGAGTCCGGGCCGGAGGTGCTCTACCGGCTCGATGTCACCTCGCCGATCCGTGTCCGCGCGGTCGTGCTCGATCGCGGCGACGTGGACATCGACGTGCACCTGTTGGACTCGTCGGCGAGCGAAGCCGGTTGCCTCGCGCGGGGCGACACAATGGTGGAGTCGGACCTGGCGCCGGGCACGTACTACTTCTCGCTCGACACCTACGTATCCAACGGTGTCGAGCATGCGGGGGAGTACCTGTTCCTGGTGCTGACGTGCGCTGCGGGGGATCCGTCGTGCGGCTGAGGGGCTCCCAACCCACGGACGCCGCGCGCAACGGAAAGGACGATTTCTCGCCGCCGCGGGGGCAGGCACCAGGGCTGCCCTCACGACAACGTTCGAACAGGCGAATGCGGAGGCGCACGACGATCGGCGTCCGCGGGATTCCTCGGCCCGTTCGCGTTACGCACGGGGAGCCCTGCGCGCCCTGTCGTCGAATCCCGCGACGTTCGGGCGAAATCTGGAATCCACTACGAGCCAATCGAATAGCCCTTCCGATGAAGCGGATTCGATTCGCCCGTCGTTCCATTGACGCATAGCGCGATCCGCGTACTACGGGGTAATCCGAGGTAGGACCAGGCACGACTCATTTGCCGTGGCCGCCTGGACTCGCACGGCCCCGCTGCTAGATAGGGCATTGCGCGCTTCCCATGTGCACTCCCATGCAGGCGGAGCGCGAGCACGCCTCGCAACCGACGCGGCAACCGCGAAACAAAGGATGGCAGTATGATCCGAAGAACCACCTTGGCCGCTCTGTCCGTGTGCTCCGTTGTCTCGCTGGCAATCGGGTGCGGCAACGCGAATGACGGGCAAGGGGCCGGCGGCGCGTCCTTCGCCGGCGTCCCCTGGAGTACCGGAGGCAACGACAACACCGGCGGCGGCGCAAGCGCGGGCGCCGGCGGCAGTGTCGGCGGCACGGGCGGGACGGGCACGGCGGGCTCGGGCGGCGCCAGCTCCGATGGATCGGGCGGCGCCAGCTCCGATGGATCGGGCGGCGCGAGCTCCGGCGGCGCGGGTGGCATGCACTCGGGCTCGACAGGCGGCAGCAGTGCCGGTGGCTCGGCTGGTTCAGGCGGTACGAGCTCGGTCGGCTCGGGCGGCACCAACTCCGGCGGAACGAGCACGGGTGGTTCGAGCGGCTCGAGCACGGGCGGCTCCGGCGGCTCGAGCACGGGCGGCTCCGGCGGCTCGAACACGGGCGGCTCCGGCGGCAGCAGCTCCTCCAGCGCCCAGCTCTTCCGGCCGGACGAGCCGTGGTACACCGATGTCAGCGCAATGAGCAAGGCGAGCGACTCGGACACCATCGTCCAGTGGCTGGCGAATGCCGGCGGTTGGGGAACCGGCACGATGAAGATCGACTTCTCCATGGAAGTGCTGCATGCCGACGCCTCCACGCCGTTCACCAAGTGGACCCCCACGAACGACTGGTACTCGCCCGACTGCGACTCGGACGACATGCCCATTCCGCCCGGCGGCGCGCTCGAAGGCGAGACGGGCTACACCTGCACGACCGACGGCGATTGCCACCTGATTGTCATTCACGAGCCGAGCCACAAGCTCTACGAGATGTGGCGTGCGAACCAGAGCGGCGGCACGTGGTCCGGCGGGTGCCTGGCCGTGTGGGACCTGCAGAAGAGCTACACCACGACGTTGCGCGGCGCCCAATGCACCTCGGCGGACGCTGCGGGCTTCCCCATCGCCGCCCTGCTGTTCAACGCGGACGAGGTCGCCGCCGGCCATGTCGACCACGCGATACGCTTCATTTTGCCCAATAGCCGAATCCGCCATGGATCGTACGTGTACCCGGCGACCCACGCCACCGGCGCTGCGTCGGGCGGGGCGAGCGCTCCTCCGTACGGCGTGCGCATGCGGCTTCGCGCAGATTACCCGGTCAGCTCCCTACCGTCGGCCGGCGCCAGAGTCGTCGCGGCGGCCATGCAGAAGTACGGCATCCTGCTCGCCGACGGCGGCAATATCGCGTTGACGGCCCAGAGCGACCGGTTCACCACCGCCAAGTGGGATTCCCTGCTCGGGGCGTCGGACCTCGCGGCCCTCAAGGTGCAAGACTTCGACGTCGTGGACATGGGGTCGACCGTTCCCTACACGGGTGACTGCGTGCGCAACCCCTAGAGCAGCGAACGGGTTGAATCAGGCAGAAACACCACGGAAAACACGGAGGGGCACGGAGAGCGTGGCACTTTTTCCGTGCCTTTCCGTGGGCTCCGTGGTGCAAATCCCTTCGCTCGTAGTGCGGTCAACCCGTTCGGTGCTCTAAACTGGGTCACGTTGAGATGGAGCCTTCTGGCGCCAGCGGTGGCCGGGGCCGGGCCCATCGGCGTCAAAGCATACCGGAGATGGGCATGAGGAGCCGCGAATCCGGCACCAGCGGGCAGGTCTGTGCGGCGCGA
>JAJZQG010000245.1 GCA_021847645.1 Myxococcales bacterium
CCGCCACGTACCCACGGCGACCACGGTTGCCCGCAGCCGCCAGGACCATCCCTACCGTCCCCAGTCCTTCCGCTCGCCTGTCAAACACCATTGCCGACGCTCATGCGCACTCGCGTCGGCACTTCATTCACATTGCGATTCCCATGCCACGAGCTGCGCCCCCACATCCCCGCAAATTCCCGCGCCTCGACGCAACCTCGAGGTGGCGGCCGCCACTTTTGCGGCGGATCCGCCACCCCTTGCCGGCCGGTTGAACAGCCCCTCAGTCCTCGCCGCCCTTCTGTTCGCCAAGGACACAGCGCTCCGAGCGTACCCCGCTGCACCAAGCCCCGTCAGCCCGATCGACACCGGGTCGTCGTCCCTTCGCATCCGCATGACCACGCGACGGCTCTGGCACTTCACGCCCACCGCCGCGCATCCACCGCCAGCCAACGCCCGATTCCCTTCCCCGTCGCCCGTCCAGCACTCGACCCGCCAGCACGTGCCGCTCCTCACTTTCCTCTGGACCCGCTCTCCGCCCTCCTATATGAAAACGACCCGAACCGAGCCTGGAAGTTCCGGCGGGGCATACCGGACTTCCCATCACTTCTGCAGGAGGCTTCCGCATGGCTGTCAAAGCTCTCACCACCGGCGAGATGATCACCATCTCCGAACCGTGGGTCACCAAAGGCACAGCTCAATACAAGGCACTCGCCGCCATCGCCGAGCTGGTGCCCGTCCTCAAGAAGGTCGAAGAGGCCCACAAGGCCCTGCTCGCAACCCAGCCGCCTCAGCCATCGGCTCGCGTCGCCACCATCACCCTGCAGCTGGCCGAATCCGACACGCGCCACGACCAGCTCACACGCGCCATCGACGCGGTCATGACCGGCTTCACGCTCACCGCGCAGGATGCGGACCATGCGGCGCAGCTCGTGTCGTTGCACGACAAGCTTCTGCCCGACGGCCTGGCGCTCATCCAGAAAAGCTACCGCGAGGAAGCCGGGGCTGGCCGCCTGCTGCAGAAGCGGCTGGACGACGCCGACCGCGCCGCGCTCAAGAAGCTCGTGTTGCCCGGATCGCGCAGCGTGCTGGGCCTGGTCGAGGACTGGATCGACTCCGCCCTGACGCTGGGCAAGCTCGAGGACGCGCGCGCCGCCGAGCAAGGCGTGCCCGCGGGCATGACCTCGGGCGACTTGATTCGTGCCCGCAACGCGTGGATTCGCGCGGTCAACGCGCTGCGAAGCATGGCCGAGCTGCACGAGGTCGACGACGCCACCACTCAGCTGGTGTTCAACGCGTTGTGGGCGGCCGAGCGCGCGGCCAGCCGCAGGAAGGCGCGCAAGACCGGCGACACCCAGCCTTCCTCGCCGTCTGCGCCGGGTGAAACCGCACCCGCCGCGCCTCCGGCCTCCTGACCGCCGCGCCGCCCGCTCAACCGATCCTGCAACCCGCCTTCCATCCCCAGGCAGCATCCTGAATCACGTCCCGCACACGGCGCTCGCTCGGCCAACCTGGTTCGAACCGCGCGAGCCCGGTTCCGCGAGCCCTTCGAACGTGGTTTCAACCATGTCCAGGGGCTGGCAGTCGGGCCTCCGGCGTGGCTTCAACCATGTCCAGGGGCTGGCAGTCGGGCCTACGGCATGGTTTCAACCATGTCCAGGGGCTGCCCAGAACCGTCCCATCCCGGTTGGTATCTGCACCACGATGGCACGGAATGCACGGGGAAAACGGCGCGCTCTCCGTGCCCCTTCGTGGGTTCCGTGGTGATTTCTGCCTGATGCAACCCGTTCGCTGCTCGTCGACGAAAATTCGTATCCGCCCCCGCCGCGATCACACAATCGCCGCCCTCCCAAGCCCCACGACCACCACTTTCTCTCCAGGCTTGACCGCGTCGACTCCGCTCACGTCGAGCTCGCTCTCGGGCTGTATCGCGACGTCGACCTGCTTCGCTTGATCCTCTCGCACCACGCCGAGCTGCTGCCGCCTGACGCCTCGCGCGTTGCCCTGTCTGTCGGCGACCGCTCGCTCGGTCCGTTCATCATCGTCACGCGCGACGGGCACTTCGTCACCTGCTTGGGGCAAGGCATGAAGGTGTCAGACTGTCCGGTGATCACCCGCGGCCAGCTGGAGCGAGTCGCGACATGCTTGGACACCCTGCGCGACAAGATTCGCGGCAAGAGCCGGGCGCAGAACGCCGCGGAATGGAAGCGCCTGAACGCACGCATCGTGCGCCAGCCCGATGCGATGACGTACGAGGACATGCAGGCCATCGTGCGCGTCGCGCCGATGATGGACCACTGGATCCGCGATTCCTACATAGCGAATGCGACAGTCCGCAAGCGTCGGCGTCTCAATCGCACTCGGCACCGTTCCTTCCACTCCGCGGTCACGGCACCAATCCAACCCTGGATGGTTATGGATCACCTTCGACCAGCGGTGGGACAGGCCGTAGTCATCCCCGGAGGTGAGCCGGGCGTCGGCCCCGATGCGGGCCAATCCCTTGCCCGCCAGCCCGAAGCTGGCGGCCGCCACCCGCCCCTTACTCGACCGCCGACGGCTCGGGCTTCCTGCGCTTCGCCGCTGCGGGCACCCTCAGCGGCACCAACTTCTCCGCATGGCTGTGATCCGGCACCCTCGCGTCGGTCCCGCCTCGCCCCAGCACCGCACCGAACTCCTTGCCCAGCCCGCGACGATGCGCCTCGTGAATGTCATAGGCGAATCGGTCCAGCGCCTCGGTGTCGATCGGGTCGCCGTTGAGCTCGAACACCAGATACGGCAGGTTCACCTCCTCGGCCACCTTGCCGAACTGCGCCTCCGCGATCTTGCACGGCATGCACTCGTGCGGCCCCACCACCACCACTCCGTGCACCTGGTGCTCGTGGAACTCGTGTACCGGCCCGCCCAGCGTCAGCACCGCTTCTCCCGTCAGCGCCGTGTCGATGTACGGCTGCGCCGTCTCCAGCGTCTTCGCCACCGTCGTGCGCTCGCCCCACCCCAGCTCCTTGGCTACTTCGTTGTACAGCGCTCCGAGCGTGCCCCGCTGCACCAGCCCCGTGAGCCCGATCGACACCGGATCGTCGTCCGATCGCATCCGCCCTTGGATCACCCGCTGCTCCGCCAGATACGACGTGTACTCCAGCCACTCGATGAACGGCGCGAACCGCGCCTTGATCCCGCGCTGCTCGAGCTTCTCCACGATGAAGTCGTTGGCGAACGGATCGAGACGCACGTAGATCTCGCCCACCACCGCCACCGACGGCACGTCGCGCATCCGGTTCTTGACCGCCGACATCTCCTTGGCCGCGCGCTTGACGATCTCGCGCGTTCCCCACAGCCCGCCGAAGATCTCGCGCATCATCGAGGCGACCGATCCCTTCGGCGGACGCTCCATGCAGGCCAGGATCTGCTGCATCGCATTCTTGTAGATGCGATTGGCCGCGCCCGGCACCCGCTCCACCGGTCGCACGTCCAGCAGCATCATCTCCACCAGGTCGTGGGCCATGAACCCCGCCCACATGCGCGCCGAGAACTCCGGCGACATCTCCCGGAAGTAGTCGCCGTCGTCCGGCGAGAACACCCCCACCCGGCCCTTCCATCCGGTCTGCTCGAGGATGATCTTGTGCATCACGTTGTAGACGCCGAACCGGCATGGCCCGCGCGCCGTGGGCATCGCAAATGCGAACGTCTCGCCCGTGGCCCGGCCCTGCTCGATACGGTTGAGCATCGTGCCCGCCGTCAGCATCATCGGCACGCATTCCTTGCCCGACGTGTACCTGCGGCCCACCCGCACGTCGTTGCGATCGGGCATGGGCATGCACTCGCACCGCAGGCCCTCCGCGCGCAGCGCCGCAGCCGCCACCTCGGCTCCAGGGCCCATGCGCGGAATCAACAGCAGCGCGTTGTGCTTCTTCACGTCGCGCACCGACCAGCTCATCTCGTTGGTCTCGTTCAGATCCCGCACCCGGTTGGTCCTCGACGCGTCCGACTTCAAGTCCGCGTCCACGCAGTACAGGAACGCCTCCATGCGCGTCTTGGTCCCCGCGTCGCCCGAGTGGCCGTCGGTCTCCACCACCGCGAAAGGCTTGCCCTGCATGATGTACGCGTAGAAGTGGAGCGTGAAGCTGTCCGGCCCGCACGCGTAGTTGCTCGCGAACACCGAGTACATGCCAGGCGTCTTTCGCACGTAGTCCGCCGCCCGCAGGTTGCGCTGCGTGTACGCCCAATACTGGTGATCGTACACCGGCCCGTCGTCGGGCACCGGCAGGCAGTCCACCGGAATCGCCATCGCCCCCAGGCTGCGCAGGATCGACGGAACGTTGGAGTTGAGCACGTCGTTGTGAATCGTGTACGGCCGGCCCAGCACCACGACCGGCACCACGCCGTTGTGCTCGCAGAACGCCACGGCCCTGCGGCCGATATCCATGCAGTCGGCCTCGAACTGGCGCTGCGCGTCGATCGCCCGGCGAAGCGCGGTCTCGAACCGGTGCCCCTGACCCAGGTGGTCGGCCAGCTGGCGCATCTGCGTGCGGAACGACTCGCCGTCGTAGCCCGCACCGTCGAACCGGATGATCGGACGCAGGATGCGCGCCTTGCCGATGTCGTTCTCCAGCAGGCTGCCCACCACGTCCGGGCTGGCCTGCACGATCGGGCACAGCGTGGAGAACTGCTCCGTCGAGACGGCAGGCAGCTCCTCGAGCATGGGCAGCAGCAGGTAGTCGGGCTTGCTGTCCGTCAGGTCGAAAAACACGCCGTGGTACAGCTGCATCGGCGCGCAGAACGGAATGCGCGCGCCCTCGATGCCCCGGCGCAGCGTCTTGCCACCCGCGTGACGCACGATCCTGGGCGCCATGCCCAGGTGGTACAGGAACGTCAGGAAGAACGGCGCCAGCCCCTTCAAGGCGAACTCGTCCGTCATGCCCACCACCGGCGCTCCGCCGTCGCGCTGCGTCTGCCGCACCACTTCGTCGACCAGCGCGTCGCGCTCGCGAAACGGATCGGGCGACATGTCCGGCAGCTTCTTTCGCCCGGCACCCTTGTCGTACAAGGAGCAGTTGCCTCCCCAGATGAACTTCTGCGTCACCCCCTGCACCACCGTCGTGAGCCGATCGATGCGGCAGTGATTGCCGCTGCCGCCGCAGCCCTTGGTCGACGGGCAGATGAACGTCTCCTTGGAGGCCACCCGCGCTCCCAGGAAAATCTGCGGGTCCACCACCTCGAGCTCGCCGTCCACTCGCGCCTTCAGCTCGTCGAGCGCCAGCAACGCAATGCCAAACGCGCCGATCGTGCCCGGGTTCGGCGGCACTACCACCTCGCGCCCGGTCTGCCTCGCCACCGCCGCGGCCAGCGCGTCGGAGCTGAACGGCATGCCCTGGCAGAAAACCTTCTGGCCTACCGTGCGCGGCCCCTTCACCCGGTTCAGGTAGTTCTGGATCACCGAGTCGTACAGGCCCGCCACGATCACGTCCCGGTCCACCCCCTGCGTGATCGCCTCGTCGATTACCTCGGCCATGAACACCGAGCAGTGCTGGCCCAACGAGATCCCCCGGTTCGCACCGATGGCCATCTGCCCCAGCTTCACCACGTCGTTGCCCACACCCTCGAACTTCGCCCCCTGCTCCGCGATGAACGATCCGGTCCCCGCGCTGCACGCCTCGTTCATCGCCGCGTCGATCACACGCCCGCCTTCCAGGCGGATGTACTTGGCGTCCTGCCCGCCGATCTCGAAGATCGTGTCCACCTCGGGGTCGATCTGCGAGGCGCCCCGCGCGTGCGCCGCAATCTCGTTCATGATGAACACGCGCTCGTCGCCGTAGCAGGTGCGCAAAAGCGAGCCGACTACCTCGCGCCCCGATCCGGTCACGCCCACCGCGCGGATCCGGCCACGTTCGCCCACCCCGTCCACCCATCGACGAATCAGCGACTGCGCCGCCTGCACCGGCGCCCCCTCGGTGTTCAGATACGTCTCCCACACAACGTCGCCCGTGCCCACCTCGACCGCGACAGCCTTGGATCCCGTCGAGCCGATGTCCAAGCCCACGTACACGTCCCGCGGCTGCGTCCACGCGATGTCGAGCTTGCGCGCCTTGAGACGGTGCACCTTGTCGAGCGCGCTGCGCAGCGCGGGCACCTGCTCGAGCTTCGTGCCCACCGCGGTCGCCAGCAGCTTCTCGATCGGCGCCACGTCGCACGGATGATCCATCGCATGCGTGGCCGCGCCCACCGCCTCGAGCACCTCGTGCTCCGGACGATACTCCGCCAGGCGCATGCCCTTTCCCTCGAGCCACTTGCTGATGGTCCTGCGCACCCGCTCCGAACGCGCAACCCCGCCGATCAGCACCACGTCCGCAGGCGACAACCGCGGCCGCACCAGCGTCAGCACATTCTCGCAGACCGCGTCGTACAGCCCGGCCAGGATGCGCTCCTTGCCCTCGCCCTTGTTGGCCAGATGCGTCATGTCCGTCTTCAGGATGACCGGGCAGCGCCCCGAGAGCGGCGCCGGGTTCTTGACCGGATTGCACAGCTCCGACGCCTCTTGCACCGACAGCCCGAACCGCTCCACAAGCTGCGTGAGAAAGTTGCCCGTGCCCTGCGAGCAACGCGAGTTCTGCTGGAACCACTCCTCGCCGTGCGCGCCCAGCTCCAGCACCGAGAAGCCGTGCGCACCGATCGAGATCAACGTCGCAGCGTCCAGCTCCGGATGGATGAGACGAAGCCCGCGACGCATCGCCGCCTTGGTCGGCACGGCGGGAACGTGCAGCACGCGCTGCAGACGGCCGGTTGCCGCGATGCCTTGCGCGCGATCGATCGAGATCGAACCGAACAGCGATCGAAGAGCGGCGTGCGGATCCTTGTGATGCGTCGCTTGCTGGTGCTCACCTATCGAGATGCGGTCGCCACGCTTCTCGATAACAACAACCTTCACCGTCTCAGCGCCAACATCGATGCCCAGGTAGGTACTCATGAGGACGGCGTAGATAACGCGGATCCCGGGCGAAGGCGCGTGAACAATGCAGCTTCGCAGCATTTTCCTCGTACTGCGTCCCCGGTGCGTTCAGAAAACGCGGAACGTATAGGGATTGACGCGACGCGGCTCCCCCCCCCCGCTTGCTTTCCACCGTCCCGACGATACCCTGCCGTCTGTAGCTCGTGCCCCCTGCGCCTCGCGCAGATCGCACGGAGGTGCCCCATGCGTCTTCTGGCCTCCATCCCGTTGTTGGCTGCTTGCCTGGCCGCAACCCTGGCGCTCTCCTGCTCCTCCTCCAGCGGCGACAGCCTGTTCGGCTCATCGTCCACACCCGCCGCCGGCGGCTCGGGCGGCAAGGTGCTGGACGCCTCCGCGGAAGGCGGCGGCGAGGATGCCGCTTCGGGCGGCTCTTCGGGTTCGGGCGGTACCGACGGCGCTGGCGGCTCACCAGCCCAAGGCGGCAGTGCTGGCCAAGACGCAGCCGCGGGCGGTACGGGCGGGGTGGCTGGCGCGGGCGGATCGGCCGGCTCGGGCGCAGCCGGCGGCGCCGGCGGCATGGGAGGCACCGGCGCATCAGGTGGCTTCGGCGGAATGGGCGGCCTGGGAGGCACCGGTGGCGCTCCGCCCCAAGTCGATTGCGCCGCGCAATGCACCCCGGCGTGCACCGACGGAACCCCTCCCGACGAGAACTGCCAGGCGTGCCTCGCCACGGTCTGCGCCGTACCCCAAAGCAAGGCCCAGGCAGCGCCCTACTTTGATCAGTTCCAGAGCTGCGCCTACGGCTGCAGCGACCAGAACTGCCTGCAACAATGCTGCAACAGCTACTACGAGGCCTGCTACCGAGCGAGCGTGCTTCGCGCCTGCACCTGCGGCTACGCGAGCCCGACGTGCCTGTCCTCGTGCGGATTGATCTGCACCGGCGGCAACTTCACCCAGGACTGCCAGACGTGCGTCGGCTCCTCGCCCTGCGCCTCCTACTGGGTTGACTACCAGTTCGCCTCCGACGCCTCGGCCTACTCCCAGTGCCGCAACACCTGCGGCGCCAACGGCAGCTGCATCCAAAATTGTTGCATGGACTACCCGGTCGCCTGCGCCGCGCGCCAGAGCGCGGTCGACTGCGTGTGCGCATCGCCCTGATCGCAAGACCAGCGCCCGACGTTCTGCGCTTCTTTCGCTCGTCCGCCTTTGCCCGACCGCCGCGGGATGCCACAATCGGGGGATGGATCTGCCCATCGAGTCCAACATCCGGTGGCTGGTGCGACGCTACGCGAGCCTGCTCGCCCGCGATGGCCGCACGGATTCCGCCGGCAAGCTCGTGTTGCCCACCGGCGACTTCTTCCCCGACGAGTTCGACGGCGACATCGGCAGCGTCAACCTGCTGTTCTGGCGCTTGCAGCAACACGCGTCCCTGACCGACATCGACGTCGAGCTCAGGCTCGTGGACGATCGGGACCCGACGGCGTCGGGCGGAAGCTGCTCGACCGGCGGATGCTCGAGTACGGGCTGCGGCCCCGGAGGGGCAAAGGAGCGATCGCTTTCGCAGGTCGTCCAACTCGGCGACGGCGGCTACCGAGTCGATGTGCGGCTGAGCGACACGCGCACCCCGATGTCGCTCACCTCCGCGCTCGCCACGAGCCTCGCGCACTTGTTCGTGCTCGAAACCGGCGGCTTCGACGGCTGGCCCGAGCAGGAATGGATGCCGACCTGCGAGACCGCCGCCGTAATGCTCGGCTTCGGTGTGCTGCTCGCCAACGCTTCGTACCAGTACGCCAAGGGCTGCCACGGCGCGAGCATCGACCAGGCTACGGCCCTTCCCGTCAACGAGGTCACGCTGGCCCTCGCGCTGTTCATCGCCGTGCACGACTACCAAGGCAATCGCTTCCTGTCCCATCTGGATCCGACGCAGCGCGATGCGTTCGCGGAGTCCAAGGATTGGGTCGCCTCCAACGCGAAGCTCGTCAAGCGCATCAAGCGCGACCCGGGCGCGGTCGCGGCCGACGATCACCTGGCCTTCGAGGACTCCAGGTCGTGGCTCGCGCGGGTGTTCGGCTTCGGCCTCAAGAAGAAGCGCTCCGGCCCCCAGGATCTGCTCGACGAGGACAACATCGCCGCGCTCGAGGCCTCCATCACCACCAAGCGGGGTGCCGGCTCCACGTCCGCGCCCAAGGACGCCCGTCACCAGGAGATCGCCGCTCTGGTCGACGAGTCGCTCGCAGAGATTCGCTCCACGCAACGAGAAGAGGGATAGCCCGAGCCCGCACTCGACCGAAGCGTGTTCTGGCCCACGTCGCGCTCAGGCGCGGCGGACGCTGTCCAGCTCCATCACGCCGCCAAGAAGAAACCGCCCCCGGCCGTAGACGATCGCATAGGTCCCGGCGAACACCACGTTGGTCGCCACCAGCGCCCACCACAGATGCTCCAGCCGAGCGCCTTCGCCGCTGATGGCCCACAAGCTCAACGGCAGCTGCACGACGCCCACCACCACCAGGTCCATCGCGAGCGTGAGGCGCGTGGCTCCCGCGCCCGTGATCGCGTTGCCGAGCACGATCCCCGTGCCCAGCGCGAAATACCAGGGCGCAAGCGTGCGCAGGTAGCTGGTCGCCATGTCGACCACGACCGGATCGCTGGTGAAGAAGGCGATGATGCGCTCGCCCCAGCGCAGGTAGCCGGCCGCGAGCAGCACCATCATCACGGCGTTGTACCCGGCCGCAATCCAGCCGCTTCGCAGCGCCCTCGCCCGGTGACCCGCGCCCTGGTTCTGCCCGAGAAAAGTCTGCGCCGCGCTCCCCCAACCCATCGCCAGGAACAGCGCCAGCGTCTCGAGCCGAAACACCACCCCCAGCGCCGTGCTCGCACGCTGGTCGGTCGACGTCGTGAACGTGCGGGCCACCAGCGCGTGCGTCAGGAGCATGGCGAGCAGGCGCACCACGAACTGGCAGCTCGCAGGCCACGCGATCTCGATGATGCGCCGCACGAGCGCGCGCTCGATTCCTCGCCGGAACCGCGTGGCGAACAGCCGGAATCGCAGCTCCACGATCACCACCAGCGGCACCAGCACCACCGTGCGCGCAATGATCGTCGCCCATGCGGCGCCGACCACTTCCAGCCGCGGCACGTGCAGCAGCTTCGCCAGCGGCGGCCCCCACGAGAACACCGCCGGCGCCTCGCCGGGCCCGTACACCAGCAGCACCGCCAGGAAAAGATTCAATACGTTGGCGCTCACCAGCATCGTCATGGGAGTCTTGCTCGACCCCAAGGCCCGCTGGATCGTGGTCAGCTGCAGCAGGAAAAAGATCGAGAAGCTCCCGCCCACGATCACCCGCAGATACCTCACCCCCAGCTCGGCCACCTCGCCCTTCGCCCCCACCACGTCGCGCAGGACCGGGCCCGCGAACGCCAGCCCGGCCACCCCGAACGCCACCGACAGCAGCGCGACCACCAGCAGCGACTGCCACGCCACGCGCCTCACCGCGTCCTGATCGCCGCTGCCGTGACGCTGCGACAATATCGCAGCCGTCGCCACGGACACCCCATAGCTCACGATCGTTCCTATCGCTGCAATCTGGTCGCAGATGCCGATCGCTCCGAGCGACGGTCCCACGGCTGCCGGCTCGAGCCGCGCGATCAGGTACGCGTCCACCAGGTTGAACGTGGTCTGCAGTCCCATCGCCAGCGCGATGGGTCCGCCAAACCGCGCGATCTCCAGCGCCAGGGGCCCCTCGACGATCCGGTTCTTCGCCGGGCGCCGCGCCGGATCGCCGCGTGCCAGCCAACGCTTCCAGCTCATCGCCTCGCCCGCGTCTCGCGCTCCCTGAGAAAGCACGTATCCGGGACGTCTCGCTCGCGCCGCGTCCGCGCGGTCGCGGCTACGAACCGGTCCGTGATCGGATCGTGGTAGCCGCTGGCATCCGGCAACGACGCATCGGTCGACCGGTAGTGCGCGACGATGCGCGACATCAGGTCTTCGCGCACGTACTTGCCGATGAGCGAGGCCAAGGCCACGAGCGGATCCGCCCCGTCGGCGTCGCGAACGAATTGCACCTCTCCTACGCCGGGGATCCGGTACGCGCTTCGCCCCGCACTTTCTTCGAGCACCGTGTGCAGCCTCCCGCCGAGCGCACCGAACCGCGGAGGATAGGTTCGAAGCCCGCCGACCTTGCCGCAGACGGCGAGCACGTCCTGGCCCGCGCGCTCGCGCCCCGCGATGACCAGCGCCTCCATCGCACCCAGATCGACCAGCAGACGCGATCGGCCCCGCGCCCGCGCGTCATTCAAGCGTCGCGTGCAGACCACCTCGCAGCACGCCCACACGACCTGCACGCCCCGGGCCCGCAAGGACTGCAGATCGTCGCTCGCGCGCGCCATCTGCTCCGGGCTCGCCGCGAACGGAGCCACATTCGCCCAGCATTGCGACGCCACCGTCTGGGGACACGGCGCCCGAAGATGCGCTCGCGCGCGCAACGACAACGCTTCGAGCAGCTCGGCGCGTCCCTGCGCGCGCCGCCCCGTCATCGCCTCGACCACCACTCGCGCCCATGCCTCGCCCAGCGCAACGTCGTGGTGGTCCACCAACTGCTTCGAGTCCGCCAGGCGATCGTGCAACAGGCTCGACGCGCGCTCGTTCATCCGCCGCGCGCCGGTGTCGTCCAGCCGGGCAAGCACGGCCGTAACCACCAGCGGCCCCAGCTGGGGACCAAGGCCGTTCTCGTCCACACCCATTCGCCAGTGCATTCGGGCCGCAAGCCTACCCGTCCGGGCCCCGGCTATGCCACGAACTTTTCCCTTGGGCTCGATCCCGGCTATGGGCTCGTTCGATGAGCACCCGGCGCGCCTTGCCGTTCCATCTCCACGCGGGCCTCGCTGGCCTGGCCCTCGCCCTCGCCCTCGTGGCCGATCTTGGCTGCGTCGGCCAAACGCGGACCACCAAGCTCCAGGATGCCGCCTACAACTTCAACATGGCCACGCGCTTCGGCCGCATGGACGTGGCCACCGAGATGGTGTCGTCCAAGGCCCTCGGCAAGTTCACCGAGCACCACAACGGCTGGGGCAGCGACCTGCGCATCGTCGATGTGGAGTTCCGCGGCGTGCAGTTCCGCGACAAGGACAAGGCCGTGGTGTTCGTCGCCGTGGGCTGGCAACGAAACGACGAGCAGGATCTGCGTGTCACTCAGCTCGCCCAGATCTGGACCTTCGAAGGAAGCGACTGGCGCCTGGCAGACGAGCAGCGCACCGCAGGCGATGTCGGCTTGCTGGGCGAGCCAACCACGGTCATGCGCCCCGAGGCGCGCGAGAACGCGCACTTCCCGTCGGTGACGATCCGCTGACGACCCGGTCGCCGCGAAGGGACGTTGCTCTAAACTGGATCACGCGAAGCCGAGGCCAAACAACCGGCGAAGCCGGAGCCTTGAAGCGTCGGCAGAGCCAGGGCGAGCGTGAGTTCGCCCGCGGCGGTCGCATACACGGGAGTTCGCAAGGACCACGGCCCTTGAGCGGCCTTGCCTCATGTACCCCCAGCTGAAGCTGGGGGCATGCT
>JAJZQG010000246.1 GCA_021847645.1 Myxococcales bacterium
CTACACCGGCGGCTCGGGCGGTGGCTACACCGGCGGCTCGGGCGGTGGCTACACCGGCGGCTTCGGTGGCGGATCTTCCGGCGGCTTCGGCGGTGGAAGCGGTGGGTCGTCGTCTCAATGCGGCGCGAGCGCATACAAGGACGCCACGTGCGGTGCGTGCATGGAGGCGAGCTGCACGAGCCAATGCCAGACCTGCATGGCCAGCGCCGACTGCGTATCGTGGCTCAACTGCGCCATCGCCTGCTCGGACGCAACGTGCCAGAGCGGTTGCTCGACGTCATACCCGGCCGGCGAGGCACCGGCGATGGCATGGCTGGGCAACTCGGGATGCATCTCGACGGCCTGCGGCTCGGCGTGCGGCAGCGGCGGCAGCGGCGGCAGCGGCGGCAGCGGCGGCAGCGGCGGCAGCGGCGGCAGCGGCGGCAGCGGCGGCAGCGTCGAATGCGCGCCTTGCACGACCGATGCGGACTGCGGAGACGGTGTCTCCGCCGGATGCTGGCTCGGCGACGCAAATGGCAACCCCGCGTACTGTGCGCTGGACTGCGCGTCGACCACCTGCCCCTCGGGCTCCAGCTGCCAGCAGGACACAAGCGGCTACTCTACGTGCATACCGGACTCCGGCTCGTGTCAATAGCGTTGAGTTCCGCTCGCCGCCTAGCGGACCCCGCGGTGGCCCGCTAGTGTCGTCGGTTCCCTTCGCGCCCCTCCCGCTGTACAAGCCGTCCTGTGATCCCCCCGTGGAAACAACACCAGGATTCCCTGCGCCTGCGCGATCTCGGTGACCTGTTCGGCACGCCCAAGCCCGTCATCGGCATGGTGCATTGCTGGCCCATGCCCGGCGCACCCGGCTATACCGGCTACGGTCTCGAGCCCATCATCGACCACGCTGTCCAGGATGCGCGCGCGCTCGTCGAGGGCGGCTGCGACGCCGTCATCGTCGAGAACATGTGGGACATCCCGTTCCGCGCCGGACCGCATCTCCAGCCCGAAAGCATCGCGGCCCACGCGGTCGTCGCTCGTGCCGTCAAGAACGCCGTCGACGTGCCCTTGGGGATCAACCTCGTCCACAATGGAGGCGTCGCCCTGCTCGGCATCGCCGTCGCTGCCGGTGCGAGCTTCATCCGGGTGTGCATGTTCACCGGCGCCGGCGTCTGGGACAACGGCACCATCGACGAAGGCTGCGCCGCCGACCTGATGCGCCGTCGAAAGGAGCTCCACGCCGAGCACATCAAGATCCTGGCCGACGTCGACAAGAAGCACTCCGTGCGCTTTCCAGGCATCGACCTGGCGACGCACATCGAATGGACGACGTTCTTCGGAGCCGACGCCCTGATCATCTCGGGGCGCATGACCGGCGACGCTCCCGATCTGGACAAGGTGCGCATGGCGCGCAAGCTCGCGGGCTCCTGTCCCATTCTGCTCGGCAGCGGCACCACGGCCGCGAACATCGGGGCGTTTCTCGAGGTCGCCGACGGCGCCATCGTCGGCAGCAGCATCAAGGAGGACGGGGATATCACCCGACCGGTGGATCCGGCGCGGGTCAGGGAGTTCGTGCAGGCCGCGCGAAACGCAGGGGCCGCGTAGTTCTTGCCTACTGCGCCTTGATCTCGGAGTCGAACTCGAGCGGGTAGGTGATCAGCACCATGCCGTTGGCGGGCTTGGGAAACCGCATCAAGCCGAACAGCTTACCCACGCAGTCGGTCACCTCCTTGTTCTTGATCGTGCTGTCCGACATGTCGACCGACGAGACCGAGCCGTCCTCCCCGATCATGAATCGCGCGATGACCTTGCCATGCAGGCTCTGGTTGTCGCGAAACGCCCGCTCGTAGCAACCCTTGACCTCGGGGTACCAGGAGCGGATCACGGTGCGGATCGAAGTCTTGTCCAGGGGGCCCGGCGGAACGTCGGACGTGGCCGACGCCGCGGGCGCCGCCGAGGCCGACTCCGCGGGCTCGGCCGCCGATGTCGCCGTGTCCGCGGAGGGCGACGGCTGGTCCGGCGGACGGGGCAGGGAAGGGAGCTCGCGCCCGGTGGGCTGCGAAGGCGGCGGTCCGGAGGGGGCAGGCTGCGCACCGGCGCAGGCGGCTAGGGCGGCGAGCACTGGGACCCAGACGGCAATACGCTTCATGATCGCAGGTACAGCACCGTCCCCGCAGGTTCGCAAGACCGATGTTTCCCGGCTGCCGTGCCGACGCCGTCTTACACCGAATCGGTGTAAGATCACTCCAGCCCGTCCGTTGGGATGTCGTTGAGCCCTGTCCACGGGCGCCGCTCGCGAGCGCGGCGCCCTGTCGCATCAATCCAGCCCCGTTCGCGGACGGGGCCAGCATCCGGGATCCGAACGCCATGAGCTCCATGAATCGCTGGTTGTGGGTGGGAGGCATGGCCGCTATCGGCCTTTGTGCCTGCTCGGGCCATCGTCCGCTCGAGGCCTCGAGCGCGCGGCGCGCCGTGAGCGACGCCCCGGTGATGACGATCGCTACCGGTTGCGCACCGCTACCCGAACCGCCACCGGAATTCACTTTCTCGCCCCAGCCTCATGAACCTCGTTTGCACGCGCGGTTCGTCCAGCCGCCTGCTCTCGAGTCGCTCCCGCGGCTCGTGTTGAACGAAGGATGCACGGCCAGCGGTCATGCCCTCGAGGCCTTGGTTCGGCCGAGGCCGCTTCCCCCGCCGCTCGCCGACCGACGTCGGCCCCGCCGTGGCCCTGCCGCCACGTATCCGGCGCCCAAGGCCGCCTCTCGCGGCGAGGCCCAAGCGCCGGCCTCACCGCCGCCCGCTGCGCGTCCTGCCCCGCCCGCTCCGTCGCCCGCTGCCGAACCTATCGCAGCCCAGTCCGCTCCCCGTTCGGTCGACGTGGCCGCCGAGTCCGAAGGCGAAAGACCCGCGTCCGACGATAGCAGCCGCAAAGACGATCGCCCCCTGGTGACCGAACCCTTCGCGCCGCCTGCGCCCTGCCCACCGCCCCCGGCGCCCGAGCCTCCCGAAGCGTCCGACAACTATCGCGATTGGGGCGTAGCAACTTATCTGTCCAACGATGACACGATGAGCCTGTCGTCGGCCCAGCGCATCCTGTACGCCATTGACCACTATCTGCCTCTTCCGCCCCAGCACATCCGCCGTCACGAGCTGCTCAACTACTTCTCGTTCGATACCGCCCCGGTGGCCGCCGGGGACGACTTCTCCGTTGCGGGCAGCCTGGCGCCCAAGGCCGGCGCACCCGGTCAGTACGCGTTGGCGCTCGCGGTTCGCGGCCGATCCGTCGACATCGCGTCCCGACGCAACCTGGCGCTCACCTTGCTGGTCGATCGCTCCGGCTCGATGCGCGAGGACGGGCGAATGAGCTACCTCAAGCGCGGACTCCGGCGCATGCTGCGCGAGCTCAAGGCCGGGGACATCGTCAACTTGGTAACGTTCAACACCGCCGCGTGCGTGCCCGTGCACAACTTCGTCGTCGGTCGAGATTCGATCGAAACCCTCGAGAAGGCGATCGACTCCATCCAGCCCCAGGGCAACACCGATTTGCAGACCGGCCTGTTGCGGGCCTATCAGCTCGCCGACGCGGGCTACCGAGCCGGCTACAACCATCGAGTCCTCCTCATCACCGACGCCCTCGCGAATACGGGCGATACCGATCCCGAGTTGATGTCGATCGTGTCCCGCTTCTACGATGCAAGGCAGATTCGCCTGTCCGGGGTCGGCGTGGGCAAGGAGTTCAACGACCGGCTGCTCGACCGGCTCACCGAGCGCGGCAAGGGCGCCTACGTGTTTCTCGGCTCCGAGGCCGAGGTCGACGCGATCTTCGGCACCCGCTTCGTGTCCCTCGTGGAGACCACCGCTCTCGATACCCACTTCTTGCTGCATCTGCCGCCGTCGCTACGCATGAATGTCTTCTACGGCGAAGAGAGCTCCACGGATCGCGCCGAGGTCCAGCCCATCCACTACTTCGCAGGGACTTCCCAGCTCTTTCTCTCCGACCTGATGGCCCGGCACGGCCAGCTGCGCTCCGGCGACATGGTCATGCTGGGCATCGAGTATCACGACCCGGACACCGGTGAGAGCCGTCTGGAAGAACACTCCTTCCGCCTTGCCGAGCTGCTCGCGACGCCCCGCAATGTCGAGAAAGCCCAGCTCATCGTGGAGTTCGTCGACGGCCTGAGCTGGATGGCGTACCGCGTGCCTCGGGGGCGGGATGCGCGCGCCGAACGCGGAGGCTGGGCGGACGATGACGCTGCGTGGGAGTGCGAGAAGCGGGCCGATCGCCTCCAGGCGCTGGGCCGGCCGCTCTCCGGCGATCCCGAGGTGAGCCGTGTCGAAGGCTTGTGGCAGCGATACTGCGACCGTTTCGAGCCGCCTCGCAGGGGGCGCCCCTCGATCGACAGCCCTCCCCGCTCCTGGCCGGGGGCCGTCGCGCCCGACTGACGCCCGCCCGCCGTTTCCCTTGCGCACGTCGTCTCGCGAACGTGGTACGATTGTGCTGCGTTCGGCTGGATCGCGCTTGGCGCGAGGAGGCGTCCCATGCGGAATATCGTGTTGGCAGCGCTGGCGCTGGTTGCGCTCGTGTCGTGCGGTAGTGATGATTCCAGCTCGACCGGAGGCGGCACGGGCGGAGCAGCGGCTACCGGGGGTGCGGCTGGAACCGGGGGCGCTACCGCCACCGGCGGCGCCGCGGGTATGGCAGGCGCTTCCGGAACCGGAGGTGCCGCAGGTTCCGCCTCGGACCCGCGCGCCCTCGCCGCGAGCCTCGCCACGGACACCATCCACTGCACGCAGGACAGCGACTGCTGCGTGGTCTTCGACATGTGCCGCAACGAGGGCTATGTCGTGTCGTCCACCGACAAGGCCCAGGTGGCCGGATTGCTCGGCTCGGCACCCAAGGACATGTGCACCGGCTGCATTCCCCCTGCCATCCAGGTCAGCTGCGGAGCCAGCGGATTCTGCACCGGTGTGAAGGTCGACTGCGCGTCGAGCCTGTTCAATGACGGCATGACGGACCACTGCGGCAGCCTAAACTTGCCCGCGGGCTGCTCGGTCGTCACGCAATCCGGCCCGCTGGATCCTCCCGGCCTCACGCCCAAGGTCATCCTCGGCTGCGGCCCGTGAGCAATCCCTGGGGCACGCCCTGCCAACTCGGGTGACGTTTTCGCCAACGTCGGGCAGGTCGCGGCGCAGGTCGGTTCTCCTGAACAACAGCCGATTCCCCGGCCAGCGTTGGTCCGAGCTTCTGGCACCCGGCTTGCTCCTGGGTCGCGTGGGTCGAGGTGCCCCAGATGCTCCCGTCACGTCTTGCCCCCATGCGGGCGAGCGCGCGATGTCTTGCGCTCGCGTGCGCGTTGCTCCCCCTCGCGTGTTCCACCGCCGAGGTCGACAGTATGGAGCGCGGCGCCTACCCCAGCGGTTGTGGACGGTTGTTGAAGCAAGGCCGGAGCCTCGACAAGATCGACCTGCTTTTCGCTATCGACAACTCGCCCTCCATGGCCGACAAGCAGGCGATTCTCGCGGACGCCGTGCCGGACCTGGTCGACCGCCTGACCAACCCGCTCTGCGTCGATGCCAACGGGGCCAACCCCGAGCGTGTCGATCCCGGACAGCTCTGCCCCACCGGGAAGGCCCGCGAGTTTCTTCCGATCAAGGACATTCACGTCGGCGTCATCACCTCATCCCTCGGCGGCCACGGTGCGGACTCGTGTAGTACCTCGTCTCCCACGTACAATCCGCACCAGCAAGACATGTCCCACCTTCTCACTCGAGGCAAGGCCGACGGCGACACGAGCCTCCACGACGTGGGCACTTGGGACCACAAGGGCTTTCTGAACTGGGACCCGGACGGCAAAGACATCCCTTCGGGCCAGAACAACGCCACAACTCTTGCCGCAGACTTCGGTGATATCGTGCGCGGCGCAGGCGACGACGGCTGCGGATTCCCTTCCACCCTCGAAGCCTGGTACCGCTTCCTCGTCGACCCCGCACCCTACCAACAACTGATTCCCTGCCCGTGCTTCGACGGCGGTCCTGCGGACCAATGCCGCTGTCCCGAGGGGGTCGACAACACCGTCCTGCAGCAGCGAGCCGACATGATCCGGCAGGATTCGATGCTCGTCATCGTCATGCTCAGCGACAGGAACGACTGCTCCGTGGTGGATGGGAAGGACTACTACCTCGCGCTGCAGGCAGGCGACAGCACCAACCCGTTCCACATTGTCCGCGGCACCAACGCCTGCCAGTCCGATCCGTGGTCTCCGGCCTGCAAGTCCTGCTTGCACGCCGACGCCAGTACCTATCCCGAGTGCGCGACCGGCTGGCCCGATCCCGCAACGGACGACCCTATGAGCCTGCGGTGCTTCGAGCAGCAGCGTCGATTCGGCACCAACTTCCTGCAGCCCATTCAGCGCTACGTCGACGGCCTGTCGCAGCAGACGTTCTCCGACAACACGATCAATCCGGTCTTCTGCTCGCAGTTCGGCACCAGGCCGGACGGGACGGTCGACCGCACGACGTGTGCGAGCACGATTCCGCTCCGCGATAGGTCGCTCGTATACCTCGTAGGAATCGTGGGCGTCCCGTGGCAGGATGTCGCGGTCGACCCGAACGATCTGTCCAAGGGCTACCGAACCGCGTCGGATCTGACGACGCCCATGGCAGAGCTCTCCAACGCGCCTATCGGTGTTCCGGCCGACCAGACCTTGTGGGACGTGATCCTGGGCCAGACGCGCGACTCGGACGGCGAGATCGTGCCTACGGTCGACCCGCTCGACCCGCTGATGAAGGAGTCGATCGACCCGCGCACAGGCACGAACCCGATCACGGGCGACGTGCTCGCGCCGACCGCGAGCGGCCCGCTGAACAACAAGATCAATGGGAGCGATCGCGACATCGTGGCTCGTGACGACCTGCAATACGCTTGCATCTTCGACCTGCCCATGCCGATCCCGAACGGCAGCGATTGCCCCCCAGGGAACGAGAACCCGCTGTGCTACGACGGCTCCACCTTCGGCACCACCCAATACCGCGCCAAGGCCTACCCAGGACGTCGCCAGCTCGCCGTGCTCAAAGGCGTTGGCGACCAAGGCATCGTCGCCTCCATCTGCCCCGCGAAGATCAACCCGGTCCAGAGCAGCGACACGGACTGGGGATACCGCCCGGCCATCGAATCGATCGTCGATCGGCTCACAGGTTCCCTGCAGCCGAGCTGCTGGGACGTGCCTCTGGCGGCGGATGCCAGCGGGCGCGTGCCGTGCGTCGTGCTCGAGGCAACGAAGTCCGACGAAGTGGACTCGAATGGCGATGTCGTGTGTCCCCCGTGCGAGGGCGCGCGCACCGCACCTTCCCCGGCGACCGCATCCGTCGTTACGGCGGAGTCTTCGTTCCTCTATGACGGGCTGAGCTGCCTGTGCGAGCTGCGCCAGCTCTCCGACCCAGAACAACTGCGCTCCTGTATTCAGGACACCGCCCCGGATCCGGGCCTGGAGGGGTGGTGCTACCTCGACGCGGGCGAGCCGCTAGCCAGTGAGGCCCTGCTCGCGCACTGTCCGGCAGACGACAAGCGGCTCATTCGATTCCTGGGCAGCGACGTTCCCGCGGACGGATCGGTCCTGTTCCTGGTGTGCAACGGAGCCGTTGTTGCGTACCCATAGCGGTCCAACGGCTGCAGGCTTCCTGTCAACCGTTCATCCCGTTCTGGTAGGGGCACGACACAGCGTGGTGCCCGAGCTTCGCGCGGCGTGGCGCCGTTCAAGGTACCCATTCATGGTGCGAGCACGGGTCCGGGCGCCTCGGCAGGGCGCGTCATCGCCACGCAAAAGGCCCGAAGCTCACGGCGAGCCGTTGTTTGGCTGTCTTTGAAGGGGGGATTGGGGTCGCGGGAAGGGGAGGCCTACCGTCCGTTACGACGGATATAGGTCGGGATGTCCAGATCCAGGTCCGAGGGCGGCGGGTATGAGGTGGAAGTCGCCATGCGCGTCGCAGGCGCGGTGGCGATCGGCGCGCGGGCGGTGACCGGAGGCCTGCGCATCGATGCGGCCGCCTCTTCCTGCATCATGGCAATGGCAGAGCGGGGAGGCGGGGGAGGCGCCGCGTGCGTCACGGGCCGGGAGGTCGCCAGCTGTTGGGGCACGCTGACCATCGTCGGGCGGGACACCGCTACCGGCTGCTCCATTACCTGCTCGACCTGGACCTGGTCGAACCCCGTCGCGATCACGGTGACCTTGACCATCTCGCCCATCGTCTCGTCGATCGAGGCGCCCCAGATGATGTTGGCGTCTTCGTGCGCCTGCTCGTATATCAGCTCGGTCGCCTCTTCCATTTCCTTCATGCGCATGTCGGGGCCGCCCACGATATTGACGAGCACCGCCGTGGCGCCTTCCACCGAGATGTTGTCGAGCAGTGGGGAGGTGACCGCCATCTCTGCAGCGAGCCTTGCCCGGCCCTGGCCCTTGGCGCAGCCCGTGCCCATGATCGCCCGGCCCTTGCTCGACATAATGGTCTTGACGTCGGCGAAGTCCACGTTGACCACGCCGTTCTGCTGGATGAGGTCGCTGATGCCCTTGACCGCCTGGTAGAGCACCTCGTCGGCCTTGCGGAACGCCTCGATGAAGGACAGGTCCTGATCCGAGAGCGTCAGCAGCTTCTGGTTGGGAATCGTAATCAGCGTGTCGACGTGCTCCTGGAGCATCTGCAGGCCGAGCTCGGCCCGGCGGGCACGCTGCTTGCCCTCGAACGCGAAGGGCTTGGTCACCACGCCCACCGTCAGGGCGCCTTCCTCCCGCGCGATCTGCGCGATCACCGGGGCAGCACCCGTACCCGTGCCGCCGCCCATGCCGGCGGTGATGAACACCATGTCCGCGCCCTGCAGCGCTTCCTTGATGCGCGTGACGTCTTCCAGCGCGGCCTTGCGCCCGCGCTCCGGGTCGGCCCCCGCGCCCAGCCCGCGCGTGATGCTTTGGCCGATGGCCATCTTGAGCGCAGCGGCGCTGGCATTGAGCGCCTGGGCGTCCGTGTTCGCGACGATGAACTCCACTCCTTCCAGGCCGAAGTTGATCATCGTGTTCACGGCGTTCCCGCCGGACCCGCCGACTCCCACGACCTTCAGGCAGGCCTCGTACTCGCTATTCGTATCGTCGGCGAACTCGATCGAGAAGTTCATCATGTCCTCCCGGGCGCGGCTATGCCGCAATTCCACTCCAACATCCTGCCGGCCTTCGGGCGCCTCTCCCTCGTGCCGGATTCTTTCTCTTGCACTCCGGTCGCCCGGGAGCCGCCCCCCCGTGCGTCCGGTCTACTGCCCTAGAACGCTACCTTCAGCCAGTTCCAGAACCGGTTGCCCGCCTTGTCGGCGACCTTGGCCGGCTCGACTTCCGGCGCTCGAGGAGCCACGCGCGCAAGTCCCGCGCCGTGCCTGTCCTGCGCCGCCCGCAGCATCGCCGCACCGTGCCGCACCAGCCCTACGCCGGTCGCGTACTGCGGCCCCTGCACCAGCTGCGAAATACCCTTGACTCCCACCGGGAATCCCAGCCTCACCGGCATCCCCAGGATCTCCTCGGCAAACTCCGGCATCCCTTCCATCAACGACGCGCCGCCCGTGAGCACCGCGCCCGCCGAAATCTGCTCGAGCAGGCCAATCTCTTCCATCCGGTGCCGCGCGAACGCGAAGATCTCTTCGATGCGGGGCTCGATGATGTCCGACAGCACCCGGCGCGCCACCTTGCGCGGCCCGTGCCCGCCCACCCCAGGCACCTCCACCTCTTCTTCGTCCGACACCATCCGGCCCAGCGCACACCCGTGGTTGCGCTTGAGCCGCTCGGCTTCCGCCATCGGCGTGCGCAGCCCCATCGAGATATCGTTGGTGACGTTGTTGCCGCCAGCCGGAATCACGCTCGTGTGCGCTACCCCGCCGTCCACGTAGATGAGGATGTCCGTCGTGCCGCCCCCGATATCGATCACGACGACCCCGATCTCTTTCTCATCCTCGCTCAGCACGGCTTCCGCGCTCGCCAGCGGCGCCAGCACCACGTCCGCCACCGTCAGCCCCACGCGCTCCGCGCACCGCACCACGTTCTGTACGCACGAGGTCGCCGCCGTGGTCAGGTTGACCTTGGCCCCCAGCCGCACCCCGCTCATGCCCACCGGATCCCGGATGCCATCCTGGTTGTCCACCAGGTACTCCCGGGGCAGCACGTGCAGAATCTGCCGGTCCGAATCCATCGCAACCGCACGCGCCCCTTCCAGCACGCGCTCCACGTCCGCCGACGTCACCTCACCGCCGGACACCGCCACCACACCGTCGGAGTTCTGCGACCGTACGTGGCTGCCGCCGACGCTCGCGTACACGGTACGGATCTCGACACCCGCCATCGATTGCGCAGCCTGCACGGCTTCCGCGATGGACTTGACGGTCCAATCGATGTTGGACACGACGCCCTTGCGCAATCCCTTGCAAGGGACGTTGCCCACACCCATGATGGTGGTTCCGTCGCTGTCGACTTCGCCCACAACGGCGGCAACCTTTGTGGTTCCGATGTCGAGTCCGACGACGATCTCCGAGGTATCCATCTAGCTCCTCACGGTCGGTATCCGGGGTGGCATGCCCGCGATCGCGGGCGACTCCCGCAGAACGCAACGAGCCTTGCCATGCTCGAAATGAAGGGGCCAAATTTTCTCATCAGCGCATCCTCACTACCACCCGCTCCGGATGAGCCTCGTTGTCCAGAAACAGCACCGACGCGTCCGCCTTGCGACGCCCCACCTCCGCCATGACTTGCGCCACCCGCAGCACCTTCTTGTGATACGGCGGCAGCCCCAGCTCGATCGATACCGCGTTGCGCCCCACCACCATGCGCATCGTTCCGTCGTCGGCCAGGTGCACTTCCTGCGCGGGATACTCCTTCGATGGCCCCCTTCGCTCGTACTCGTTCAATAGCTCGAGCGCGGCCTTGATCCGCGCCACGACCCCCTTGCGGTTCGCCGACACGTCGTCCCCCGAGATGCCCGTGATCACCGGCAGGTTCGACGGATCGCCGGCTTCGAGCCGCTTGAAGGGCTCGCCTTGCTCCGTGCACAGGTACAGCTCGGACCCGATGTCCACCACCGCCGAGGCTTCCCGCTCCACCACCGCCACCGTCAGGGTCGATGGCAGCTTCCTGTCCACCGTAGCCTTCTCGACCCAGGGATCCTGCAGAATCCGGCGGCGCGCGTTGTCCAGGTCGGTCCCGAAGATGTTCATCCCCACGTGCAGCCCGGCCGTGTCCACCACTTGCTCGGGCGTACGACGCGAGGTGCCTTCCACCCGAATGGTCTTTACGGCAAACCGGGGGCTGGTCATTACGTGGTGCCGAATCCCCCAGGCCAGTGCCACCGAGGCCGCCACGACCACTACGATGCCCACCGCCGTGCGAATCGCGTTCAGACGGCTGCGCAAGCCGTCCATCGCGCCGTTCGCCCGGGCCTTGGCCGCATGGAGCGCCGTGCCCTTGGGCCGCGGCTTCGACTCCCCTTCAGCGTTCGCGTGCTGCACACGCTCCGCAGGCGCGTCCACGACCCCGCCCTCCGCCTTGGAGGGGAGGATTCGACGGTTCGCAGGTAGAGCGCGCCTCGGACCGCTCATACCCCCGGATCCTCCTTGCCGCCGAGCAGCCCGTACAACTCCCGTACGTACTTGTTGATGTCCCCCGCGCCCTGCGCGATTACCACGTCGCCCTCGGCCACGATGTTCGCCAGCACCTGAGGGATTTGCGTCTTGTCAGGAACATAGTGAACGCGCTGGTGCCCGTGCTCCCTCAACGCCTGCGCCAGCAGCTCCGCCGACACCCCCGGAATGGGCGCCTCCCCCGCCGAGTAGATGTCCGTCACGATCACGATGTCCGCCTGGTTGAACGACGTCACGAAGTGCTCGAAGAGATCCCTCGTGCGCGTGTGCCGGTGCGGCTGGAATGCCACGATCACCCTCTGATCGTAGGCCTTTCTCGCCGCCTCCAGCGTCGCCCTGATCTCCGCCGGGTGGTGCCCGTAGTCGTCCACCAGCGTAATGCCGTTGACCTCGCCGATCACCGTGAAGCGCCGCGCCACACCGCTGAACGTCGCTATCGAGTTCTGGATCACGTCCAGCGGAACCTCGAGCTCGTCGGCCACCGCGATCGTCGCCAGGCTGTTCAGCACGTTGTGCACCCCGGGCATCTTCACCACGAACTCGCCCAGCGGATCGCCATGCTTGTAGGCCCGGAATTGGGTGATCAGCCCGTGCTGCGTCACGTTCCGCGCGTGGTAGTCCGCCTGCGGCGTCAGCCCGTAGGTCGTGTGCCTGCGCCGGACTGCCGGCAGAATCGACTGCACGTGCGGGTGATCCAGGCACATCACCGCCAATCCGTAGAACGGTATCCGCATGCAGAACTGCACGAAGGCCTCTTTCACCCGCTCGTGCGTTCCCCAGTAGTCCAAGTGCTCCGGATCGATGTTCGTCACCACCGCGATCGT
>JAJZQG010000247.1 GCA_021847645.1 Myxococcales bacterium
ACGCGCCAGTTGTTCGTAGTCCTCGGGCAGGTAGCTCAGAAGCTGCTGCCAGTCGTTCCGCCAATCGGGCCTGGGCTGGGGGACGGCGGTCGTGCTCATGCCAGCCCCTTGCCGGATGTCTCCGAGTTGGGCCAAGAAAACTGCTAACAGCTATGGGGACCGGCCCCGGCACCGCGGCGTGTCTGGGATCAGGACTTCGCTGGATCCGCTGTCCTCTCCCGCGGACTCTCGTTGCGCGAGAGACGGAGCGATGACGCCCACGCTTCGATCGGCAGGATAGCGAGGAGCCCCAACGTAGCCATGTACGCGTACAGCAGGGGGGCCAGCGGCGGCGCGCCGCGCACGAACTTCTCGAACACGAGCTTGTCTTGTGCAAGGGCGTAGTCCGCCGTGAGGTGCATGTACTCTCCGACCAGGCCCGTGGCTATCAGCACCAGCAGCGCGGCCGTGACCGATGCGCGGTGTTCGCTGGCCGGTCTTTGCTCGAGCGCGTAGAACAGGACCGCCACGGCCGCGAACACGCCGGCCGCGGTCGCGGCCCACATCCACGGGAACCGGAGCCCTTCGTGCGCGTGGTCGAGGCTGGCGCTGACGACCGCGAGCAGGATGCCGAGCGTGACCAGCAGCAGGTACGCGCGTTGCTTGGACAACGGCAGCGCGATCGTGCGTCGCGGGAGCAAGCGCACCACGCCGCTGCCGGGCGGGGATTCCTGAAGGAGCGCGGACAACCCGAGGACGCCCACGAGCCCGAAGGCCAGGGGCGCGAGCACCGGCGGAACCCACAGAAAGGGCTTGCCGGTCAAGTTGGGAACCCACGGTAGCGCCGGGACCACGAGACGGACCCAATGGAAGTAGGCGCCCGCGGCCCCCACGGCGATGCTTGCCACGTAGACCACTGTCGCGATGGGAAGCGCAGCGGGGCGGCTGCGAATCGACAGCAGTCCTGCGGCCAGCAGCAGCACGCCGGCCGGCACTCCGAAGTACACTGGAATCCATTCGACGCCGCGCACCACACCGCCGGACAAGTGCGAAACGTACGTGTCCAGCGCCAGGAACAGCATCGTCACCGCGCCGACCAGCAGGAACATGCCGTCGCGCGAGAGCAGCTCACGGCGCAGCGGGTTCACGGGGCCTCCTTGGGTTTTTCCTCCGACGGCTGCGCGGCCAGCTTCTGGTGCACCATGTCCTTGAGCTCCACCATGCTCTTGGTGATCTCATAGGCGCCATGCCACTGGACGTAGTCCGGCCCCTGCATCCACACGCCGAACTTCGCGGTCCTGCCCCAGTGGTGCCACAGCTCGAACTGCTCGAACTCGATCGGCTCGTCGAAGGGCTCTTTCGTCAATAGCCCCTTGTCCCGAAGCGGCGCGACGAGCGCCTGGCTGTCCCGGACCCACTTGTTGACCTGCTCGGTGGCCGTGTCCGCTGCGGCATAGTAGGAGGTAATGAACTTGCTATTGTGGCATGAGAAGCACACCGTCTGCATGCGCGCGCGATTGCTCTCCCAGGCCGGGCGGCGCTCGCTGACCTCCGAGAACAAGAACCACGTCAGCCGGTCACCCACGTCGTGCGTCGTCGACGCGCCGGCGAACCCGCTCATGTGGCAGGTGGCGCAGGTCGGAGCGGGCATGTCCACGGGCGTGAGGGTGTCCGGGCGAGCCTTCCAGTTCCACTGGCTGCCCTGGGTTTCGTACATCACGCCGTGCGGCGACTCGTGGTAGATCTCCCAGTGCGGGTGGTCGGGGCCGATATGGCAGTTGTTGCACGTCTCCGGCTTTCGTGCTTGCGAGATGCTGAACTCGTGGCGAAGGTGGCACTTCTGGCACTTGCCCACCGAGCCGTCGAGCCGGGGCTCGCCTACCTCGTGGCACTTGACGCACGCGAAGTCCGTGATGTCCTTGCCTTCGATGGCAAACAGGGCGTTGCGCACCTTGTCCGTCGGCTGGCCCTCGGGGATTGCGTCGTAGAGCTTGCGGAACGGCGGCGTTAGGGCCGCGGTGCCCGCGTAAGCCACGAACGCAGGCACCGAGTGGCGGCTCTGGTTGAACTGCGCCACCTCGCGCTCGTGGCATCGCTGGCAGCGCGCAGGCGTCGGCGACGCGAGAATCGTCGCGCCTTCGTGCTGCTCGGCACCGGGGTAGTCCGCCGGCACTGCGTGGCAATCTTGGCACGTGACCTTCGCCGCGGCCATCGCGCTGCGGCCATATTGATCCACGATGCCCGGCGAGGCGCGACGATGGCACGTGACGCACGAATCGGTGCTTCCGGCCAGGTAGTCCGACTCCCGCGGACCGCCCGATGCGCGCTGGCCCATCACGCCCACGATCACGGCGAGGCCAATGACCACCAGCGTGACGACGGCGCTCAGCACGAGGACTCTCCAGCTTCTCATGAGCAGCTACCTCCCCGGCCTCGCCGCGCAACGCGACGCGGCAAGCCTTGTCCTGGGTGTTTCATCATCGCGCGACGGGCAAGAAGACCGGACAGCGTCGTGTCCCATGCCGACCCGCGACGATAGACTCTACGCGAACCCCAAGGCGTTAGCAACGCGAGCCACGGCGGTCGCGACGGCCCAGGGCCGGAGCAACGACCGGGCCGATGCCAACGTCCCGCAGGGGAGACACCCCGCGAATCGTCGGGGATGTCTCGCCATCCGGCCCCTCATCGTACGGCCGTCAGGTACCGCACGCCGGTCCATGATGTGGACAGCCTTGGCCAAGATTTGGACGAGCGTCTTGGCCTTGGACTGGTCGAGGCAAAATTCGCGGCAATTCTGACCTGCGCGTTGGTGTACGGATATTGCATGACCGCTTCCGCTATGCGCCCCATCCTCCTGACCGCCGTCGCCGCCGCCGCGCTCACCGCGTTCACCTCCGACGCCCAGGCCGGCAACTACATCCTGTACTTCCACGGCCGCAGCCAGTCCGGCTGGGCCGGCAACGAGCTCGTCATTCCCCCAGCGGGATGGACCAACGTCACCTTCTCCTACAACGGTAGCGAGCGCATCAACGGCGACGCCACCAACGTCACCGTCCGCAATGCCCTGTCGACCTATTGCACCAACGGCAACATCTGCATCGTCAACGCCTACTCGGCAGGCGTGTTTCGCGTGCTCAAGGCGATGCACGACCTGGGCAACCGCGGGGGCATCCCCGGCCTGGCCTATGTCAACGCGGGCGCTAGCGCCGCCGGCGGCTCTGCCTTGGCCGAGCTGTCCACCCGGGGCATCACCGGCCTGCTCTCCAAGATCTTCGGCGTGCAGGAAGCCGTCGATTTCGACCTGACCCGGGGTGCCGCCCGCAACAACTACGGCTATGTGCAAGACGCCGCCTACGACGCCGGTGGGGCTTTCATGTTCCACACGGCCGGCTCCAAGGACCTTTGCGTGCGCTTGCTGTTCGGGATCAAACTGTGTTCCGGTCGGATGTTCATCGGAGGGACCAACGACGGCGTGGTGGGGTTCGACTCGGCGGCCGGATACGAGTACGCCGGCTCGTACTCCGACGCTTGTAACGGCGGTGCCAGGTATCCCGGGCGAGCCTACGAAACCGCCAATGCCGGGTGCGGCGGCGAGAGTCGCGACCACTTCGGCATGAGCGGCCGCGCCAGCTCCGTGCTCGCCAACGGCATGGCAGGCCACGCCGGCCTGATCGCCTCCGCGGTCGACTACGCGCGCAGCTGGTCGGATGCCACCACCGAGCGCGACTGCATCGATTCCAGCGGCGAGTGCGACTTGGCGTTTGCCGACGGCTCGAAGAACTTCTGCAAGGCGGCCGACGGCACCACGGTGTGCACCCCGACCGCCGGCGGCTCGGCGGCCACCATGGACACCACGCCGACCAACTCGTGCCAGGGAAGCTGCGGCAAGTTTACTGGCGTCTGCTGGTGCGACGCCAACTGTCTCGCCCACGGCGACTGCTGCGCCGACTACTGGACCGCGTCCAACTGCAGCGCGGTCAACAGCGGCGCGAGCTCCGACCGCACCCGGTTCTACCGCACGTACCGGAGCGACGCCGGGCACTTCGAAACCACCAACAAGACCGAAGCCGTCAACGCCGGCTACGCCATCGAAGGCACCTGGTACGCCGCCTCGTCTCCCATCGCCGGAACGACTGCCCTGTACCGCTGCGTGCTCGGCGGCAGCCGCCACTTCGCGACCACCTCGTCCACCTGCGAGAACGCCGGTACCAGCGAGGGCATCCTCGGCTATGTCTTCACCTACCAGGCGCCCGGGACGATCCCCCTGTACCGGCGCTACAGCAGCAGCGCCAACGACCACCTCTACTCCCTCAGCTACGACGAGGGCGCCTCGCTCGGCTACGCTTACGAGGGTATCGCGGGCTACGTCTACTCGTCCGCGAACTGAGCCTGCCGCATCATGAAGGACCGCAGACGCCTCGTCGCGGTGCTGGCCGCAAGCCTCGTGGCGGCCGGCGTGCTGTGCTGGCGCGCCTGCTCCCAGCGCGTCCCCGAGCCGTCCGCGCAAGCCCAGGCCCCGCAATCCGGTTCCTCCGCCACCGGTCCCCGGCTCACGCCCCTGCAGGCTCCCGAGTTCCCACCCGACATCGGCAGCGCCGAGGCGCCGTTTCCGATGGCCGCGCCGACCCCCTCCAAGCTCGCGGACGTGCTCGATCGCTACAAGGCATTCGCCGTCTACCCGCCCTGGTCGCGTCCGCACACCGCGGAGACGGAGTACAAGCTCACCTGGAACACGCCGGTCGTCAGTGACCTGCCGTTCTCGGACAAGCCCGGCGATCCGATCAACTACCGCTTTTCGTCGGACCGGGCCCACGTGCTCCCGGGCGAGGCGCTGACCTCGTGGATCGAAGCGTGGCGAGGCGACGACCGCTCCAAGCGCGTGCCCGTGCACGTGGTGGAGGCCTGGGTCATGGTCACCAGCGGTCCCAGCCCGGGACGCGCGGTCCAGCTCGCCTACGGCGACGATGGCGCGAACGGCGATGTGCAGGCCGGCGACCTCGTCGTCACCAACCGCTTCGTTCCCAGCGACTCGCCGGCGCTCGCGACGGCCCAGCAGGCCCAGATTGCCGCCTTCGTGGAGATCGACGGGATCTCCAAGTCGATCCTGCGCGACTTCACCTACTCGCCCCGGGAGGTGGTGTCGTTCGGTGCCTCCCGCGACTACCAGCGCGACGGCAGCCTGGTGTTCGACATGGACGTCGAGGTCCACGACCCGGGCGACTACACGTGTGAGGCGAACCTGCTCACGGGCGACGGCAACACCGCCATCGCGTATTCGAAGGACAAGCCGACGTGGCCCCCGGGGCCTGCCAAGCTCTCGTTCCTGTTCTTCGGCAAGGCCATTTACCAGTCGTTCGCCGACGGCCCGTACCAGGTGCGGGATATCCGTTGCATCCTGCGGCAGGCGGGCGACGAGCAGAACATCTGGGCGGCCGACCTGCGCGCGCACACGACGCAGGCCTACGAGGTCGAGACATTCTCGACGGACGAGTGGCAGTCGCCGGAGAAGACGGCACGGCTGAACATGCTCCAGACGCTGCTCGACCAGGCCAAGAGCGGAGAGAATCCGAACCCGAATGCACCGCAGTACATTCACGTGGATCCGGAAGGCAACGAGCACGTGGTCGTAGGCGCTCACGGCGAGAAGACCGGCTACGCGCCCCGGTGACTGCCGTTGTTGCCGGCGGCGACGGCTCGTCGCGGGCGCGCAGCCAAGCCAGGACGCTCCAACGGGAACGACCCCGCTCCAACGGGAACGACCCCGCTCCAACGGGAACGACCCCGCCCCAACGGGAACGACCCCGCCCCAACGGGAACGACCCCGCGCGGGTCAGCCGATGATCGTTCCGGTTTCGTCGGTCACCGTCACGGCGGCGCCGAGCTCTTCGATCCACTCATGTTCGCTGGCCATCATTGCCTCGTTCGCGGCGCATTCCGACCGGAGTGCATGCCGCTCACTCGCGAATCCTGCGGTTCGTGTTGTAGCCGTGGGGAGCCATTGGCGAGAGCTTCTCGAGCCAGAGCTCCTCGAGCAGCGTCAGCTCGTCTTCGAGCGAGAACGCGGGGTCGTCCTTGACCTTGACCACCTCGAGCTCCTCGAACGCGAATGCATCGGGACCCAAGCGCTTCCAGTCCGCTTGCAGGGCGGCGTTGTCATGGGCGCCGGTGGACAGCATGAATCGGTGCTTGTTGAGCGGACCGTGCAGGTTCGTGCTGCTTCCGAGCAGTACCTTGTTGTCGACGACATTCCTCACCTGGAAGACCCCGGCGCGCTTGGGCGTCTCGAGGTACTTGCGCTTCAGCTCCTTGTTCGTCTCCATGCTCCCGTCTCCCATGCTCTTGTGCTCCGAGGAGGACGCGCCCACACGCCGATAGCTGCCGCCCTGCCGCGTCATGTATCCCTCGTCGACGAGCAGCCGCCGTATCGTGCAGTGGTCGTCGAACATCGTGTGGATCCGTTCGTCGACCTCGCGCTCCGGGTAGATCCTTCCCGGCTCGAACTTGTCCAGAAACACCTCCAGCACGAAGCGCCGCTTGCGCCATTGCTTGGGCAGCTGCGTGAGCACGCCGCCCTTGATGAACGTGCGCAGGACGTCCTTGCGTACCTTCTCGAGCCGCTTGCGCTCCCGGTCCGCGCTGCCATCCGGCGTGGTCACGAGCTGGCGCAGCGTCAGATCGAACAGGTCCGCACGAAGCGCATATACCACGTAGTACTGGGTCCGCTGGCGGGTGACCAGCCCGGCCTCATCGAGCTTGCGAAGGTGGAACGAGATGGTCGACGCTGCGCGTCCCAGGCGCTGTGCCAGCTCTTCCACGCAGTGCGGCCGCTCGGCCAGGGCCGAGACGACCGTGAGCCGCGAGGTGTCGGCGAGGGCTTTGAGCAGCGCGACCTTGGCGGTCACAGCCCGAGGAGCCGGTGGTGAGTTTGTTTCGACAGACATGGAAGCAGTCTATGGGCCCGCGGCGGCGCCGTGTCAAAGTGTTTCGACATCGGTCGAAGGATATCCGGCCCGGCGCCGAAGGGAGCCACGGTCCCCATCGGCGCCGACCCGAGTCCCCACCTCACGGGCGCAAGGGCCTCCCAACGACGGATGGAGCCACACCATCGTGTTTGTCAGAACCGGATGATTCTTGGATTGGAGGCTTCTTATCTTCGCTTGCCCCCGCCACCCTTCGTGGTCAGGGTCAGATCCAGGTACGCAATCCCGCCCTCATCCCCAAGTTGGGGGTCTCCCGCGTAGATGACGTGCGACGGGTTGCTCTCACCGAGGTTCACGAGCGTCGTGCCGCCCGCTTCGAACTTCGTGAGGAGCGGTGTCGTGCACTTGACCCCGACGTCATCGTTGCCGTCGAGTACGAAGGTCAGGCGGTACGTGCCTGTGGCCGCCGTCTTGGCATTCCAATTGTACCCGTAGACCAGGCCGCCTCCCGAGTTGATTTCCGCAGCATACTCGTCCCGGTAGGCAGCGACGTTGACGATCGGGGCACCCGCACCCTCGCCGCTCCACTGCCCCGCGGTCTTGTCCCATGCGGGGGAGGCGCCGATCTTCTGGATCAGCAGACGGGCACAGCGCGAGTAGATGATCGCTTCGATTCCGCCCACGTCGGGCGTGGTCAATCGGACCGTCGCCGGATCGAGCAGGGTCACCGTGCCGGGCTGGTTGCCAGTTCCCCCGTCGATTCCTGAGCCCGGGCCGAAGTCCGTACCTTGCAGCTCGTTGCCGGACTGCTGTGTTCCCGGAACCGCACCGCTCATCGCCACCGCCGCGAAGCAATTGACGCTCTGCGACGGCGCCGTGGGAACGCTGCACGGAGGCGGAACTCTGTCCGTCCAGCCGGCGCCGGCGTCCGCGTCGAGGGCGGAAACGACGTACCTGCCAAGCTCGGCGTCCAGCGGGTCGACGTGCTGCAGCAGGTTGAACTCGACACGAATCTGGCGCGTAGCGACAGACGGGCTCGACTCCAGCAAGTCGCCCACGTCGACCGCACTCACCACCAGCGGTGTGCTCGCATCGTGACCGACGCTGAGGGCCTTCCAGAAGTTGGCCGGGCGCTGCTGGAGCCACCAGACCTTGGGATCGCCCTCGAACGAGATCGCCCCGGTCTCGGAGGTGACGACGACCTTGCGCCCGAAGTAACACAGGATGCTCGGGTCGACCGCCGTGCCGGCGTCCACGCCATCCTCGCCGATGCACTCGGTCGCCGGGTTCGCGATCGGCGCGAACTTCCACGCGCCGTCCGCCGGCAACGAGCTGGGCCCGATATTGTCCGACAGAATGATGGGAAACGAAATGTTGTTCGTGCCGCTCTCCCCCTCGGGAGGCTTGTAGCCGCCTGCGTCTCGGCTTCCGCCGCCCGGGCCACCCGGTCCGGCCATCGTCGACAGCGTTCCCGCAGCGCCCAAGTCCACCGGTCCGCTCGTGCGGTTATCGCTCGTGCCGCACGCGGCCGCCGCCAGCGCGAAACCACTCGCAACCATCCAATGCTTCGGATACATGGCACCCCCCTTCTCTCCGCAACGGTAGGCCGCACGGGAGATAGCAGTAGTAGTGAGTCCCGGTCTCGGTGTGGTCAACCCTGACGCCCTGTCGGATGACAGGCCATGTCGCGAGCCGTGGCGGCCATGTCGATTGGGCCTTCACGTCCTGTACGGTGCAGACGACGGCTGTCGTCGCGGACTGCGCTTGCCCTGGCGCTACTGCACCACGCCGCCACCAAAGGAGCACCATGAACACCAGCCGCCCATCTCATGTATTCGTCTTGATCGCCGCCGCGCTCGCCGTCGAAGGTTGCGCATGGGTTGACGCGCTTGGGGGGGCATCAATCACGGGACACGCGGGAGACGTACGAGCTGGGCACATCGCACTACTACCAGTACTGCATCGAGGTCAGTGAATACTACCCCGACGGCTACACCGACAGTGAAGGATGCGAGCTGGGAACTGGTCTGCCGATGAGCAGGGCAACGTCGGCTTCAGCCCGGTAGTGGAGTCCGCGAGTTCGGCGCCGAGAGCTCCGTTTGCGCTGCCGTTCGTCATCCAGGGGGACACAGCCAGCGTGGCGGGCGTGACATTCGCCTTCACCTCGTCGAATTGAACCTCGGTCCCGACGCCAGCCCTTCAGGGCTCGATACGAGAGACCGCGCCGTCCGCCGGGCGGCCATCCCAACAGCCGGGCAGCTTGCTCGCGCCCCCGAGCAGGAAGGTGGCGCTGCCCGCGGCGAAGACCGCACGGACCGAATCCGGCCGCAGCTTCACGCAGGGCGCCGGGGCAAGCGTGGCGACGGAATTCATCGCGCTGCCATCGGGCGCCAGGCTGACGACGGTCAAGGTCCCGGACGGCACGCCATAGGAGGCGCCGAAGCTTGTTGGCGCAAGGGAGACGCCGTCGAGCTGCAGCACGACGCGCTGGTGAAGCACGATCCGGGGCCAGCCGTCGTCGGGCACGGTCATTCCGCGCAACGAAAACGCATCAGGGCCCGTGGCCTGCCAGGACACGGGCGCCATCACGGGCCGGTCGACGACCAGCACGCCGCTGTCGTTGACATGCTGATAGCGAATGCTCGCCGTCTTGATCGAGTCCTGCAACGCCTGCACCATGATTGCCACGTACGCACCACCGGTGCCGTCGGGGCGCAGCGCGACGCCAAGCTGCGTGAAGGGCAATCTGCGGTTGTCCTGCGGGCCGGTGCTCACGGGCCAAGAAGCCAGGGGCGTGGCTCGTCCTTGGCCGGCGGTGTCAAAACGATAGAGGAACGCGCTCCTGGTCGTGTTCCCCGCAACCCACGCAGGAATACCCACTAGCATCAAGTTGCCATCTTCGTCGATCCACGCCGACCGCCCCGGCACCGGGTCGAGCTTGGGCAGCAGAACCGATCTTCGCGCGACCACCTGCTCTCCGCTGACGTGCACGATCTGCAAGGCGGGATCCGCCGCGGTGAAGGCCAGCCAGAAGCCGTCCTGCCGGTCCGGGAAGATTTTGGGATTGCCGTACCCGATCCCCGTGGACACTGCCGTGGTCGCGGGAAGTCCGACCAGGTCGGCGACGTTCCTGGCCCATTGGACCTTGCCGTCGCGATCCAAGGAGGCGACGAACGAGGTCTCCGCCTCGAAGGCAGTGTCCTGCCCGGCGACGTGGTTATAGGGTCGGTCGGGGATCCTCTTGCCGCCTGCGTCGAAGCCGTTGGCGTGCGTACCGGTGATGACGATGCGCGAGCCGATGAAGAGCGCGTCGTCCACGAGATTGTGCCATTGGGTTCCCCACGCGTGGGACCACAGCGGCTTGCCGGCCGCGTCATAGGCAACGAGCAGGAGCTGCTCGTAGGAGCGTTTGGGATGGTTCGCGCCGCCGAGCGAGAAAGCGTCGTAGGAGCCGCCTCCCACGACCAGCATGCCGTCGTTGGCGACGGCGGCGGCTTGCAGATCGCAGGCCTTGGGCGCCTTGCCCGTGAGCGTGCAGGTGTCGGACCACGTTTCGCGGAGCGCGACGATCGGCGGAACGGGAGGCGGGGCAGGGGCGACCGGCGGTGGGGCCGGGGCAGGGGGCAGAGGCGCAGGTGTACGAGCCGGCGCGGGATGGTCCGCGCAGGAAGCCAGGAGCAGGAGGAAGAGGCCAGCGAAGCGCACGAGCGGCTCATAGCACGAGCGCGCCGGCAAGGGAGACAAGTGCGCTGCGACCGGAGGAGGCATGCTTCTCTCGTTCCGCGCGCACCGGGCCGTATGCTACAGTGCCCGGCGTGTGATGCAGAAGATCCAGCAGTCGTTCCAGGTACGGTACTCCTATCCGGTCGTCTTCACCAGGCGTGCCCTTTCCGTCGAAAACGAGGCGCTTCGCGCCGTGCTGCCGCCCCCGGGGCGATCGCCTCACAAGGCGCTGCTCGTGGTCGATTCGGGCGTAGAGGCAGCTCGCCCCGGCACGGTGTCGGGTGCGCTGGACTGGGCCAGGGCAAACAGCGACGTGTTGGTCCTTGCGGGCGAACCGCTTGTCGTGGCCGGCGGCGAGGCGTGCAAGAGTCGGCCCGAGTTGGTCGAGCGGGTGCACGGGCTGGTGCGGGAGCGGGGCTTGTGCCGCCAGTCGTTCGTCTGGATCATCGGCGGCGGCGCCGTGTTGGACGCTTGCGGGTATGCGGCGGCGACGGCGCACCGCGGGATGCGCGTATTGCGCATGCCCACGACATTACTGGCGCAGAACGACGCGGGCATCGGCGTGAAGAACGGAGTCAACGTGCTCGGGCGCAAGAACTTCGTGGGCACGTTCGCGCCCCCGTTTGCCGTCGTCAACGACCTCGACTTCCTCGAGACCCTCGAGCCCCGCGACCTGCGCTCGGGCATGGCGGAGGCCGTGAAGGTGGCGGCCATCAAGGACGCCGGGTTCTTCGGCTGGCTCCATGCCGAGCGTGCGAGGCTCGCGCGCTTCGATTCGGAGGCGTTGGAGCGGCTTGCCTTACGCTGTGCCGAGCTTCATCTCGAGCACATCCGCTCGGGCGACCCGTTCGAAACCGGCTCCTCGCGACCCTTGGATTTCGGCCACTGGTCCGCTCACGGTCTGGAGCAGGCGACCGGCGGCGAGCTTAGGCACGGCGAGGCGGTTGCCGTCGGCATCGCGCTCGATAGCCTTTACGCCTCGCGGATGGGGTTGCTCGGGGCTCCGGAGGCCTCGATGGTTCTCGAGACGCTGTCCGACATGGGACTATCGTTGTTCCACCCGGCGCTCGAGTCATTGGATATCCCGGGAGCGCTGTGCGAGTTTCAAGAGCACATCGGCGGAGAGCTGACCATCACGCTGCCGTCGGGGTTGGGCCGCAAGGTGGAAGTCCACGAAGTGGACGCAAGCGTTATGAAAGAGTGTGTGCGCGAGCTCGCCCGTAGGGCGGGCGGTATCGAGAAGTGAGAGGAATCGTTCCATGTCGAAGAGCACGTGCCCGATGACGGCGCAACAAGTCTTGGACGCCGGGTTTCTGGAGAGCCGGTCCCGGCTGCTCGAGGTGGCGGCCTTTCTCGACCGGGTCGATAGAACGTCGAATGCCGAAGAAGGGCGCCGCGATTTCCGTTACCGAGCGCTCACGGAGGCCCTGCGGCTGCTGACCACGCTGCAGGAAGGGCGGGCGGCCGCGCTGCTTTCGTGCTGGAGCGATCCCACGCAGGAGCCGCGAGCGAGCGCTGCGGGCGCCAAGAGCGCCGCGGGAGCCTGGGATGGAGGCACACCGTGAGGATCATCGAGCCCCATATCCACATGGTGTCGCGAACCACGGACGACTACCGGGCCATGGCGGCGGCAGGGATTCACATCGTCAGCGAGCCCGCGTTCTGGGCTGGATATGACCGCGGCACGGCCGCCGGGTTCCGCGACTACTTCCACCAGCTGACCGTGGCGGAGCCAGCTCGCGCCGCGAAGTTCGGCATCCAGCACTACACCTGGATATGCCTCAATCCGAAGGAGGCGGAGGACCTCGCGCTCGCCGAGGAC
>JAJZQG010000248.1 GCA_021847645.1 Myxococcales bacterium
CCCCCCCTCGACCACGCCCTGCACCTGCAGCAGCTGCGGCCGTACGGTCCAGTCCTGCAACGTGCGAAGCGTCATCGGATCGCTGCCAGCTCCGTCGACCGTGTAGCGATACACCTCGCCAATCGGCGTGGCCATCGGCCCCAATCCGGGCTGCACGCCGTCGGGCAAGTCCACCCCCGAGATGCGCTCCATCACCTGCTGGCGCGCCAGGTACGGGTTGACTCCGTCGTTGAACGTGAGCGTGACGAACGACAGACCGAACTGCGAGATGCTGCGGAGCCGAAACAGGCCCGGAGTGCCGTTGAGCGCGCGCTCGAGCGGGATCGACACGCGCCGCTCGACCTCCTCGGTGGGTTGGCCCTGGTAGAGGGTAATCACCTGGACCTGCGTGTCCGTCGGGTCGGGAAAGGCCTCGACGGTCAGGTCCCGGAAGGCGTACCAGCCCCAGCCGGCGATGACCGCGGCCAGCACGAACGCGAACATCCGCTGGCTGAGCGAGAATTGAAGCAGCCTGTCGAGCACGGGTTCCTCGTCAGTCGCTCAAGGCAACCTGGTTGTCGAGCAGAATGCCGCCCTCGACCACCACCGTCTCGCCCGCGGTCAGCCCCGCCAGCACCGGAACCTTGTCGTCTTGCGTCGAGCCCGCCGTGATCTCGCGGCGCGCGAAGTGGCCGGGCTGGTCCTGCACGAACACGTACTGATGCTCGCCATCGGAGATCAACGACGTAGCAGGCACCGTGACCGAGCCGGAGGGCGGCTGCGTCTCGAAGCGCACTCGCGCGTAGACGTTGGGCTTCAGGAGACGATTGAGGTTGTCCAGGCGCACGCGCACCGGAACCGTGTGACGGGCCGGATCCGCCACGGACGAGATGATATCCACCTTGCCCTCGAGCTTCACGTTGGGCAGCGCCGGGCTGGTGACCTCGGCCTTCGCACCCTCCTGCACCGCGTCCGCATCCTCCTCGAAAAGGTCCGCCACGACCCACACCGACGACAGGTCGGCAATCGAGATGAGCGGTTCGCCCGAGTCGGACGAGACCTCCTGTCCCGCAATCACGTTCTTCTCGACCACGACGCCGTCACGCGGGGCCTTGACGGTGAATTGGTTTTCGCCGCGCGACGACACGTTCAACGAGGCCAGCTTGGCGGCGGCGAGTTTCACGCCGACTTGCGCCTGCCGATACTGCTGCTCGGCGACCATCTGGTCCTTGGCGGGCAGCGCGTGCGTGCCCACCATCGCCTGGATGCGGTCGAGCTCGGCCTTGGCTACCTCGAAGTCGACGGCGGCCTTCTCCTGCTCCGCGCGCAGCTCCGCCAGGCTGGGGCTCGCCACCAGGAACAGGGGCTCACCCTTCTTGACCGTCTGCCCGAACTCCACGAATACCGTTACCACGCGGCCGTCCAGGGGCGTACCCAGCTTCGACGCCTTGGCTTCGTCGATCTTGATGCGGGCAGGAATCTGATCGGTCCAACCGGCAGTGGCAGGTCGGGCCGTGTCGAGGCGTAGTGCGCGCCATTGGGGAGCTTCGGGCGTCAGCGACACGCTGCTGCCCGCCACCGACATGCCGGGAGCCACGGCGGGCGCTGGCGGTGGTGGACGGCGGAAGCCGGCCGACACCAGGATCGACACCGCGCTCACCAGCACAGCAGCCAGGATTCCCAACCACTTCATCGGATAAGTCTTCGCCATGGGCGCGCGTTCCTCTCGTCAGCTCGTCGGCTGTGTCAGCCCGGCGTCCAGGCCAAGCACCCGACGCAGCTCATTGCGAACGGTGAATGCTTCGAATTGAAGGTCCATCGCCTTGAGCACGAGCCCCGTGTGGGTTCGCTGGGCGAGCAGCAGGTCGGTCATGCTCAGTTGGCCCCGGTGGAAGGCCGTCACCGTGCTGTCCAGGACTCCCTTGGACTTGGGAATCGCCTGGTGCTCGAGGACGTCCAGCGTCTGCTCCAGATACGCCTTGCGCCTCAGCAGCGACGCCAGATCCCCGTGAGCCGCCGCCAGGGTGGCCGCAGCGATCGACTGAAGCTCCGCCGCGTGCGCTAGTGCGCGCGTGGCGTCGTGCTGGCCGTGGTCGAACATCGGCAGCGGAAGCGACACGCCCACCATCAACGAGTTCGCGTTGTCCCCCGAGATGACGAATTGATCGTGCGTGTAGCCCACCGTCAGCGTGGGATCGGGGATCGCACGGCGCCGCGCCAGCGTCGCGTCCTGCTCCGCGGCGAGCCGGGACTGGTCCAGCTGCCGGATGTCTGGCCGGCTTGCCAGCAGCGCCTCCACGGAGCCCTGCTGGGGGACGGGCACAGCACTCGCCAGCACGTCGGCGCCCGCAGCGTTCGGCAGCTCGCACGGCGCGAACATCACGCTGCGACAGACCGATAGCGCAGCATCGAACTCGGCGCGGTTCTGCGCAACATCCGACTGCATCGCCATCGTCTCGAGCGTCAATCGATCGAAGTCGTTGCCCGACAGATCGCCGTGGTCCACACGGGAGCGCTCGAGATCCATGATCTGCTCGGCGCCCTCGAGGGTCTCGTCGAGCACCGCACCCCGCGCCCGCAGCCACAACACCCGGCCCAGCACTTCGCGTGCGTCCGCCGCCGTCTGCACGAGTGTGTCGAGGTAACCCGCGCGCTCGGCTTCCAAACGCCGCTGCGCGGCCTCGATGCGCGGCCCGCGCTTGCCCAGCTCCACCGTCTCGGCCAGCTGTACGTTGTAGATGGCCGTGTCGTTGTACGCCAAGCCCGGAGGCGTCGTGGTTCCCAGCGCGATGTCCGACAAGTTGAACGACACCGACGGATTGGGCAGAAGACGGCTGCTGCGCACGTCCGCCCTTGCCTGGTCCACACGCGCACGGGCCGCGGCGGCCTGCTGGTGATGCTGCGCAATCCACTGCACCAGCGCCCCCGGGTCGGCCAGCAGCGCGGCGACCGGAGCCACCTCGGTTGCGGGCGCGGCAGGCTCTGCCCAAGCGTCGCAGCTCAACCCGGCCACGAGCGCGGTGGCGACCATGACGGCCAGCGCCTTCCGAGCGAGCGGCGCGTACTGTCGCGAAAATTCCAAACCCTGTCCTCGGCGATGACTGCCATTCATTGAGTCGTACCGTCCAAGCGGGCGCCCTCCTCTGCACGTGGCGCGCCGACGGGCCCCCATTCGCCAACGCGCGGAAAGCATTGCCTCGTTGGCACATCGATGATCCGGCGCACTCCCGCCGCGCTGAAACATCCTTTCAGCCACTCGCGCGGGAGATGAAAGCCTTTTGCATGGGCGCAGGGCTTCGCGCACGGAAGGTGACGTGGAGCCCAGGGGCTTCGAGTCGGCAGAGCATCCCGTCCCGGGAGAGGAACGACAGGGTCGTGCCCCGACCTTGCGCGGCATGCCCGCGTCGCGTCGAGCACCTCGGCCGCCTCGTGAACCGCACGCTGCACCGCCGCGGACGGCGTGACGATCCCGTCGTCGGTGAAGAACCCGATGCGGAGGCGATCTGGCTTTCACGAACGCTTGGCGGCATCAAGCGCCGTGTTGCACCGCGCACCGCGCGCCCCAACGGTCGGCGTTTTGTCCCCGCGATGATCGGCGGTATGCTCCGCTGCGTCGTGCTCTCGCGCTTTCTTCCCAGCACTTCGTACGTCGCCCTGCGAACCCGCCGCCCCGCCGGCTTCGTCATCGCGTGCGCTCCCGCCCTGCTCGCGTCGTTCGGCTGCGGCTCGGGCGCCCCCGCGCCCGTCGGCCCACCGTCAACCCTGCAGGACGTGTCCGTGGTCGCCGTCTCGGCCCACAATGTTCGCGTGACCTGGACCCCCAAGCATGACGCGGACGTCGTCATCCAGCGTGCGCCCGCGGGGTCGGACGCTTTCGCCGAGGTCGGCCGCAAGAACGGTGATCACGGCCGCTTCCTCGATCTCGCCCTGGCTCCGGAGACCTCCTATGCGTATCGGCTCGTGGCCTGCACCGACGCCGGCTGCGAAGGGCCGACCGCCGCTTCCACGATCACGACCCCCGCCTCGGAGTTCGTATCGGTCGACCTGACCGTGCCCGCGGACGGCACCGCGGACGACTACGTGCTGTTCGGTGCGTACCGGATCGACGCCACGGTGATGAAGGAAGGCCACATGGCCGCCGTCGACCGGAGCGGGCGCGTGGTCTGGGAGTATGCGACGCACGAGTGGGGTCCGATCACCGAGGTGCAGCCCCTGGCCGATCACACGATCGCCACTGGCCAGAACATGTACTTCGTGCAGGTCGATCTGGACGGCAGCGAAGTCTACCGTTGGGCGGGCGGGACGGCCGAGCACGACATCGACCAGCTGAACGACGGCCGCTTCGCGCTCATCTTCTTCGATGTGTTCGATGACCCGCAGGGCCTCACGCGGGTAGGCGACGGCATCCAGATCATCGACCGCGACGGCGTGAAGGTGGACTGGCAGTGGCGCGCGCGGGACCACATTCCGCTGACCGACTACAACCAGCAGGATCTGAGCGAGATCGTGCCTGGCTTGGGGCACGACTGGACGCACACCAACGCGATCACGTTCGACGAGACGGCGAGCAAGGTCTACGCGAACGTGCGCAATCTGAACCGGATCTACAAGATCGACGTGGCGACGGGGCAGACCGACTGGATCATGGGCGACGGCGGCGACTTCGGCGGGGGACTGTGGGACCACTGTCACGACCCGCAGTTTCTCGACGATCATCACGTGCTGATCATGGACAACGGGCTGCGGCGTCCGGCCCCTCAGTTCTCGCGGGTCATCGAGGTGCAGTTCGACGCTGACGCCAAGACCGCGCAGATTGTGTGGGAGTACCGCGAGACGCCGGACTTCTACTCGTTCGCGCTGGGCGGCGCGCAGAAGCAGGCCAACGGCGACGTGTTCGTCACCGACGGGATCAACGGACGCCTGCTGGAGGTCACGCCGGACAAGCGCAAGGTCTGGGAGCTCAAGATCCAGCAGTACTATTGGATCTACAAGGCCGTGCCGGTGCCGCGGGAGTTCTTCACGGAGTGGTGATGCGGCGGGACCCGGCAGGATCGGCCGTACGCACGAGACCGCAGCGCGCGCTGCGCAGGTTGGCGTGGCCGCTCGCGCTGCTGCTGGTGGTCGCGCTCCACCTGATCCTGCTGGTCCAAGCCGAGCGCAACGCCCCGGTGTTCAAGGACGAGCCGCTGACCTGGGTGGACTTCGACACGCACGCCGAGCAGACCTTGCGCGGCACCGAAGCCTTGGCCCGCTGGCACCAGACCTGGGTCTACGACCCGCAGCTGCTCGCCGGCTATCCCAATGGCGCGGTCTTCGAGATCGACAACAAGGGCTGGGAGCTGTGGACCTTTGCCCTGTGGAAGCTCGGCATCAAGCGCTGGGTGGCCTTCAACCTGTTCGTGCTCCTGGCCGACCTGCTCGTCGCACCGGTCATCTATGCCTCGGCTCGCCTCTTGCGGCTCAATCGCTCGGAGGCCCTCGGCGCCGTCGTGCTCGGCTTGATGCTCTGGTTCTTCGACGGCCTCACGCGCTGGTCCTGGTACTCGGGAGCCATCTCCTTCTCCATCACCGCCGTGCTCTTCCTGCTGCCCCTCGCGCTTTTCTACCGCTGGCTCGAGGATCGCAAGATCGGATACCTCCTCGCGCTGGCCCTGGTGCTGGCCGTGGGACACCTCGTCCATCCCAATATCTTCGTCACCCTCGTGGTGCCGATGGCAGCCCTGTACGTTCGCAGCTTCAAGACGCTGGGCTGGAAGGGCCAGCTCGGTATCGGTCTGGCCGCCGCCTTCACCGTCGCCGTCAACTCCTTCTGGCTCTCTACGGCATTCCGCTTCGCCCACTACGTTACCAGCCACGACCCGTTCTTCATCGCCAGGCCCTCGCAGGCGTTGGCCGATCTCGGCGGACTGGTGGTCAATCTCACGACCACCGGCTTGATCGGCAATCGCACGGGATTCCGCCTGCTCGTCCTGGGCGCCGCCGTGCTCGGCCTGGCCTTCTGGCGCACGCAGCGCGATCGCCGCTTCCTGCCGCTCGGCCTCGGGATCGGCTTGCTGGTCGCCGTCGCCTACCTGGGCGGCTACGTGCCGGGCCTGCGCCAGATTCAACCCTATCGCAACATCGTCCCCGCTGCGTTCCTGTGTACCATCCCCGCCGCCGCCGCCTTCGGCCAAGTGCTTCGCCGTCACATGCTGCGCGACGTGCCCTGGCTCGGACGCGGCGCGATCGCGCTGGTGGCGCTGGTGGCGCTCGCGCACCTGTCCCGCGACGTCATGTACTTCCTTCCGAAGGTCCTGCCCGAGGTGCCGGCCCTGCCCACCGGGGAGAACCTCGGGATGACCGCCCTGGGCTTCCCGCCCCAGGACGACTTCCGTCACGGCCCTCCGTTCGTCGAGTTCAACTTGCTGACCGACTGGGCCAAGGCCAACACCACGCCGCAGGACGGCCGCGTGTTGATCGACTGGTGGGTCATCGGCGAGCAGTTCCTCTGGCGCACCGACGTGCAAGTGCTCGGCGGCTTCCGCGAGCGCAACCTGCAACACACGGCGGCCAACTTCTTCCGACGCTACCCCGACGGCATCGCCCCCGACGAGGTCATCGCCCGCTACTTCCAGGACTACGCCGTCCGCTGGGTCATTCTCACCGAGGAGCGCCCCTACTTCGAGTCGCGCACCAACCTGCTCGAGCTGGTGGCTAAGGTCGATCGGGACCGCATCTACCGCACCAAGGTGCCCATCAGCTACTTCCAGCAAGGCTCAGGCACGATCACGCCGTCGCTCAACCGCCTGGAGGTGCGCGGCACCGACCCCACCCAGAACCTCATCCTGCGCTATCACTGGATGGAGACCCTGGTGTGCAAGGAAGGCTGCCGCATCGAACGATCTCCGCTCGAGCACGATCCGGTGGGGTTCATTCGGGTACCGGCTCCGCACCCGGCCGACTTCGCCATCGTCAACGGCTACTGAGAAGCCGCGCCCCCCGTCGGACTCGCGCCTGAAGCTTCTCGCTCCCGGCCGCGTTTCGGGATAGCTTGGCCGCGTCTTGCTCACCGCTCTCCGGATCGTCTGGGACGTCGTCTTGTTTCGCCTTCGAAGACGGGAGATGGCGAACCTGGCTGCCTCGGCGTCGCTCATGATCGCCGTGGCCCTGCCGTGGTCCGAGGTGGCGGTACGCGTACTGTTTGGCGCGCTGCTCAACCTGCTCGTGTACCTGACCAACGACTTCTACGATATCCGCGCGGACCTGGCCTCGCCGCGCAAGGACCATGACAAGGCCAGGTTCCTCGACCAGCACCACGGGTCGGTCCGGATCGCGCAGGCCATCCTGTTCGTGCTGCTGGGTGCAGTGGCGATCGGCTGGTCGCGCGGACTGTTCGTCACTTTCCTGCTGGCCTCCGCGCTATGCTGGACCTACTGCGCGCGGCTCAAGCGCGTCGCCGGCCTCGACCTGCTGTCCATCATCGTCTGCAGCGTAGCCGGCACCATGCTCGCTTTCCCGCTCGACAGCGCTCTTGGCTGGGTGCTGGCCGGACAGCTCGGCCTGTTCTCCGCCTGCTTTCAGACCATCCAGATGATCCGCGACCACGACGACGACCTGGCGTTCGGCACACGAACCACGGCCGTGGCCATTGGCGTGAAGGGCTCGACGCTGCTGCAGCGGGCGCTGATGCTCGCGAGCGCCGCTTACGCTCTGGCGCTCGTGCACCGGTGGCTCGGCCTTGCGTTGCTGATCGCACCGCTGCTGCCCGCCGACCCCGCCCGCGCCACGCGCCATTGGAATCGCGTTCGCGCGATCTTCGGCGTGGTCTGGCTCGCGATGGTGGCCTGGATCGCCTGGCACGGCACCACCGACGGACTGGTCGCGGCGGTGCCCCGCAGCCAGATCGTCTCTTGGCTGGTAGCGGTGCGCTGATCGGTCGTCGCACGCCGATCGCGTGCGATGGCGCCCGTGCCGTTCACGGACAGCCGCAGCCGCAGCCCGAGGCGCACGCGGTGGACCACTTGCAGCTCGACAGGCACCACTGCCAGCTGTCGGGGCCGCAGCAATGCCATGTGTTGCCGGCGTTCCAGTTGCAGGTGTTGCCCGGCTTGAGCCCGCACGCACCCCACTGGCAATCATTGCCGCACACCTGCTGCCCGCAGCACACGGTGGTGCTCCCGGTCGAGCACATGCAGTCCTTCGTGTCGCCGGGCGCGCAGGCGCCTTCGCCCGTGCAGCCTCCGTCCTGCCACGTGCATGCGCCGGTGCACGTGGACGTGCGGCTTCCGCAGTTTCCGCACGATTCGGTCTTCGTGTCACCGGGCGCGCAAATGCCCCCGCCGGTGCAGGGCCCGGTCTCCCACTGGCAGGACGAGTTGCACGTCAGCGCTTGGCTGGCGCAATTGCCGCAGGCTTGGGAGCTCGTGTCACCGGGCGAGCAGGCCCCTTGATCCATGCACACCGGCGCCTGCCAGGTGCCGTTGGCGTCGCAGGTGCGGTGCAGGGTCCCGCACTTGTCGCACTGATCGATGATTTCGTCGTCGCCCGGCGTGCAACCGCCGGTGCCCGCCGCGCCTCCGCTCGAGGCGCCCGCTTGGCCCGACCCTCCGCCCTGGCCGGCTGCTCCCGCCTCGCCTGCCGAGCCTGCCTCGCTCGAGTCCGCGGAGGCATCTGCCCCGCTCGCGCCCCCGGTGGAGGGGGACACGTTGGTGGCCTCGCTCTGCTCGACGCCGAACGCACACGAAACGGGCAACAAAGGAAGGCTGATGAGGACAACATCGACGAGGGCCGAACGCACGGGACACCTCCAACGCGCATGATACCACGACCGCCGGCGGTTGCGGACGGTGGCGGGATGGGGTCGACCTCGAGCGAGGGCCAGAGGGGGCACGGGGCGCGGGGGTCGGGGGACCGGATGGGCGGGTGCGGGGCGAGCAGCCCAGGAACGGACTGGCACATTGCGGGCATGAGGCTGCGAGGGATTGTGCGCAGGGCCGTGCGGTGCGGGAGAGCGCAAGAGCGCTGTCGTGGAGTTTGCGACGAGGGCGGAAGCAGCTTGCTACGCACGTGAGCCAATCTCGTCGACTTGGTGAAAAATCGTCCGCATTTCCCGTTGAAATTCAGCGTAGGATACCTTGCTGGGCCGTGCGGGGAGTGGTAATCGTAGGCGGGCATGATGGCAGTACCGGCGAGGTAGAGCGGCAGCGTCGGGCGGAGATATGGGGCCGCCGGGCGGTGCGGAGAGCCTGCCCGGGCGGGCAGACACAGGCCCTTGTTGGATGACACGGAGCTCGACGGAGGCGTAGCGCGAACCGGCGCGACGGTGCGCAGAGCGGAGTCGATCGCATGCTATTCAAGACGGTCACCAAGGACAACTTCCAGCGTCTGGTGGAGATCATCCTCGAGGCGAACGAGGTTGTCGGTCCCAAGCGGGTGGGGGTCGGCAAGAACGGAAAGCCGTTACACCAGTATTTACCCGTGCAGTCGTTCGACGAGCTCGAGCTCGATTACGACACGACACAGTACTCGGCAAAGACCTACTTCCTGCCGTTCCGCGAGAACCTGTCGACGTACCGGTTCGACGAAGCGGACTGGGTGCAGGAGATCCGGTACCGCGTTCAGCCGCGTGCGCTCATCGGGCTGCATGCGTGCGACATCGACGCGCTGCTCAAGCTCGACAAGGTGCTGGCGCGGGACGGCTTTCCGAGCCCCTATTACATCTCCCGGCGGAAGAACACGTTCATCGTGGGAATCGACCACATGCCCTGCGAGGATTGCTTTTGCCAATCGCTGGGCTCGGACACGGTCTCTCACGGGTTCGATCTGTTCCTGACCGACCTGGGGGACCGGTACTTCGTGGCCATCGATTCGGACTTCGGGTTCATCACGCTGCAGCGGGTACCGACGGCGGATGTGACGGAGCAGGACCGGCTCGAGTACCGGGCCGTGCGCAAGCGGATTGCAGGGGCGTTCAAGACGAAGGTCAGCGCGGACAGCCTGCCGAACCTGCTGGACATCGAGTTCGACTCACCGGTGTGGAAGAAGTGGGGAGACAAGTGCTTCAGCTGCGGCAGCTGCGCGATGGTTTGCCCGACGTGCTACTGCTACGGCGTAGCCGAGCGGGTCTCGATGGACTTCAAGCAGGGAGCGAAGATTCGCCAGCTGTACTCCTGCAATCTGTCGGACTTCGCCATGGTGGCCGGTGGTCACAACTTCCGGCCCACGCGCCACAGCCGCCTCAAGTATCGCTACTACCACCAGCACCGGGGCTTCGTCGAAACCTACGATGAGCCCAAGTGCGTAGGCTGCAACCGGTGCGGCCGCGCGTGCCTGGCCGGCATCAACCCGCCCGAGGTCATCGCCGACCTGCAGCAAGCGGAGGTGTCCCCATGAGCATCCTGCTGACGCGCTACGAGGTCACCAAGGACAGCGGCTTCGTGGCCGCGACCGACTTCAATCGCCGCTCGCGCCTGCAGCACGTCGACCGCGTCTACAAGGCCGAGCTCACCAACGTCATCCAGCTCACGAGCATGGAAAAGCTGTTTCACATCCGCATCGTGGACAACGTCGAGCGCGAGCGCTTCACGTTCCTTCCGGGGCAGTTCGTGATGCTCGAGGTGCCCGGCTACGGCGAAGTGCCCATCAGCATCTCCGGCTCTCCCACCAACAAGGGATACCTCGAGCTGTGCATCCGCAAGGCGGGCACGGTCACCAGCGTCCTGCACCAGGCCAGGCGTGGCGCGCGGGTGGGCATCCGCGGCCCCTTCGGCACCAGCTTCCCCCTGGAAGCCATGAAGGGCCACAACATCCTGCTCATCGCCGGCGGCCTGGGCCTGGCCCCTCTTCGCTCTCCCATCTTCCACGTCTGCGAGAACCGCGCCGACTACAAGGACGTCCACATCCTCTACGGCGCCCGCGACCCCTCCCAGCTGCTGTTCGACTACCAGTACGAGCAGTGGAATCGCATCGACGACGTCGAGCTGCACATCATCGTCGAGAAGCCCGACGACAAGTGGACGGGCGAGGTGGGCCTTATCACCAAGCTGCTCGACAACATCCCGATCGCGCCCGACGACACGTTCGCGATCGTGTGCGGGCCACCGGTCATGTTCAAGTTCGTCTGCGCGCAGCTCGGCCGCATGGGCGTACCCATGCACCGCATGTTCGTCTCGCTCGAGCGTCGCATGCATTGCGGCATGGGCAAGTGCTGCCGCTGCAACATCGGCTCCACCTACACCTGCGTCGACGGCCCCGTGTTCGACTTCTGGACCGTCATGAACCTGAAAGAAGCCATCTGAGGGACCGTGCGATGAGATACCTCGGTATCACACCCAAGACACCCAGGCTCGCGGTCTTCGACTTCACCTGCTGCGAAGGCTGCGAGCTGCAGCTCGCCAACAAGGAGGAGACCCTCCCGGCCTTCCTCGGCGCCGTGGACATCGTCAACTTCCGCGAGATTTCCTCGGATCGCCGCGACGACTACGAGATAGCCTTCGTCGAGGGCAGCATCTCCCGCGACGACGAGGTCGCCCGGCTCCAGACCATTCGCAAGAACGCCAGGCTGCTGGTAGCCCTCGGCTCCTGCGCCTGCTTCGGCGGCGTCAATCGCATGAAGAACGCCTATGACCTGGACCAGGCCAACCGCGAGGTCTACGGCGATCACCCCAAGCCCACCCGCCCCGTGCGCGCCGTCCGGGAACTCGTTGCCGTCGACCTGCAGATCCCCGGCTGCCCCGTGTCCAAGGCCGAAGTCGAGCGGATCGTCCAGCACCTGGTGCTCGGCCTTCCCTACAACTTCCCGGCCTATCCGGTCTGTGTCGAATGCAAGCAGCGATTCAACGTCTGCATGTGGGACAAGGGCCAGCCCTGCCTGGGCCCCATCGCCCTGGCCGGCTGCGACGCCCCCTGCCCTTCCGCCGGATTGGGCTGCTACGGCTGCCGCGGCCCTGCGCCCGACGCCAACCTCACCGAATTCTTCGACATGGCCCGCAAGCACGGCGTCTCCGACGCCGACATCCAGGAACGTCTCCACTTCTTCGGCGGCTTCGAGGGACTCCGATGAAACTCAATGTCCAGGTCGACGTCCACCACCTGACCCGCGTCGAAGGCCACGGCAACATCCGTGTGCGCGTGGTCGACGGAATCGTGCGGGAGGCTGCCTGGGACGTGGTCGAGACGCCCAGGTACTTCGAGGTGATGCTCAAGGGAAAGCACTACAGCTCTGCAGGGCTCATCACGGCGCGCATATGCAGCACCAGCTCCA
>JAJZQG010000249.1 GCA_021847645.1 Myxococcales bacterium
GCTGGGTGCGCGGGAGGTCAAAGCCTCGTGAGCCCTCACGGACGCGATCTCGAAAGTTGGATTCGGGGACAGCTCTTCGATGCCGTGCCCATGGCCGTCGCGGTCATCGACCAGCAGATGAATGTCGTGCATGCCAACGAGGCATTCGCCCGAGTCTTTGGGCCGTGGGAGGGGCGCCGCTGCCACGAGGTCTACAAGGACCGCTCCACGCCCTGCGAGAGATGCTCCGCCTTTGCCACCTTCCGCGACGGCGTGACGCGCGTCAGCGAGGAGATCGGAGTCGACACCAAGGGTCAGCGAACCTGGTACGTCAAGCACACGTTCCCCATCCGCGCGTCGGACGGCACCATTCCCTATCTGGTGGAGATGTCGACCGACGTGTCCGATCTGGAGCGCATGCGCCAGGTGAACGAGGCCCTGTTCGAGCGGGTGCCGTGCGAGATCGTGCTGATCGACCGCAACCTGAGGATCGTCCGCGCCAACGCCCGGGTCGTCGAGTCCTTCGGCAACGTCCAGGGCCGTCCCTGCTACGAGGTATTCAAGGGCGCCTCCGAGAAGTGCCGGGATTGCCCTGCAGAAGATACCTTCCGGGATCGACGCTCCCACTTCTGCCGATCCACCGTCCGCAACCTGTCCGGCGAGAGCATCGAGCTGCATGTCACCACCGCCGCGCTCGGCACCGAAGAGGACGGTCCCGATCTGGTCATGGAGATGGCCGTCGACGTGACGGAATCCCTGCGGCTGCGGCGCGAGCTCGACGTGGCCCACACGTTTCTTCAGACGTTCGTGGCGTCGTCGAACGACGGAATCATCGGGCTGGACGCCGCGGGGCAAGTCATGCTGTGGAATCCGTCGGCCATCCAGCGGCTGGGGCTTCCCTGCGGCCATAGCCTGACCCGCGCCGAGCTCGAGCAGGCGTTGCCCGAAGGCTTCCTGGCCGAGGTGGCGTCGAGCCGTGAACCCGTGGAGCGCGCCGACACGGTCGTGTTCGACGTCGAGCACAACCCGATCGCCGTGCGCTTGACCGGCATTCGTCTGCGCCGCGGCGACGAGGACCTGGGCATCGCCGTGGCCTGCCAGGATCTGCGCACCATCAAGCGCCTCGAGAAGGAGAAGCTGGACGCCGAGCGGCTCGCGGCGGTCGGGCAGACGGTGGCCGGCCTGGCCCACGGCATCAAGAACCTGATGACCGGCCTCGAAGGCGGCATGTACATGCTCGATACCGGACTGCGCAAGGGCAACGCCCAGCGCATCCAGCAGGGCTTCGACATGCTCGCCCGCAACGTCACGCGCATATCCTCGTTCGTCAAGGACTTCCTCAGCTTCTCCAAGGGCAGGACCATTGCCGTGGCGAGCTGCGACCCGGCCGCCATTGCCGATGAGGTTGTGTCTCTCTATGGGCTGCGCGCCCGCGCCCTGGGCATCGAGCTGACCCACGAGCGCGTGGGCGAGGTGGCTCCCGCGCCCCTCGATCGGGAGGGCATCCACGAAGGACTCACCAACCTGGTGGGCAATGCCATCGACGCCTGCCAGATGAGCGAGGAGAAGCGGCCGTACCACGTCACGATCCGTACGTTGGAGCGCGACGGTGCGGTGGTGTACGAGGTCAGCGACGACGGCTGCGGAATGGACTATGATGTGAAGAAGAAAGTGTTTACCACGTTCTTCACGACGAAAGGTCTGGGCGGAACGGGGCTCGGCCTGCTGTCTACGCGCAAGATCATCCAAGAGCACGGAGGCCAGATCGACGTGGAATCCGAGCCGGGGCAGGGGACGACATTCCGGGTGACGTTGCCGCGCAATCGCTTGCCGCAGGAGCCTCCGCCCGCCAACGGCCGGGAGCGGGGGGCGGACGGTCGCTCGAATGCCGGGAGTGGAGGGAGCCATGGCCAAGCCTGAAGACAAGACGATTCTCGTGGTCGAGGACGAGCCCGATGTGCAGATGTTCCTCGCGTCGACGCTGGGCGATGCGGGATTCCGCGTCGTGACCGCGTCCAACGGGCTGGACGCGTACAATCATGTCAAGGAATCGATTCCCGACCTGATCACGCTCGACCTGGTCATGCCGCGGCAGTCGGGCGTGCTGTTCTACAAGCGATTGAGGAAGAATCCGAAGTTCGTGCACGTGCCGGTGGTGATCATCACCGCCCATGCCCACGACGACCTGGGGCAGGAAGACTTCGGCGACATCATGAAGGGCATCGACGCCCCGCGCCCCGAGGGCTTCCTGGAGAAGCCCGTCCAGCCCACCGATCTCGTGCGCAAGGCCGGCGAGCTCACCGGCGCGGACGTGAGCGCCTACGTGGACGACGCCGTGGAGAACGCTCGCACCTCCCTGGTCGACAGGCTGCGTAGCGCCGACGCCGCCACGCTCACTGAGGTGCGCGCGCTGTTGGAAAAGCAGGGGTAGCGCGCGGAACTCCCCGCCGTGCCCCGGTCGCGGCGACGTGCCCGTCCCCCGGTCACACCGCCCGGTGTGCGCGCGCCGACTCCTGCCCCCGTTGCGCCGCGCCCGTTCCCATCGTCCCGAACACCCGATCCCAGAACATGAACGACACGCCGAACTGCTGGGTGTCGTCCCTGAAGTGGTGTCGCATGTGGTGCCTTCTCAACCGGCGCCCTCGCTCCGTGCGCGGCTGGCCGTGGTGCAGCCAGTAGTGGGTCAGGTCGTAGTTGACATAGCCCGCGACGAATCCCGCATGAAAGCACCACACCCACGTTATGCCGAGCAGCAACACGAACAGCCCCAGGAACGCGAAGAACAGCGAGATGCTCACGGCCGGCGGCATCACCAGCCGGTACTTGTCCTTCGGCCAGGTGTGGTGCACGCCGTGCACCAGGAAGTGCATCCGCTCCCCCCAGCGCGCCTTGGGCTTCCAGTGGAAGAACAGCCTGTGCAGCCAGTACTCCACCAACGTCCAGAGGACGAACCCCGCGACGGACAACGCCGCTGCCTGCGCCGCTCCTACGTGCTTGTTGACCAGCCCGACGAGCAACAGCCCGATGATCGCCGGCACGAAGACGACGGGCACGAGCATCGCGTGGGTGCGCGAGAAGTAGTCGACGACGTCGCTGTCGAACATCCTCGGCGAACTGGGGCTGGTTTTCATGTCGGACCACAACGACCGGTGGAACAACCCGCCCCAGGTTCCCACGGACCCGTCGGCCTTCAAGCGCCTTCGCCTGGCGCAGACGTTTCTGCTCACCTACCGGGCGATTCCGATCGTGCTGATGGGCGACGAGTTCGGCATGCCCGGCGGCGGCGACCCGGACAACCGTCGCATGATGAAGTTCGGCAATGACCTGACCGCGCTGCAGAAGCAGACACTGCAGGTCTTCAGCGCGCTGGGCAAGGCGCGTGCGGCGCACACGGCGCTGCGCCGGGGCGGTCGCAGCACGCTGGCCGTGGAGAACGAGTTCTACGCCTACGCCCGCACCGACGGCTCCGATGTGGCGGTGGTGGTCATGAACCTGAGCCAGAATCCGGTGAGCCGCAGTGTCGACGTGTCCTCGCTGGGCGCGTCGGGCACGCTGACGGACGTGGTCTCGGGCGGAAGCGTGCCGGTATCGGGGGGGCACATCGCGGTGAACCTCGACAGCCAGAGCGCCGCGCTGTACGTGCGCTGAGCGGGCGACGAACGCAGTTGCCGGCTCGTGCGTGATCGACGGTCGTCGTGCTCCTGTGCGCCGACGCTACCCCTTCACGCCCTTCAGCACCTTCGCCAGCGCCGCGAACTGCACGGCATCAATTCCGCTGAGCGTCACCTTCCCGCCCCGGATCGATACCCCGACATCCGCCAGCTTCGCCCCGGCCAAGGCCTTCTTCAACGCCGCGACCAGCGGCGGCAGCGCCGCCCTCGACGTCCCGGTCTTGCCTTGCGCCAGGCGGATGGCCGCCTTGAGCTGATCGCGCGTCGCCTCCGCGAACGGAACGAGCTTCGTCGTCTTTCCCTCTTTCACTCTCACCTTCTGACGCTCCGGGTGAATCTTCACCCGCCCCAGCTCCCCGCCCGCCTCCGCGCGCAGAATCCCGATCAGCGCCTCCAGGCGCGTGATGCCGTAGCGACTCTCGTCTTCGGGGTCGAAGTGACGCGCTACCAGGATTTTCGTGCGAATGTTGCGCTCCGATTCTTGAGGAACCTCTGCCTTCAGGAATTGCTTCGCCGTGGCGTAGCTCGCTGCAAGGTAGTACGGCGGATCGGAATTGATAATCTCGTCCAAGGCTTCGAAGCGCGCATCCCAGCCCGACGACTCGTCCGCGAGCGCCGCGTGATACCGCGCCATCAGCTCGTCGTATCGCTTCTTCAGAGCCTTGTCGACGAGTCCTTCTCGAAGGTCCGTGCCTTTGGCTGAGGTCTTGCGTGTCTTGGTGGTGGTCACTCATCCCTCCTCGAGCGCGGCATTGTACCACGAACGGCCCCGTTCCAGCGGGGCCCGCCCCGTTCCAGCGGGGCCCGCCCCGTTCCAGCGGGGCCCGCCCCGTTCCAGCGGGGCCCGCCCCGTTCCAGCGGGGCCCGCCCCGTTCCAGCGGGGCCGTGCACCGCGCCGGGGACAATCGAGCGTTCCTGTCCCTGCCTCCGAACGCCTTGACGTGACGCTGGGCGTCCCCCACGATGCGTTGTTCGAACGTGAGCCCCGCGAGGTGACTGAATGCTCAAGAGACTCATCGCTGCCGTATGCATGACGCTAGCCGCGGCCGGTTGCTGCAAGTCGATGGACAGCAGCCGCAACGAAGCCCCTCCGCCCGCGCCCGACCCGGCCGTGGCCTCCACCGCGCCCAAGCAAGACCCCACCGCCGGCGACAGGGTCGTCCCGCCCGACGACGGCCTTGCGCAGGGCAACGACGGCCTGCCCGTGGTCATCCCCACCACCCGCTCCAAGGTCCCGACGATCGCCGAGTGGAATGCGGTCCCCCGCGAGATCACCGTCAACCGCTCCACGCCCCTGAACTGCGAGACCAAGATGGTGCGCGAGTGGCTCCGGGTCTCGTGCCGCGAGAAGAACAACACCGGAGGCACGCCGCGCAATGTCACGGTCGCCGCCGGCTGCACCAGCGACACCTACCTGTTCTCCAAGCCCGAGCAGAAGATCGCCAGCGTGGTCACCCCGGTGCTCAAGGGCAAGCACTGCGAGGTGCGCTTCGACTGGACCAACAAGACGCAGACGCTCGTTGTGGACTGGGTGGGCAACGGCCCGCGCCCGACCATCCAGTTCCAAGGCCCCTGGCCCTGATTTCGATTCCGCCCCTCGACTATCCCAGCTCGCCACGCAGGGCGCGGTCGTGCCACGTCAGCAATTCGTAGGCTCCCGGTCCCTGGTTGAAGGCGTAGTCGTGCGGGCCCGCGATGGTCACCATCTCCGTCTTGACCCCGCGGCCGGCCAGCGATTGCGATAGCTCCTGCAGCGCCGGGCGGAACGGGTCCTCGTCGCTCGTGAGCAACCGCAAGGGAATCGGCTTGCCTTTCCGGTGCATCGCCGCGGACACGATCCCGGCGACCGCGTCCACTTCCGGCGCGCGAATCGCCGCCTGCAACGTGCCAATCGCCCCGAACGACTCGATGCGCGACATCCCCGCCAGCAGCGCTACCCGCCCGCCCAGGCTCACACCGTCGATCCCCGTGGCCGACACCGACGGGTCGACCGGAAACGACGCGCGCATCTTGGGAATCAGGTGCTCGACCAGGAAGGAGGCGAACGGCTCGGCCGCGTCCAGAGCCCGCGTGCCCAGGATGTCGGGCGTGTACGGGCACGCCACGACCAGGCCCCGAAACGGGTGGGACGCGATTCTCTCGTTGAGCCTTGCAACGTAGTCTTGCGTGCCAATGTGGAACAGATCGTCGAGCGTCAGCGGCGGGCGGCGTAGGCGCGCGAAGGCCCGGTCGAGGTAGTAGTCGCGTGTCCAGCCGCGGGCTCCCACGTCGAGCCCGCGGTTCGACTCGCCCCGCCCGTGCAGCGCGATGAGCAGCGGATATCGCTCCTGGGGCGATCCCCAGCGAGGCACCAGCACGACCGCTTTCTGCGGGCCGCCCTCCGCAGGCCCGAACTCCACTTCGGTGACTTGGACGAGAGAGGTGTCGACGGCCTGGGTGCCGTTCGGGCTCCTGGCGCAACCCCGGCCGCTGCAGCCCGACACCATGGCCGCGGCGATCGACAGCAGCAGCCCGCGCCTGCTCAGCGCGGTGTCATCCGCCATGCGACGGCTTCTCGAACGCCGGGCCCGCGGCCTTGGACACCAGCTCGACGAGCATTGGGTCGGTCTCGAGCTGGGCCCGCAGCGACTCGCGGATGAACGACAAGCGCTCGGCCGACAGCTTGCCTTCCAGGTGCGACGTAGCCTGCTGGATACGCAGGTCGAGGTACTGGTTGAGGTCGATCTCGCCAGTCTGCAAGCGCTCGAGGGGCGTGACGCCCTGCGCGGCACCGACATTCGCCGCGCGATCCACTTGGAACGGCTCCGCGCCCGCCACGGCGTCCGGCGCCACTGCGCCCGGGGTGGCCGCTGCTCCCACGCTCTTTCCAATCCGATCGATGCTCATGACTCGCTCCAGAGTATGACACGCCTCGCGGCAGCCCTGCCATCACCGGATGTTGCCGATGGCGTTCTTGACCGTGTCGTGCCTGGCCTTGAGCACATTCGAGTATGCCGTGTACGCACGGTTCTCCGCGGCCAGCTGCTCCTGCAGCTGCAGGTAATAGAGGTTCATCTCCTGGCTCTTCTCGAGCGCCGCCTCGACCGACGGCCCCTCCGATGCGGCTCCCCCGGCCGACAGCCCCGCGTCTGCCGCGCCGCCCGCCTCGGCGTTGAGCCCCACGCCCACCCCGCCTTGCGCGGCCCCGTTTGCTCCCGCGCCTACCGCCACGGTCGCCCCGGGTCCCCGGACCGACGCCGCCACCACGGGCGACATGGGCAGCACGCGGACCGCCGCCGAGGCTCCCCGCAACAACGACCGTGCGCTGCTGCGCATCACCTCGCCGAACGTCGGCCCTTCGCCCGGCGTGACTCGTGTCGCCGTCTCGGTTGCCATCACGTGCGGCGGCATCGCTGGGGGCTGCGAGCCCTGACTCGTAATCTTCATGGTGCCTCCTGGTTCCGGCGCCCGCCTGTTGGTTCCACGGGCTTTGCCGTCCCGTCGGCCACCCACGCCTCCTGTTGCGGAAAATCGTCCGGAGCTCGCTGGCCAGGCGCCCGCATGCGCGCGACGGCGGCTACATGCTCTCGGTCATCAGGCTCGTGATGATGTAGTTCGACACGAGGATGGCGACCGCGCTCTGGACCACGGCACGGGTGGTCGCCTCGCCCACGCCGCGCGCCCCTCCCGACGCGTAGAACCCCTGGCGGCAGGAGATCGCCGAGATGAGGAAGCCGAACACGGCCGACTTCACGATGCCCATGTACAGGTCATTGGGCACGGCCAGCTGGCGGATCTTGTCGACGAACAACCCCGGGTCGACGTTGAGCCATTGGACCGCCACCACGTAGGCGCCCACCGCGCCCACCAGCGTGTACAGGATCGTCAGCAGCGGCAGCATGAACACGGACGCGACCATGCGCGGGGACAGCAGGTACTGCACAGGGCTGACGCTCATGGTGGTGATGGCGTCGATCTGCTCGGTCACGCGCATGTTGCCCAGCTCGGCGGCCATGGCGCTGCCGGCCCGGGCGGTGACCATCAAGCCGCTGAACACCGGGCTGATCTCGCGCATCAGCGACACCACCACGATGCCTCCGACCAGCGCCTCGCTCTGCAGCCGCCGCAGCGTGTTGACCATCTGCAGCGCGAGCACCATCCCGCTGAATGTGCCCGTCAACGAGATGATGAAGATCGACTGCACCCCGAGGAACTCCATGGCCGCGGCCAGCTGTCCCCATCGGTACGGCGGCCGGAAGATCCACAGCACCGTCTGGATCGTCAGGTGCACCGTGGTCCCCACCGCGTCGAGCACGTCGATCACCGGGCTCAACGTCGCAAGCGCCAGGCTGCGAACGCGCGCGAGCGGCTTGTCCGGGGTTCCCTGCACCGGACCTTTCTAGCACAGAGTGCGCCGCGCTCGTGGCCGCGCTCGCCGCCCGCCGCCCAATCCGCCGTTCACGGGCCTTTCCCCCGGGCGCCGATCGATCCGGCCAACGCTGCCAGCGCTGCGGCCAGCGAAGCGGAACGCTCGCCGCTCGACCGCAGGTGTGCCTCGCGCCCCCACGCTCCCATGTAAATGGTGATCCGGAGCGCGTCGCCGCCAAGCTCCTCCTCGAACGGCTCGCCCCACTCGACGAGCAACACGGCGCCGTCGGCGCGGGCCTCGCGCAGCCCCAGGTCCTCGATGCTGCCGTGGTCCCCGATGCGGTACAGGTCCGCGTGCACCAGCGGCAGCCGCCCCTGGTATTGGTGGACCAGGGTGAACGTAGGGCTCGTGATGCGCACTTCGTGCGGCACGCCCAGCGCTCGCGCCACGGCCCGGGCCAGGAATGTCTTGCCGGCGCCCAGGTCGCCCGAGAGGATCACCAGGTCGCCGGCCTGCAGCCGATCCGCAAGCGCCGCGCCGAGCCGCGTGGTCGCCCTGCGAGCTCCCAGCGCCATCACTACTGCTTGCCGCGCCATCACCACGGCTCCGTTCCTCGAGCCCCTGCCCCACGGTGGCAAGGCTCCCCCATGGACGCCCGCAATCCCGCGTCGAGGCACCCTCGGTTCACGCTGGCCCAGGGCTCGGCCGGGCGCGCCAGCGCTGTCGTCGTGGGTCGCAAAAAACGAGGCCGGAACATGAGGGGAGGCGCCGCTCGCCGGGCGAGGGGACCCTACAAGCGTAGGCGAAGCGCACCCCGGGGACCAGAGCTCGTTGGCACGAGGCTCGGGGCTCGCTACAGTGCGCGCACGCTCGTTGCCTCGAGTGTGCCCTCACCATGGATGTGCTCGAACCCTCCCTCGTCCTAGCTCCCTACCTGGAACCGATCCTGCGTGGCCGCCGCGTGGTGGTCCTCGGCGATTCCACGGGAACCCTGGCTGCCAGCGTGCTCGATCGCGGCGCGCGTCTCGTGCATGTGTACGATCCGGATGCTGCTCGTGCCGCGGAATCGGCGGCTCGCGCGGGCGCGTCGCGCACGCTGGTCATCGCGCCGATGCCGTGGGGAGAGCTCGCGGTTCGCGATGGAGCCTTCGACACCGCCATCGTGCCCGACCTGAGCCTGTTCGGAACCCCGGATCCGGTCATCGAGCGCACCCGTCGTCTCGTATCCCCCACCGGAACGGCCGTGTTCGTGTCCCCGAATCCGGACCTCGTGGCGCCGTCGTCCGCGGCAGAACCGCTCTCGTACTACGAGCTGTTCGACGCCGTGTCCCTGCAGTTCTCCGACGTGCGCATGTTCGGCCAGGCGCCGTTCGCCGGCTACGTGATCGCGGACTTCGCGCCGGACGACGAGCCCGACGTGGTGGTGGACACCTCGCTGCTCGAGCGCGGCTCCGAAGAGCCCAGGTTCTTCCTGGCGGTGGCCTCTCGCGCGCGCCCGCGGCTCGATCCGTACACCGTGGTGCAGGTGCCGCAGACGCTGTTGCGGTCCGAACCCGCGGCGGTGGCCGTCGATGCGGCGTCGCGCCTTGCGCCCTTGCAGGCCGAGCTGCACGGCGCCCAGGCGCGCATCCGGGACCTGGAGGATCGTGCGCAGTTCGCCGGGCGCGTTCCCGAGCTGCAAGCGGAGATCGACAAGCGCGACGAGCAGCTGCGCAAGGTCGAGGCACGGGCGGGCGACGCTCACGTGCGGGCTGGCCAGCTCGAGAACAAGGTTCGCGATCTGGAGGAGGAGCTGCGCAACCAGCGCGATCGCGCCTTCCGGCTGAGCAACGAGCTCGAAGAAGAGCGCAAGCGCAGCACCAAGGCCGCGCTGGAGCTGGGCATGATCCGGCGCACCTCCGAGCTGCCGCCCAAGCCCGAGATCCCGAGGCCCGAGGACCTCGCACGCATCAAGAGCCTGGAGGCCGACGTCGAGGCCTCACATGTTGCGATCACCAGAGTGCAAGGCGAACGCGATGCCGCTGCGGCGCGCGTCAGCGAGCTCGAAGCGGCCATCGCCAGCCTGCAGAGCCGTCAGGCCGAGCTCGGCGACACCATCGAGGACCTGCGCGCGGTCGACAAGCAGGCCGCCAGCCGCATGGCCGAGCTCGAAGCCGCGCTGCGCGAGCGAGACGATCGCATCAGAGAGCTCGACGCGCAGATCCTGGACCTGGGAGCCGACACGTCGCGCGGCGGAGAGCTCGCGCAACAGCAGGTCATCGACGCGCAGCGCGAACGGGACGCCGCCTTGGCCGCGATCGAATCGCTGCGTGCCGAGCGCGAGGCGGAGGTCTCGTCGTTCGAGGGTCGGCTTCGGGACCTGGGCCGGGAGCTTGCGGGTGCGCGCGCGGAGGTCGTGCGGCGCGAGGAGATCGTGCGCGAGCTGCTCCTGATGATCGAGGATCTTCGGGGCCAGGGGTCCGGCTCGGCGGGAGGTTCCGAGCCTTCGGACTCCGGCGGCTCGTCCGGTCGGGAAGCCGAGCTGGCCGTCCAGTGCGCGCGCCGCGAAGCCGATCTGCAGCGCGCCACCTTCCGCATCCAGGAGCTCGAGAGCAGGCTCGATCAGCTGCAGCCGTCCGCGCCTTCGGTTCAGGTCTCCGAGCTGGAGGGTGCCCTTTTTGCCGCCCATGCCGAGATCGACGCCTTGCGAAAGAGCCTCCAGAACGAGCACGAGCAGCGCGAGAAGATCGAGACCCAGGCCAACGAGGCCGTGGCCCAGGCCCACGCCGACCTGCAGGAACAGGCGGTGTTGGCGTCGAGCGCGGCGGCGGGACCCACCTTCGGAGACGGCGCCGGTTGACACGGCATCGCAGCGAATTACCTTGGCGGACGGCATCCGTGCGCATTGAAGATTCTCTGGCCGAGGCAGGCCAGCACCTATGAGTCAGAAGAGCGATTATTACGAGGTTCTTGGCGTCAGCCGGACCGCTAGCAGCGACGAGATCCGCAAGGCCTACAAGCAGGCGGCGCTCAAGTACCACCCGGACCGCAATCCGGGAGACCCTTCCGCGGAGGCCAAGTTCAAGGAAGCCACCGAGGCCTTCTCGGTGCTCTCCGACGACGACAAGCGCCAACGCTACGACCAGTTCGGCCACGCAGGGCTCGAGGGCATGGGCGGGTTCGACTTCCAAAACGTCGACATCTTCTCCCAGTTCCAAGACCTGTTCGCCGACTTCTTTGGCGGCTTCGGCGGCGCACCGCGCAGCCGCCGCAACGGTCCCCAACGCGGAGCCGACCTGCGCGTACAACAGCGCCTGACCCTGACCGAGGCCTACCAGGGCTGCAAGAAGGAGATCGCCGTCCGCGCTCCGTCTCCCTGCGAGACGTGCCAGGGCACCGGGGCTGCCGCCGGCTCGGGCCGCGAGGTCTGTTCCACCTGCCGCGGCTCGGGCCAAGTGTCCAACGCGCGCGGCTTCGTCATGTTCACCACTACCTGTCCGACCTGCCGCGGCGAGGGCAGCGTGCTGCGCCAGCCCTGCGAAGTCTGCCGAGGCGCCGGCCAGGTCGAGAAGTCGCGCAAGGTCCTCGTCACGTTCCCCGCGGGCATCGACGCCGGCCAGCGCCTGCGCGTTCCCGGCCAGGGGGTCGCCGGCGTGCGCAACGGCCCTGCCGGCGATCTGTATGTCGATGTGGACCTCGACGCCGACGAGCGCTTCGAGCGCGACGGCTTGGACCTGATCACCAGGGCGAGCATCAGCTTTGCCGACGCCTCGTTGGGCACCAAGCTCAAGCTGCCCATGCTCGACGACTCCTCGATCGAGGTCGCCATTCCGGCAGGCACGCAGCCGGGTGACGTGCTCACGTTGAAAGGCAAGGGCATGCCTCGCGTGGACGGGCGGGGTCGTGGCGCGCTGCATGTCGTCGTGCAGGTCGCCGTGCCCAAGCGTATCAGCCGACGGGCCGAGGGGCTGTTGCGGGAGCTCGAGCAGGAGCTGCAGCAGACGCAGGTCGAGAAGCGCGCTTCGGGAAGCTAGGAGCGTGTCGGGGAAAAGGTCAACGCAGAGGCGCAGAGGCGCAGAGGCTCGAAGGCCGGGAAAGCGACCGAGGGAGCGTGTGGGGAGGCGGCG
>JAJZQG010000250.1 GCA_021847645.1 Myxococcales bacterium
TCAGGGCTTGGGCGCTAGTAATGCGGGGCTGGATCAGGCAGCCTACGCTTGCCAACCCGCAACCGTCGCGCGCGGCGAGCATCGAAGCAGGAGTGCGCCTTCGGGGGGAGGCGCGCTGAATCGTGTGGCACGGCCGATGCTCCTACGGTCCGCCGTGCCCGGCCGGAAGCGGTTGCGCCCGACCTGCCCTCCGACCTGCACGAGTACCTTGGCTCAAAGGTGTGGATGAAATGCCCTACGATTCCGCAACCAATTCCGGCTTGGCCGTCTCCACCTTCGTCGGCGCTGGAGCCTTGCTGCTGTTCCTGCTGACCGCCGTGTCCGGATACGCCGTGCGCACGCTGCTGGTGGGGCGCAAGCAGGAAGCGAAGCTCGAGCGCTACGGCGGGACGGTGCTGTTCGGCGCTTGGCTCATGGAGGCGATCTACTGGGCGATCCGCCTGCCGGGCCGCGGCTTCGCGCGGTTGGGCGTGGATCCCGACGCCTTGACCTGGACATCGCTGTTCGTGACGCTCGCCTCGGCGCCCATCGCCGCCTCGGGCCACTTCTCCACGGCAGGGTTGGTGTTCTTGATCGGCGCCTCGTTCGACGCGTTCGACGGCATGGTGGCGCGCGAAACCGGCAAGGCCACCCGCGGCGGAGCGATCCTCGATTCGGTGCTCGATCGCATCTCGGACGCCGCCCCGCTCGCGGGCCTGGTCGTCTTCTATCGCTTCAGCGCCTGGCAGATGGCGATTCCCCTCATCGCCATCGTCGGCGGGCAGCTGGTCAGCTACGTGCGCGCCAAGGCCGAAGCCATGCAGCTCGACTTGCCCAGCGGGCTGATGCGCCGGCACGAGCGCATCGCTTACATCAGCGGAGCTCTCATCATCGCGCCCATGCTCTCTCCGCTGCTCGGCACCCCCATGAGCGCCGTGCATCCAGCAACGCTGACGGTCCTTGCGCTCGTCGCAATCACCTCCATGTTTGCAGCATTGCGACTGCTATCAGCGGCTCGCGAAGCATTGGCCGTCCGGGACGACCGACCGGACCACAGCGCGGGAGGGAACAGCTGAAGGCGCGTTCGTCCCTTCTTCAGACGCCCGGCCGTGACGACGGCGAGGGGCGAAAATTGGCCCGGCCAGGGGCTGGCGGGAGAGAATCCGCAACGATGCCGCGGCAACCCAATTCGATTGCGCGCGTCCAGGACGCCGTGCTATCGGCTCCGCGCAAAGGTTTCGAGCACATGTCAACGCGCTGGAAATACAGGGTCCGCAAGGGCCTGTCCGAGCTCGCGACGATGGTGCGCGCTTCCGTGTCCTCCGGTGCGGCTACCGTGGTCGACGGCCTGGTCTACCAGGTCGTGCTCACGTTGTTGGCGGGCCACTACGGCGCTGCTGCCTTCCTCGGAGCGGTGCTCGGAGGCGTCACCAACTTCGCCATCAACCGGCTCTGGGCCTTCCGCAACAACGACAAGCCTCTCGGCGCGCAAGCCAGCGAATACGCGTTCGCCTCGCTCACGACCTACGTGGCCCTGCAGACCTGCCTGTTCGTCCTCGTGGAGTTCCTCCACGCCGATCAGCGCGTCGCCTGGATTCCCGCCAAGATCGTCGCTTGGCTATTCGTGTCCTATCCGCTGCAGCGGTTTCTGGTTTTCGGCTCCGTCCGGCCTCGCGCCCATCACTCCCTGGCGGTGGGCACCACCGCCCTGGTGCCCGCGCGGGCGCCTTCGGCCATGGTGCCTCCCGACTCCGACACCAACTGATGCGTTCGCCGCCCGGCGATTCCCTGCAACGCTCCGCAACTGCGGCGTGGATCTGGACTTGTTGCGCGCCTCGCCCCACAATCGCCCTGCCGTGCTTACCGCCCTCATCGCGCCCGATTCTCCTTGCCACGGTCACGCGCCGCTCACCCGCGGTTCGTCCCGCGCGCACGACGGCACCAGAGAGCTGGCGCAGCTTGTTGCAGGCTTGGCCCCATGAACGTGTCCCCCCAAGGGCGTTGGACCATCGAACGAGTACTGGATCCTGCGATCCGCCCGCTCGAGGTCTGGAACGAGGACTTTGGCGCACAGCCGGCCGGAGCCGCGGGCAGCTTGCTGTACCAGGCCATCGGCTCGCAGCGCCTCGATGCCTTGCGTGCGCAGAGCTCGTCGGCTCGCGAGGCCGCCGAGACGCTGGGCTCGGACGTGGCTAGGACGCTGCGGCTGCTGGTCGACAGGGACGTGGGCGGCGCGGGTCAGGCGCGGGCCGTGTGGCTGGGCGGCGGGCTGCTCAACTCCGAGGGCGTGCGCGACACCGTGCTCAAGGCCAGCCTGCCGTTCCCGGTCGTGGTGGCCGACGATCCCACCTTCTGCGGGGCTGCGGGCGGCAAGCAACTGCTCGCGCAATACGGCGACGGCCGGGGCGTGGTGCTCGACATGGGCCAGACGTCGATCAAGGGCATCGCCTACTCCAAGGGACGGGCACGGCAGCTGGTGTTTCCGCGAGACCACCACAGCCTGCCGTTGCGCTTGCCGGACGACGCCGATCCGATATCCGCACAGCAGGCGCACGTGTTCATCGAGCGGGCCGCCGGGTTCGTGGCGCGCGTCATTCACGGCTTCGTGGCGGTCCGAGAGCCTCCGCCGCCGCTGCTCGTGCTGGCGCTGCCCACCGCCGTGTCCGACAACGGCACGCCGCAGGCTTGCACCTATCCGGGCTGGAGTGGGTATGTCGAGCTGGTTCCACGAATTACCGCGCAGCTCGACGAGTGGATCCAAACCGATCACGGACACCCGTGGCGCAACGCCGAAGGGCGCGTCCTGCTGCTGAACGACGCAGAGCTCGCGGCTCGTTCGGCGCGCCTGCAGTCCGGCATCGCCGCCGCGCGCACCGCATTGGTCATGACGCTGGGCTTCGGGCCAGGCGCCGCGCTGCTGTCCACGTGACTCGCTCGTTGCGGCTCGCGCTCCCGCCGCACATCGGCGACGCCCACGCCACCCCGATGAGATCGGGCCCGGGGACGGCTGCTCAGCGATCGCGCTTCTTGAGCGCAGCACGCAGCGCTTCGTCCAGGTCCGATGCGATGTACGGCTTGGGCACGGCGCCGTCGAATCCGAAGGACCCGGGGTCGGCCATCACCGGATCGGTCGAGTAGCCGCTGGAGGCCACGATCACGACCTTCGGGTCGAGGCTTCGCAGCGCGCCTGCAGCCTCCCGGCCGCTCATGCCGCCGGGCATGGTCAGATCCATCACCACGACATCGAACCCGGTACCGTGCCGAGCCGCATCGCGGAACACATCCACCGCTTGCTCGCCGCTGGCCGCGGTCTCGGCGCCGTAGCCGAGCGTGCGCAGCATCAGCGACGCGACATCCCGAAGCACCGGCTCGTCGTCAACGAGCAGCACGCGGACTGGGGCTCGCGTAGCGGACGCGGACGCGGGCGCGGAAGGCGCAGGCGCGACGGAGCGTGCGGCGGCGGGCAAGCGGATGCGGAAGGTGGTTCCGACACCAGGGGTGGACTCGAAGTCGATGTGGCCCTTGTGACGCCGCACGATGGAGTACGAGGTTGCCAGTCCCAGACCGGAGCCGCCCGGCTTGGTGGTGAAGTACGGGTCGAAGATCTTGGCAACGTGCTCGGGGCGGATGCCTACGCCCGAATCGCGCACGGACACGCACACGTGGCGGCCGGGCCGCAATGCGGAGCCGGGCGGCAGCGCGGTGCCGATCTCTTCATTGTGCGCCTCGATCGTGATGGTGCCGCCGTCCGGCATGGCCTGGATGCCGTTGAGGATGAGGTTGCCCAGCACCTGGCTCATCTGGCTCGCATCCATGTCAACGAGCGACAGCGATGGATCGATGTCCAGCTCGCAACGGACCTTGCTGCCGCGGGACACGAAGTGGGCGGTCTCGCGGATGAGCTCGGCCATGCTGGCCGGCTTGCAGATGGGCGCACCCCCGCGCGAGAAGGTCAGCAGCTGCTGGGTCAGGTCGCGCGCGCGCATGCATGCCGTCTCGGATAGCGAGAGCATCTCCAACAGCGAGCTGTCGCTCCCCGCGCGACGACGAGCCAGCGAGATCCCCCCGACGATCGCGGTCAGGATGTTGTTGAAGTCGTGCGCGATGCCGCCTGCCAGCAGGCCCAGCGACTCGATCTTTTGCGCCTTGTTAAGCTCCTCCTCGAGCCGCACCTGCTCGGTCACGTCATTGCCCAACCCCACCATCCCGATGACTCGCCCTTCCTGCACCAACGGCGCCGTATTCACCAACAGCGACCTCGTCCGCCCGGACACATCCAGCACCTGCGCATTGAAGCGCGTCCTCTCGCCCGCGATCGTCTTGCGGAAAGCGTCGCGCACCATCTCCCGGTCGTCGGGATGGATGAGCGGATCGAAGGGCAAGCCGATCCACTCGGGCGCGGAGTAGCCCGTCGCGTCCTCGCCCTGCGTGTTGACGAACGTGAAGCAGCCGTCCAGATCGAGCGTCCAGACGATCTCGTGCGTGGTGTTCAGAATGGTGCGCAGCCGCTCCGCGGTCTCCAGGTGCAGCGCGTCTTCGCGCCGGCGCTGGGTGACATCGCGCATGACCGCGACGATTCGGTCGACGCCGCCGATCTTGGCCTTGCGCAGGGAGACTTCGAGCCAGAACGGCCGGCCGCTCGCGTCGTGCGCCTCCCACTCGAAGACCTGTCGCTCACCACGCGCCGCAGCTTGAATACGCTCGAACGCGGCCTTGTCCGCGGCGTCCGACTCCCCGGTGGTGACATCGTGGGGCTCGACGAGCAGGGCCTGCTCGCGGCCTATGCCGAACATCGAGCTGGCTGCCCGGTTGGCATCGACGATCCTGCCGCTGTCGATGTCGTGCACCGCGATGCCGTCGTCGACCTGGTCGAAGATCGCGCGGTAGGGCTGGTCGACAACCGGCTGGGAAACGCCGCGGCGGACGAACCATTGCACGAGCGCCTCGTCTCCCGGGCGCCGGACGAGGCGACCCGACAACACGACGAAGGCGCGCCGTCCGCTGGACAGCGCGAGCCAGCAGGACATCTCATGCACCTCGCCCGCGTCGATGACGGACTGCAGCGGCGAGGGTCCGGGCACCCCGAACGCGTCGATTTGCGCCAGCGTCTCGTGGTCCTCAAGACCCAGCACCGCGTGCGCCGTCGCGTCGAGCTCCGTGACCTGTCCCGACAGCGTCCCCCACACGCGGCCAATCCCGAGGAAGGCCAGCGTCGACGAGGCGGCGTCGGGGGCGGTGGCTTCTTCAGCGTTCGCGGGATCCCAGCGAGACATGGGCGTCCGTGAATGTCGCACGATGGCGCGCGCACGGCAATTCGAGTTCACCGACACTGGTCGGGTCCCGGGTCGGCGCGCACGCCGCCTACCCCGGCTCTCCGACCGCAAGCTTGAATCCCGGCAGCTCTCCCAACGAGATCGGAACGTCGAATCGCACAGCCGCGTCGCACGGCCAGATCGATCGTGGCTCGGTGTGTGCGCCGGAGCGAACCACCCGCGCATACACGACCGTGGGCTGCCTGTTTCCCTCGGACAGGAACAGTCGCAGCCGCACCAGGTCGCCGAGACCCAGGGTTCCCTGCGTGTAGAGCCGGCTTCCCGTGGAGCTCACATCGTGCGTGACTCCCGCATAGTCGGCGCCTCCCCACAGATCGTCGACCTGGACGGGGACGCTGCCGACGTACCGTGGAGACCCCCGCCGGTCACCGCGCGTGGAATCACCCGTCTTGCCTTGCTCCATGGCAGACCTCCCGCACTTGGGTGCGCAACTGGGCTCTGACCTGCTTCTACACACTTGGTCGCGCGAGCCACGAGCGTCAAGGCCACGCCCTCACTTGGAGCGGTGACCGGCTCATGCCAGCGCGGTCGGTAGATGGCGACGCGCCGCGCGCATCTTCGGTGACACGAGGTCCGTCGCCCGCTACGTTGCCCCCATGATCCACGCGCCAGCCCCGTCGCCAGCTACCCGAGCACTTGCCCTTTCGGGCGGTTTACGATGACGCGCCCGTGGGAACCGCTCGATCGGGTCGAGACGCCCGACGGGGTTCTCGAGCTGCGGTGCCGCGGCTCGAAGGACTACCTGATCACGATCGGAGGGCGCGTGCTGATGACGAGCATGGCGCACCGATCCGAAGACGCGCTGGCCACGCTGGGGTGCGGGCCGATCGCCGAGCGGCAGCGCGCGAACGTGCTGGTCAGCGGGCTGGGCATGGGATTCACGTTGCGCGCCGCGCTGGATGCGCTGCGCCCCGATGCCCGGGTGACCGTGGCGGAGCTCAACCCGGTTGTCGCCACCTGGTGCAACGGCCCTCTGGCACCGCTGACCCGCGGCGCGGTGAATGACCCGCGCGTCCAGGTGGTGGTGGCCGACGTGTCCCGACTCATCCGTAGCGCCGGTGATCGCCCGGACACGCGATACGACGCCATCGTGCTCGACATGTACGAGGGCCCCGCCGCGGCACACATTTCCCCGCGCGATCCACTCTACGGCCCGCGTGCGATCGGCTGGAGCCTGGCAGCACTCACGCCCGGTGGCACGCTGAGCGTGTGGTCGGAGAGGCCCTCGCAGGCATTCGAGCACAACCTGAAGCAAGCCGGGTTCTCGTTCGAGCGCCACAAGCGCGGACGCGGCACGAGCGTGCACTATGTCTATGTGGCGCAGGCTCTGCAGCAAAGGCTCGGCGGCGCGGGCCGCGCGGGACATCGCGATGTCCCGAGTGTGAGCGCGCAGCCCCGTTCCGAACATCTTGCAGCGCGTCGGTCTCGCGCATGATGTGAGGAACCGAATGCGCGGCCCTTGACTCGGCCGTACCTGCAGACGCACGGCTGGATCATGGGGCAACATCATCCCTGCTTTCGCTGGGCCGGGCCGTGGCTCGCCGTCGCGTCGATCACCGCGGCGCCGCTGTTCGGCTGCGCCGGTGACGTCGGCTCGCCACTCGATGCTCTGGGTCGCACGCGCCCCCTCATCATAGGCGGAGAGGCTGCGTCGGCCTCGGACTATCCGTCCACCGTGGCCATCACCACCGTCCACGGCGATCCCTTCTGCTCGGGCACGCTGATAGGACCGAATCTCGTCGTGACGGCTGCCCACTGCGTCGACCGCCGCGCCCTGGACGACATCCGCGTCGTCTATGGTTACGAGGTGCCGTCGGAATCGTCGGTGGACGACCGGCTGATTCCCTCGCTCATTCAGGTTCACCCGGCCTACGACCCGCTGGCCTCCACGGACGCATACGGGCTGGGCGAGCTGAACGACATCGCGGCCATCGTGCTGGAAAACCCAATTCCCGGCGGGATCGTAGCGCCTATTCTCCCTCTCGGAGCGGTCGATACGGAGCTGACTCCGAACCGCCCGGTGCACATTGCGGGCTACGGGGAATTCAGCAATCTGACGCACCAATCGGGCGTGCTGTTCCGCGGGATCACGCCGCACATTCGCCATTCCGCAACAGAGCTGTTGGCAGGACGTCTGGGAGAGGCGGACACCTGTTTCGGGGACAGCGGCGGGCCCGCCTACATCGTCACGAACGACACGCTGTGGCTCGTGGGCGCCACGTCGCGGGCCTGGGCGTGGGCCGTGCAGCCGTGCGGGGAGAGCACCATCTATACGACGGTATCGGCCTATGCGGACTGGCTGGGGAGCCTTCCCGGAGCCGAGGTGGACGGCGGACAGGTGGACGGCGGATTCGAGGGCGGCGGCTGGGCCCACCTGCCGGACGCGTCGGGAGGGTCGCTGATCGACGCGGACCCGGCGTGTGTGCCGCCAACCGCGGTGTGCAATCCGCTGACCAACGAGGGGTGCGACGCTGCGGCGGGCCAGGCGTGTCACGTCGACCAGGCCAAGAGCGGAGTCTACTGCCTGGACGGGCCGAACCTGACGGAACCCGGCGAGCGGTGCGATCAGGTCAGCCGCTTGTGCAAGCCCGGCTACTACTGCGGATCGTCCACCAAGTGCGAGAAGCTGTGCTGCAGCGATGCGGATTGCCCACCCGGAGTTACGTGCGAGTCGCTGATCACGTTGTTGGGCAATCTCGGCACGTGCGGCGTGCTGCCGGCGGACGGGGAACCGCACGACGCGGCGGATGATGCCAAGGCAGCCATCGACGCGGGGGCGGACGCGGCAGGGGGTTGGGCCGACCCTCCTGGCGACCCGGGTGACGCGTCGAGTGCATGGCGTTCGGCGGCAGCCGCGGAGAATGCGTTGATGCCCGGCTGCGCGTGCCGTGCAGCACGGCCGTCAAGGGGGCCGTGGGCGGGGCTGGTGCTGATGGGCGTGGCGCTGGTTGCGCGCAGGCGCAGGGTGCGATCGACCAAGCGCTCGCCGTGATCAGCGTGGCGCTGGAGTGTCGTCGGCGGGGACGTGCGGCTATGGCCTATCAGCCGCCGCCGAACAGCTTCTGGATCACCGCCGAGAGCTTCTTGACGGTGTCGTCCTGCAATCCGTTGTCCGGGTGCGGCCAGGGGAAGTTGCGTGCCTGGACCTGGTTGCACGAGAACGACACGAGCACGTCGGCCGGAGGCTGCGCGCCGCCGGCGCCGAAGGACACGCCGAGCTCCGGGAACATGCACGGGCTCTTCTTCGTCCCGAAGTTCTTGTCGTACCCGAAGATGTCGATCAGCTCGTCGTGCAGCTTGCTATCCATGACCTGCGCCTGGCCGATGATGCGATAGCCCTCGAACAGAGGAGCATTCTGCACCGCCGGCGTGGTGGGCATGGCCGGCGTGGCGCCCGCGGGCGTGCATCCGGGCGATCCGGGCGGCAGGAACCCGCAGATCATCGACTGCGCCTGCTGCACCTGGGGCTGGAACTCCGGCGGGATCGGAATCGGCAGGCCGGGAATGATCTGCGTGCCGGTGGTGGCCGGCGTGGGCGTGGCGGTGGCTGCCGTCTGGTCCTGGTAGTTCTGGAGGCGGTAGACGGTGATCGGCGCTTGGGCCAGTTGGTTGAACGGAGACGCGGGCGAGCCCGCGCATCCCATGGCAAAGGAAGCGGCTACTGCTGCCGTTGCAACGAGAGCGAGTGTGCGTGTTTTCATGGGCGGCTAGTCTATCAGGGGTGGAAGGGAACGTGGAAGCCCGTGGACAACATTTCTCGGGTCGCCCGATGGACGGCCGAGGCGGGGAGCCCATTCAATGCGCCCGGGGCGGTCGGGGCTGTTGGATGCACACCGGCCAGCCGCGGTTCCGCACCGCGCGTGCTCCCCGCGTGACGTTCGCTGCGCCTGTGACACGCGCCCCTTTCAGCGCGCGGTACCATCCTTCTTGACCATCGGCACGAACCGCACCGGGGCGATCGACTTGCGCTCAATATCGTTGCCCCTGCGCCGAAGCACGATCAGCTCCTGGATCCCGAACTCCGGCCCTACCGGCAAGACCATGCGGCCCCCGTCCCGAAGCTGCGCCAACAACCCTTCGGGAACACGCTCCGGGGCGGCCGTCACGATAATCCCGTCGAACGGCGCCGCGTCTTTCACCGCGTCGTAGCCGTCGCCCACGTGCACCCGCACGTTGTCGTAGCCTAGGCTGCGCAGGGTCTCGGCCGCGGTGACGGCGAGGGGCTCGATGATCTCCACGGTCTCGACACGCTTCACCAAGCGAGAGAGCACGGCAGCCTGGTAGCCCGAACCCGTGCCCACCTCGAGAATCGTGTGATGGGGCTCGGGACGAAGCGCGAAGGTCATCATGGCGACCACGGCCGGCTGCGAGATGGTCTGCCCGTGGCCGATGGTCAGGGGGCCGTCCTCATAAGCTCGGAAATACCAGTAGGGCGGCACGAACGCGTGCCGGGGAACGGACAGCATCGCATGGATCACCGGACGGTCACCGCGCGCGTCCCGTTCGATGGAGCGCACCAGCGCGCGACGACGCCGCACGGTGTCCTCGTCGTCCACACCTGGCACGAAGAACGGATCCACGGTCTGCCCCATGCTCTGACCAGGATCGTGCGCCCGCTCTTGCTTCCTGTCGACCGATGAGACACAAAGGCGGCGGTCGAGCGCGGGCGTCCTGGACGCCCCTTTCCGACGGGCAAGTGCGAGGTCGTCATGGGTCAAACGTTCACGCAGAAGATCCTGGCCCGCGGGGCCGGAAAGAAGACCGTCGCGGTCTCCGAGATCGTCGACGTCACCCCGGATGTCGTGCTGTCGCACGACAACACGTCCGCCATCGCGGCGACGTTCAAGAAGATCGGCGTTGAGAAGGTGGACAAGCCGAGCCGGCACGTGATCGTGCTGGACCACTGCGTTCCGGCGGCGAGCGAGAAGTACGCGCAGAACCACAAGGACGTGCGGGAGTTCGTGGCGGCGCAGGGAATCAAGAACTTCTACGACGTCAACCACGGTGTCTGCCACCAGGTGTTGCCGGAGCACGGCCATGCCTTGCCGGGGCAATTGATCGTGGGCTCGGACTCGCACACGACGACCTACGGCGCGCTGGGCGCGTTCGCGGCGGGCATCGGGCGCAGCGAGACGGCGGTGATCATGGCGACGGGGCGGATCTGGCTGCGGGTGCCCGAGACGATGCGCGTGGTGGTGTCGGGCAAGTTCCCGCGGGCCGTGTACGCCAAGGACTTCATCCTCAAGCTCATCGGCGATCTGGGCGCGGACGGCGGCCTATACCAGGCCGTGGAGTTCACGGGCCCGGCGATCTCGTCCATGGATGTCGATGACCGTATGACCCTCTGCAACATGACGGCCGAGATGGGCGCCAAGAACGGCTACATCGAGGCCGACGAGCAGACGGCTGCATGGCTGAAGCGTCACGGCGTGACGAGCTTCGAGCGCGTGGGCTCGGATCCGGACGCCGAGATCGCGCGGACACTGCAGTACGACGTGAGCGCGCTCGAGCCGCAGGTGGCGGCGCCGCACACGGTCGACAACGTGCACCCGGTCTCGCAGCACGCGGGCACCAAGCTCAACCAGGCGCTGCTGGGGACTTGCACCAACGGTCGTCTGCGCGACCTGCAGCAGGCGGCCGACATCGTGCGGGGCAAGAAGGTGCACCCGTCGGTGCGCATGCTGGTGTTCCCCGCGTCGGTGGACGTGTACCGCGCGGCGATGGCCGACGGCACGCTGATGACGCTCTCGGAGGCCGGGGCGATCCTCATGAATCCGGGGTGCGGCCCGTGTCTGGGAGCGCACGAGGGGATTCTGGCACCGGGCGAGGTGTGCATCTCGACGGCGAACCGCAACTTCCGCGGACGCATGGGCAGCCGCGATGCGTCGGTGTTCCTGGGGAGTCCGGCGACGGTGGCGGCGTCGGCGCTTGCAGGCGAGATCACCGATCCCAGGACGATGTGAGGAGGCGCGCCATGGCAATCCGAGGCAAGGTCTGGAAGTACGGCGACGACATTAACACCGACGTCATCTTTCCCGGCAAGTACACGTACACCGTGACGGATCGGAAGGAGATGGCCGCGCACGCTCTGGAGGATCTGGACCCGGCGTTCGCGAAGGAAGTGCGCCCGGGCGATATCATCGTAGCGGGTCGCAACTTCGGCTGCGGCTCGTCCCGCGAGCAGGCAGCTTCCTGCTTGAAGGAGGCGGGCGTGGCGGCGGTGGTGGCGGCGTCATTCGCGCGCATCTTCTTCCGCAATGCGATCAACGAGGGGCTTCCGCTGGTGGAGTGTCCGGCCGCGATCGATGCCATTGAGGCGGGGAGCCAAATCGGCGTGGACCTGGAGAACGGCGTGGTCGAGGTCGAGGGCAAGAAGTTCCCCTTCCCCGGGCTGCCCGAGTCGGTGATGGGGATTGTGCGCGAGGGCGGGCTGATTCCCTATACGCGCAAGATGATCGCGCAGCGCAAGGGGTGAGGGAGAGTCCCGCAGCCCGCTCACGGCTGCTCGAAGAGCCTCTGTGGGGAGGACCACCGAATGCCGATGGGGGGGCGGGATTGGGGCCGTGCCCTTGCCGGAGAACCAGCAACAGGCGAGTAGCTCGATCCCATCCGAAAAGCCTTCCGGAAAACTAGCAGCTAGGAACAAGCAACAGGAACGCGAACACGGAACGCCAGCGAAGCTCGGCGGGGAAACGAAGGGCACCAGAGGTCGCGTGCGGCCGATTTTCGAT